>NZ_JBHMIV010000016.1:0-118157 GCF_048060475.1 Nocardiopsis sp. LOL_012 | reverse complement strand
GAAGACGCCGGCCTCGGGGCGCCCGAGCACGCTCCGAGCTTGCGAGGAGCCATAAGCACAGAGCGCGAGGGCGCCGCCGGTGTCTGCAGGAGGAGTCTCCGCCGCTGCGAGGAACGAGCAGGGGCGGTAGCGACGACGAAGACGCCGGCCTCGGGGCGCCCGAGCACGCTCCGAGCTTGCGAGGAGCCATAAGCACAGCCCGGGCACCGTCCGCAGAGGGGAGGAACGGTGCCCGGGGTGCCGTCGCTCTCCGAGGGGAGTGTGCAGAGCGCCGGCGTCCGGTGGGGTCCGGGTCCCGTTCCGGGCGGAACGGGGAAACTCCCGCCACCTTAGTCACCACTGTCGGTTTCCGGGGTGGAAACGGAAACCTTTCCCAGATTTTCCAGCCTGTACGCGAGCGAGGTGAACCGGCGGCCGGAGGAGGCGTTGCGCACGGCCTGCGCGAGCGCGCGGCGGGATCCGACCAGGACCACCAGCTTCTTCGCCCGGGTGATGGCGGTGTAGAGCAGGTTGCGCTGGAGCATCATCCACGCGCTGGTGGTGACGGGCACGACCACGGCGGGGTACTCGCTGCCCTGGGAGCGGTGCACGGTGATGGCGTAGGCGTGCGCGAGTTCGTCGAGTTCGGCGAAGTCGTAGGTGATCTCCTCGTCCTCGTCGGTGCGCACCGTCACCTCCTGGGCGACCTGGTCGAGGCCGGTGACCACGCCCAGCGTCCCGTTGAAGACGCCGTTCTCCCCCTTCTCGTAGTTGTTGCGGATCTGTGTGACCTTGTCGCCGACCCGGAAGATCCGGCCGCCGAAGCGGCGTTCGGGCACGTGTTCGCCGGGCGGGGTCACGGCGGCCTGGAGCGCGGTGTTGATCTGGGCGGCTCCGGCCGGTCCGCCCTTCATGGGGGTGAGGACCTGCACGTCCCGGCGGGGGTCGAGCCCGAACCTGCGGGGGATGCGGCGGGCGACGACGTCGACGGTGAGCTCGGCCGCCTGTTCGGCCTCCTCGCAGGGGAAGAGGAAGAAGTCGTCCATGCCCTCGAACTCGGGGCGCTCGCCGGTGTTGACGCGGTGGGCGTTGGTGACCACGCCGGACTGCTGGGCCTGGCGGAACACGTGGGTGAGGCGGACGCTGGGGACGGGCGACCCCTCTTCCAGGAGGTCGCGCAGTACCTGCCCGGCCCCCACGGAGGGGAGCTGGTCGACGTCGCCGACGAACAGGACGTGCGCGCCCGGCGGCACCGCCTTGACGAGCTTGTTGGCCAGGATGAGGTCGAGCATGGACGCCTCGTCGACCACGAGGAGGTCGCAGTCGAGGGGGTGGTCGCGGTCGTAGGCGGCGTCGCCTCCGGGACGGAGTTCGAGGAGGCGGTGGACGGTGGAGGCCTCCACCCCGGTGAGTTCGGTGAGGCGCTTGGCGGCGCGTCCCGTGGGCGCGGCCAGGACGATCTTCGCGCGCTTGGCCGCGGCGAGGGTGACGACGGAGGCCACCGTGAAGGACTTGCCGCAGCCCGGCCCGCCGGTGAGGACGCACACCTTCTGGGTGAGGGCGGTGCGCACGGCCGCCCGCTGGGCCGCGGCGAGTTCGACCCGGGTGCGCTCGCGCAGCCAGCCCAGGGCCACCTCCCAGTCCACGCCGGAGAAGGCCGACAGCCGGTCCAGGGGGTGCTCCAGCAGGGAGCGCAGGCCGGAGGCCAGGCCGATCTCGGCCCGGTGCATGGGCAGAAGGTAGACGGCGCGCACCGGCTCGCCCTCGGGGCCGGGGACCGTCTCGCGGGCCACGCCCTCGGTGGCGACGAGTTCCTCCACGCACTCGATCACCAGCCCGGTGTCCACGCCGAGGATCTTCACGGAGGCGGAGATGAGCCGCTCCTCCGGCAGGTAGACGTGGCCGTCGCCGGTGGACTCCGAGAGCGTGAACTGGATCCCGGCCATCACCCGCTGGGGACTGTCGTGCGGGATGCCGACCGCCTGGGCGATGGTGTCGGCGGTCTTGAACCCGATCCCCCACACGTCGGAGGCCAGCCGGTAGGGCTCCTTCTGGACGATGTCGATCGACGCGTCGCCGTACTTCTTGTAGATGCGCACGGCCAGGGACGTGGTGACCTCCACACCCTGGAGGAAGACCATGACCTCCTTGATGGCCTTCTGCTCCTCCCAGGCGTCGGCGATGGACCTGGTGCGCTTGGGGCCGAGCCCGGGGACCTCGATGAGCCGCTCGGGAGTCTGCTCGATGACGTCCAGGGCGTCGGTGCCGAAGTGTCCGACGATCCGCTCGGCCATCTTGGGGCCGATGCCCTTGATGAGGCCGGAGCCGAGGTAGCGGCGGATGCCCTGCACGGTGGCGGGCAGGACGGTGGTGTAGTCCTCCACCTGGAACTGGCGCCCGTACTGCGGGTGGGACCCCCACCGGCCCTGCATGCGCAGGGCCTCGCCGGGCTGGACCCCGGCGAGGCTGCCCACGACGGTGAGGAGGTCGTGTGCGCCCTTGCCGGTGTCGACCTTGGCGACGGTGTACCCGTTGTCCTCGTTGGCATAGGTGATCCGTTCGAGGACGCCCTGGACGACGGAGGGGCGGAAGGGGGTGTCGGACACCGGTTCGTCACCTTTCCCGGTCGGTCACTCGTTCTGCGCCGCGGGCCCTCCCTGGGCCGGTGCGTCCGAGATGTCGGGCGCACCGTCGCCCAGGGCGGCGAGCACGCGGTCGCGGTCGGCCCGGCGCAGGCTGCGGGCGACGAGCACGTAGGAGTGCCGCAGCATCTCCACGAGTTCGTCGTCGGGCACGGTCCCGTCCAGGAGGACGGTGTTCCAGTGTCGCTTGCTCATGTGGTAGCCGGGGGTCACCGCCGGAAACTGGTCGCGCAGTTCCAGGGCGAGCGCCGGATCGCACTTGAGGTTGGCCGCCGGTCCCGCCTTCCTGTCCATGAGCAGCGCGAACATCTTCTGCCCGGCCACCTTGTAGACGAGGCCTCCGGGGCCGAAGGGCTCGCTCTCGGACGTCTCCGGGAACCAGAGGGCGGCGTCGACGAACTGTTCGGGGGTCATGTACGTCCCTCCTCTCCCTTCGAGCCTGCCAGAGCGGACCGACGTTCGGGACCGCCGCCGCTCTCAGCGCCCCTCCTCCAGGGCCGGTCCGTCGAGCCCGTCGCCGGTGAGGGAGGCCAGCCGCAGGGCCAGCTCCTGGGCCTGGACCAGGGCGGAGAGCGCGTCGTCCTGCTGCGTGTGGTCGGTCCCCGCCTCCACGGCCAGGGCGTCGAGCCGCGCGGCGGCCTGGCGGTCGTAGCGCTCCATCTCCGCCTCGCGGACCTTGCCCGCGTAGTCCTCCAGCACGCGCACGCGCGCCTCCACCCGGGCGGCGTCCTCCTCCAGGGCCTCCCTGGCGCGGGCGGCGGCGCGGCGGCTGTGCTCCCCCGGGGTGGGGGTGCTCGCCATCGTGCGCCGGGTGCGCGTGTGGCCGCGCAGGCTGTCGGCCAGGCCCCACTCCACGTCGGCCAGGACGACCCGGTTGCGCACGGTGTCCAGCAGCAGGCCCTGGTTGTGCAGGGAGGAGGCCAGCACGGAGTCGACGGCGGCCTGGGCGCGGGCGAGGAGGGCGCGGGCCGGGGTGTCCAGCATGGCGGGGGCCACGTACCAGTCCCTCATGTCGCGCAGGAGGGCGTCGTCCTCCCGCGCGCGGTCGGTGAGTTCCAGGGCCGGGCCCTGCCGCGTGGTGCCGGACACCGGCGCGGCGATCCCCCGCAGGACGGCGGCCCCGCCGACCGCCACACCCGTGACGACGACGATGAGGAAGACAGCGGCGATTGCGCCGATCGCCGCCAGCGCCGTGAGGCCGACCGCTCCCACGCCGCACACGCCGAGGAGCACCCACAGCCCCTGGCCGGCGCCGCTCCCCTTCCGCGCGGGCGGTCGGCTCGGCCGGTACCGGGGCCCGGCACGGTGGGCCTCGGCGAGCCGCCGCGCGGTCCCCTCCGCGACCTCGGGGTGCACGCTGAGGCGGCGCGGCATGTCGTCGGCCACGGCGCCGGGGGTGTGGGCCAGCAGGTTGCGGAGGCCGATCCCGCGCTGGGTGAGCACCAGGGTCCGGACCCGGCGGTCCCGGGTGGCGAGCCCTTGGTCGGCCAGGGACCGGACCGCCTCACCGGGGGTGTGGCTGCGCAGGCGCAGGACGCCGGGGAGCTGTGGGATCGGGGCCGCCTCGTGCAGTGCCCGGGAGGCCGCGGCCGTGACCTGAACGGTCGAGCCGTCGGCGAGGGTGAACTCCATGGCGCCCCTTTTCGGATTGCGAAGGACAACCGATCCCGCTGTATGTGTACCACTCCGGTTCGGGTTTGGATGCTCGCGGCGGCGCGGTGGTTCCCGGTGCGCGCGGGCCGTGCCCGGCGCCGGTCCGTCCCCGTCCGGACCGGCGGAGAAGTCGCGCTGGTCACCGGCCCGGCGGTGAGGGGAGGGAGTAGGATCCCGGGACCACATCCCCCACGGATCGGACCACGCGATGAAGGCACGCGGTATTCGCAGACTCGCCCCCCTCGAAGACGACGACCCGCGCTCCATCGGCGGGCACCGGATCCGCGGCCGGGTGGGCGCGGGCGGCATGGGGACGGTCTACGCCGCCGAGTCCCCCGGTGTGAGCGGCTATCTGGCCGTGAAGGTGGTGCACGCCGCCCAGGCGGACGACCGGCGCTTCCGTGAGCGCTTCGCGCACGAGGCGCGGCTCCTGGCGAGGGTCAACAGCCCGTCGGTGGCACGGTTCGTCCGTGCCGACGTCGAGGCCGAGCGGCCGTGGATCATCACCGAGTACGTGCCAGGTCCCACACTCCGCCGCCACGTGGAGCGCTTCGGCCGGCTGCGCGGCGGGATGCTGCTCGGCCTGGCGGCCGGGACCGCCGAGGCGCTGCGGGCCGTCCACGACGCCGGAGTGGTGCACCGCGACCTCAAGCCGAGCAACGTGGTGCTGTCCGCGCGGGGGCCCAAGATCCTGGACTTCGGTATCGCGCACCCGGTGGAGGACCCCGACCCCACCAAGTGGATCAGGCTGCGCCGGATGCGCCGCGCCTACCGCGACCTGCACCTGCCGTCGCCGGAGGCGCTGTCCGACGAGCGGATCGCGCACCGGGTCGACAAGCTGGGCACTCCGGGGTGGATGAGCCCGGAGCAGTACGGGCGCCAGCCCACCACGCAGAAGGCGGACGTGTTCCTGTGGGGGGCGACGGTGGCGTTCGCCGCCGCGGCGCACGACCCGTTCGGGCACGCCCACCCCAAGGAGATGGCGCGCCGGGTGATGTTCGAGGAGCCCGACCTGGACCACCTGCCGCCGGGGCTGGAGCGCCTGGTGACGGCGGCGATGGCCAAGGACCCCGACGAGCGCCCCGCGTCCGGGGAGCTGCTGCGGGCCTGCCTGGGCCTGGAGAACAGGGAGGGCGGGGTGCGCCCGCCCGAGGGGGATCCCGGTCCGGCGTCGGTGCGCTCCCTGCTCGCCCGGCGGTGGACCGAGGTGGCGGTGCGCCCGCCGCTGCCGGCCCGTGCGGGGCGGTGGCCGTTCGGACGCGAGGAGGGCGCCGAGGAGGGCTGAGCGGTCAGAGCAGGCCGTAGTAGGCGCGCCCCTCGCGGGAGAACATGAACACCGCCATGGTGACCGCGAAGCCCAGCGGTACCAGGGACAGGAGGTCCCCGCCGAGGACCGCCCAGCCGAGGATGAGGGCGGCGGCCGTCTGGAAGGCCACGATGCCCCAGAACACGCCGACCGTGCGCCGCCGCACGCGGGAGGCCAGGAAGGTGGACAGCAGGCCGTACACACCGGTGACCACCGCCATGACCGCCATCACCGAGCGCATCGCCTCGGCGGTGACCGCGAGTTCGACGCCTTGGTCCGCGGCGATCTCCGCCTGCTCGGCCACCGCCTGGTCCACGGCCTCCGGGGGCATGGCCGTCCCCATGAGGAACATCGCGGACAGGGCGAGTCCGCAGGCGCCGCCGATGAACATGAGGGTGCGCACGATCGCGACCTTGCGCGGCGCGGGCGCGTCGGGGTGCAGGGCGTCGAAGTGGGCTCCGAAGCCGAAGAGCCCGCCGCGGGGCGGCCCGCCGCGTCCGCCGCTCGCCCCGTCCGGGTCGTACGGGTCCTGGCCAGAGGGAAACACGGAGGGCCTCCGAGGGGTCGACGGGCGTACGGGTCCATGGTAGAGGCGCGCCGCTCCGGCGGTGCGCCCCACCGCGGGTCCGGTCCGCCGGAATTCAGGAGCAGCCGCTGATCTCCTCCGTGGCGGTGACCATGCCGTCGCGCTCCTCCTGGCCCATCACGCCCTCCTCGTCGAACCAGAGGAGCACGAAGTGGCAGGCGCTGCGCACATCGACGAGATCCGAGTCCTCCCGCCCCTCCAGTGCCGCAGCGGCCAGCAGGGCGAGGCCGGCGCCGTCGAAGGCGACGACGCGCATGAGGTTCGTGTCCATCGCCGTCGTGCACTGGAGCGGGGCGGGCTGCTCGCCCTCTGCCGTGGAGCACACGTCCGCGGTGATGTTGAGCCGGTCGCTGATGTCGAAGTCGCCATCGAGCTCCTCGACCAGTTCGGGGGCGGTGATGAGTTGCTCCGGCGCCTCAGTGGGGGTCGGCTCCGGGGAAGGCGTCGGCTCCGGTTCGGGCTCCGGTGTCGGTTCCTCTGGAGGGGTCGCGGAGGGCGGGGCCGACGGGACGTCCTCCCCCTGGGCGGGGCCGTCGAACACGGACCTTCCGAGGAAGAGGCCGCCGCCGAGGAAGGAGCCGCCTGCCAGGACGGCGATGACCGCGAGCACCGCCACCGTCCCGGTCCCGTAGCGACCGGGGGGCTTCGGGGGCGGCTGGGGCGGTGTGGGGCCGGGAGGGGGCGGAGGCCCCTGGGGAGGGTGGGGCGGGGGGCCGAAGCCGCGCCCGGGTTCGGGGTGGCGGGGGTGCACGTAGGACTCCTCGGATGCTCGGACCGGGGCCGGCCCCGACGGGCCGCCCACGCGCGAACCAGCTTCCCAGTTTTATCACGAGAAAGCAAAGAATATTAAACAAATAACGCTTATCACCATTTGACCGTTATGTGAATAGCGCATTTTCGACCAACCCTGGGACATCCGGCGCGCATAATAGGGAAATGCACGACCCGGGACCTACGATCAGGACCATGACCTGCGTTTTGCTGGCCGAAGACGATGTCTCGATCTCCGAGCCCCTCGCGCGCGCACTCCGCCGCGAGGGCTACACGGTTGACGTGACCGTCAACGGCATTGAGACACTCGACCGTGCCCGTGGGGGAGACATAGACCTCATGGTCCTGGACCTCGGGTTGCCGGAAATGGACGGGCTCGAGGTGGCACGTCGGCTGCGCGCCGAGGGTCACGGGACTCCGATCCTCATCCTGACGGCCCGTGCCGACGAGGTCGACACCGTCGTCGGCCTCGACGCCGGGGCCGACGACTACGTCACCAAGCCCTTCCGCCTGGCCGAGCTCCTCGCCCGTGTCCGGGCCCTCCTGCGCCGGGGCGGGGCCGAGGTCCCGGTCGTCCACGGCGTACGGATCGACAACGACTCCCGCCGGGCCTGGCTCGGCGACCGCGAACTGCAACTGACCACCAAGGAGTTCGACCTGCTGCGCGTGCTGGTACGCGACGCCGGAAAGGTCGTCACACGCGAGCAGATCATGCGCGAGGTGTGGGACACCAACTGGTGGGGATCGACCAAGACCCTGGACATGCACATCTCCTGGCTGCGGCGCAAACTCGGCGACGACGCCAACCAGCCGTCCTACATCACGACCGTTCGGGGCGTGGGATTCCGGTTCGAGCGGGACTGAGCGGGCCGGATCCACGCGCTCGGCGCGCATCGCCCGCCCGGGTCGCACGAACGTGAGGTGACATGCGCAGGCGGATGGTTTTCTCCACCCTGGTGGTGACCGTCATCGCCATCATGCTGCTCGGGCTGCCCCTGGGCGCGCTCACCTACAACCTCGTCTACAACGAGACCGTCCGCCAGCTCCAGTCCGAGGCCGAGGTCGTCGGCGTGGAGGCCGACCACCAGCTCAGCCACGAGGACATCGTCGACCGCCCGCTCCTGGGCGCCACATCCGCGAACCGGTACATCCGCGTCACTCGCGAGGGCGAGGAACCGGTGACGTCCGGCCCGGCGTCGCTCGCCCCGGGCCGCCCCGGGGGGCCGGAGACCCTGATGGCCCAGACCGTCACCGAGGAGGGCACCCTCGTCGAGATCTGGGTCAGCGCGCAGAGCGCCCAGGAGAGCGTGCTCCGCGCCTGGCTGGGCATCGGGTCGCTGTCCCTGCTGGCGCTCGGCGTGGCCGTCGGCCTGTCCGTGCTCCAGGCCCGCAGGCTCACCCTGCCCCTGGTCGACCTGGCTGCGACCGCCGAACGCCTGGGCTCGGGCGTGACCACCCCCTGGGGCCACCGCTACGGGATCCCCGAGGCCGACCGGGTCGCCGAGGTGCTCGACCGCAGCGCCGAGCGCATCGCGGGGCTGATCGCCACCGAACGCCACTTCGCCACCGACGCCTCCCACCAACTGCGCACCCCGCTCACCGCCCTCACCATGCGCCTGGAGGAGATCGTCGCCGTCGCCGACGACCCCGACGCCGTGCGCGAGGAGGGCGAGGCCGCCCTCGCCCAGACCGAGCGCCTCGTGGAGACCGTCGAGAGCCTGCTGGGGCGGGCCCGCAAGAGCCAGAACCCCGAGGTGGAGGCCGTGGAACTCGACCCCGTCCTCCGCGGTGTCCGCGAGGAGTGGCAGCCCGTCTTCCGGCAGGAGCGCCGGAAACTGGTGCTCGCGGGCGAGGACGGGCTGACCGCGATGACCGTGCCCGGCGACCTCACGCAGATCGTCGCCACCCTCGTGGAGAACGCCTACAAGCACGGCGCGGGCACGGTCACCGTCCGCCGCGTGCTCACCGGAAACTCCGTGCGCGTGGAGGTGAGCGACGAGGGCGAGGGCGTACCCGAGGAGCTGGCCGGGCGCATCTTCGACCGCGAGGTCAGCGGCGGCGGCGGCACCGGGCTGGGCCTGGCCCTGGCCCGGCACATCGCCGAGGCCGAGGGCGCCCGCATCGAACTGGTGCAGACCCATCCGACCACGTTCGCCCTGTTCCTCCCCTCCGGCGGGGAGGGGCTGACGAAGATGGCCGGCCCGTTCTGAGCGGTCAGGCCACCGAACGCGACTCCGTCGACTGCGGCACCTTGCCGCTCACCACGAGTTCGGTCCACAGGGACCGCACGCGGGAGAGCCCGTAGGCCGACACCACCTCCGAGCGGGCCCGCTCGGCCTCCTCGGCGAACCGCCCCTCGGACACGGTCGCGTGGACGGCCTCCGCCATCGCCACGGCGTCGTCGTGGATCCAGTGCGGGTCGTAGATCGTGTCCGCCCCCGGCCACGGCAACAGGGCGGGGACCCCGCCCGAGGCCGCGCACTCGGCGGGCGCCAGGTGGAAGGACTCGTCGTCGCTGGTGGAGAGCATGAACCCCACCCGTCGCAGCCAGGTGGCCACGTCCGGGCCGAACGGGTCGAACACCACGGCCGGGGAGAGCAGTTCGTCGCGCTGGATACGCCGGTAGACGCGCTCGAAGTAGGAGCGCTCCTCCGGCCGGTTCCAGATCCACCAGTAGTCCCACGGCTGCTTGGTCTTCACCGACAGCGTGTACCGGGGGTCCATCCGGCGCAGTTCGGCGAGCACGTCCAGCCCCCGGTCCAGGCGCTTGCGCGAGGGGGCGATCCCGACCATGCCCAGGGAGTACTCCGCCCCGGCGAGCTTGGGCCGGTCCAACTGCGCGTCGTCCACCCAGTTGGGGACGACGATCACCTTGTCGTCGGGCCAGCCGGTGATGTCGCGCGTGAGGTCGGCGTAGTGGGGGCTGACGCACACCACCGCGTCCACCTTGTCGATGTCGAGCTTGCGCGGCCACTCCGCGTAGAGCTCGAACCGGTGCAGGCGCACCACCAGCCGCTGGTCGGGGCGCTTCCACTTGGCGTAGAAGAGGGCGTTGGGCCCGCACCACTCGCAGATCACCACGTCCGCCCAGCCGGCCAGCTCGCGGGAGCGGTACTGGTCGTGGGTGCGCAGCCCCTCCCACTGGTCGATGCGCACGTCGAGTCCGGGCAGCGACTCCAGGTACTCCGCCAGCCGGGTGAAGAACTTGAGGTCGTGCCCGGCCACCACGACCTTGAGCGGAAGCTCGGGGTCGGTGCCGGCGGGCGCGGGCGGGAGGGCCTCGGCCAGGCAGGCGCGCAGGCGCTCGGCGGCGCGGTCCAAGGCGTGGTCGGCGGCGGCCTCCCGGCAGCGGTCGGCGGCCTCGGCGTAGACGGAGCGGTCGGCGTGGGCGCGGGCGACGACCGACGCCACCGAGGCGGTGTCCGTCCCCGCGAAGAGCGGGTAGTCGGCGCCGAGCATCGCCTCGTGCATGGGGGTGCGGTTGAGCACCACGGGCAGGCCGAGCGCCCCCAGTTCGAGCACCTTGGTGGACAGTTCGAGGCTGGCGTCCATCGACGGGTCGCGCCAGGAGAGCCCGAAGTCGCACTCGGCCGCCTGGCGCAGCGCGTCGGCGCGCGACATGCCGCCGCGCCAGTCCACGCCCGGGGTGCCCTCCAGGGCCTTGCGCATCCGCTTGGCCCAGTCGGCGGGGTCGGCGTGGATCTTGTCGCCGATCATCACCATCTCGGACTCCACGCCCAGCCGCTCCAGCTCGGCGGGCAGGGAGGTCATCTCCAGGGTGTTCCACTTGGGCGCGAACTTGCCGGTGTAGGCCAGGCGGGTGCGCGCGTGCACCTCGCCCTGGGCGCGCACGCCGTCGGGGACCACGACCACCGGCGGGAACAGGACGGACCGGCCGCAGGCCGCGGGGACCGACGACTCCAGGAACGCCCGCAGCTCCTCGGTCTGGCAGAGCAGGAACCGGGAGGCCAGCGCGATGTCGGTGAGCTCGGCGGTGGCGGTGGCCGTGAACTCGGAGACGCTGTGCGGGAAGTCGGTGAGGTAGGTCCACAGCCGCCCGGACAGGGACTCCTCCTGCGCGGCCAGCCCGGCCAGGCGTCTACCCCGGACGACCACCAGGTCCAAGCGCGACCGGCCGTCCTGGCGGGTGATCAGCTCCACGGCCTGCTCCGGGGTGAGCCCGCGCGGCCCCAGGTCGGGCAGGAGCTCGTCCTCGTAGGGCCGCAGCAGCCGGACCCCGGGCGTCCGGGTGAGGGGCGCGGTCAGGCGGTCGGTGCGCACCGGCGCCTTCAACAGGAGGGTGACCTGGCATCCGGCGGCGACCAGGGCCTGCGCCATCGACTGCGCCCAGATCGCGGAGCCGTCGATGATGTTGAGGTCCACGTCCCCGTACAGGAGTGCGCGCGGAGGAGGTGTACTCACGTTCTTCCCTTCGGATGCTTTCGGGTTGCCCCTGCGGGGCGTTCGGCGCGGTCGGGGGTCAACCGACCACACCGGTGGAGGCGGCGGTGTGCGCGGGGTCGTCGCCTCCGGCGCCGTGGTCCTGCCCCAGCGCCAGGAGCCGTCCGCCCCGGCGGTTCCACTCCCGGGGGTCCCACCCGCGCCTGAACAGTCCGGTCCGCGCCAGCTCCGGGGTGACGGAGCCGACGAAGACGTACTGCTCGGTAGGGCGGTCGAAGTAGCCGCGCCCGTCGAACGGCTCACCGTCGGTGTCGGGGGTGCCGACCGCGTCGGCGCCCGAGCACTCCGCCGCGCACACCAGGTCGGCGAGGCGCTGTTCGGTGAGATTACCGCGCCAGGGGTGTGCCCAGGGAGAGGAGGCCCTCTCGGCGAGGACGGCCCACCGGTCGGTGCCGGGCGCCCCGTCGCGCACGGTGCGGACGGCCACCCCCTCCGAGCGCAGGCGCCTGACCCCCTCCAGCGCCGCCGCGGCGGCGGGGACGACCACCTCGGCGGGGCGCAGCCGGGACGCGAGGAGTTCGGCGGCCAGGCGTTCGGCGTCGGCCTCCCCCTCGGGCTCGGCGAGGACCGCCACCTGTCGGCCGCGCAGCGGCAGCTTGGCGCCCGCGGTGCCCGGCGCGACGTCGAGGCCGTCGAGGACGGCGGCCAGGCGGACCGGGGTGGCCTCGTCGAGGAACACCTGGCGCAGCAGCGCGCGCTGCTGCGAGGCGCTGGGCCCGTCCTCGCGCAGCCGGGGCACGGACACCGCGAGGTCCTCCGCCCCGGGGCCCGGCGTGGGGGTGTGTCCGACCACGCGGGCCCCGCAGGCGCGGGCGCGGCGGCGGAGGCGTTCGGTGGCGGGGGTGCCCTCGGCGACCACCGCGACGTTGGCGGCGCGCAGGGCCTCGGCCAGGTCGGGGGCGTCGGCGTCGACGACCCGCGCCCCGAGGTCGGCGAGGATCTCGGGGACCGGCTCGTCCTCGCGAGCGCGGACGTACACGGCCCGGGTGCCCGTCGCCAGTGCCGCGGCGACCGGGTTGAACAGGTGGAGGGGCACGCCGGCGTCGCCGTCGTGGACGCGGTCGAAGCCCAGTGCGCGCAGGGCGGGAGGGGCCGGGGCGTCGTCCAGGAGTACGGTCGGCACGCCGCGTGCGGCCGCCTCCTCCAGGACCCAGTGCAGGGCACGGGTGCGGTCGGCCGTGGCGGGGTCGCCGACGTGGGCCCAGGGCGACCCGGCGCCGGCGGCCGAGGAGGAGACGAGGACGAGGTCGACGTCCACACCGTCCATGACGATCTGGGCGTCGTGCGGGCGCAGCGGCACGCAGCGGATGTAGGGCTCGACGGCGGCCTGGACCTCGGGGCCCACGACGGTGGCGGCGACCAGGCGCTCCTCGCCGAACCCGGCCAGGCCGGTGAGCAGGCGGGCCTCCTGGCGTTCGGCGTCGAAGGAGCGGATCGGCGCGGCGCTCTGCCGACGCTGGACGTGGCGGCTCTCACCACTGCGGCGCCAGAGGCGGTAGAGGTCGCGGGGCAGGCGGACCAGGGAGCGGCCGGGCCGCTTGGCGGCGGACGTCAGCGCGCGGCCCACCTGGAGGGAGGTCGACGCCTCCAGGGACGCCAGCCGGGCCCGCGCCTCCTGGAGCTGGGCCTCGCGTTCGGTGAGAGCCTGCTTGAGCTGTTCGGTCTGGCTCTGTTCTCGCCGTTTCACGGTCTGCCACCTCTTCTGGTCGGATCGGCGTCTCTCACGGTGCTCACCTGGACCACTGGGCGAGGACGGAGGCGATACGGTGCCCGGCCCGGCCGTCCCAGAGCGGGGGGCCGTCGTCGCCGATCCGCTCGGGGCCGCGGCCGTCCAGGACCTTGGCGAGGGCCTGGAGGAGGTCGGCCTCGGTGACGAGCTGGTTGGTCCCGTGGGTGATGGTGACGGGCCGTTCGGTGTTGGGGCGCAGGGTCAGGCAGGGGACGCGCAGGATCGTGGTCTCCTCCTGGACGCCCCCGGAGTCGGTGACGACCGCGGCGGCGCCGCGGACCAGCGCGACGAAGTCGAGGTAGCCCAGGGGCTGGAGGAGGCGCACGCGCGGGTGGTCGCCCAGCCCCGCGTGGTCGAAGGCGGCCTTGCCGCGCGGGTGTACGGGCATGACGACGTCGGTGCCGTCGGCGATCTCGTGCAGCCGCGCGACGAGGCGGGCCACGGTCGCCGGGTCGTCGACGTTGGCAGGCCGGTGCAGGGTCGCGGCGACGTAGCGTTCGGGCAGGTCGAGCCGGGAGCGCAGGGCGTCGGCGTCGAAGCGGTCGAGGTTGTCCAGGAGGGTGTCGATCATGGGGTTGCCGACCAGGTGCACCCGCTGGGGGGAGATCCCCTCGGCGGCCAGGTGGCCGACGGCTTCGGGGCTGGTGGCGAAGCACAGGTCGCTGAGCTGGTCGGTGACGCGCCGGTTGATCTCCTCGGGCATGGTGTCGTCGAAGGAGCGCAGCCCGGCCTCGACGTGGGCGACGGGGATGTGGAGTTTGGCGGCGACGAGGGCGGCGGCCACCGTGGAGTTCACGTCGCCGTAGACCACGACCATGCCGGGCCGCCGCTCGGTGAATTCCTTCTCCAGGCCGACCATGAGCGCGGCCGTCTGGGCGGCGTGCGAGCCCGAGCCGACGCCGAGGTCGACGTCGGGGGTGGGCAGGCCCAGGTCGCGGAAGAACACGGCGGACATGCGGTCGTCGTAGTGCTGTCCGGTGTGCACGACCGCCTGGTGCGCGCCGCGCTCACGCAGGGCCGAGACGACGGGGGCGGCTTTGACGAAGTTGGGCCGTGCCCCGACGATGTGCACGATGCCGGTGTCCTGACTCCCCAGGGGAGCGCTCGTTGCCACGACTCTCACTTGTCCTTGCTGTTGGGGTGGTGTGCGCCCGTGGAGGGCGCGGTGGAGGGGCGGGTCGGTCGTGCGGGAACGGAAGCGGCGTCCGGCGCGGCCGGTCGGCCCGGTTCCTTGCCCGAGCCGTCCCACGCGCGTCGCCGTGGTGTCACCACTTGGTCACGTTCGCGTGGTTGTGTGACTGACCGTGCATGACACCCAGACTTCCCGACCCCGCATTCCGCGCCCGCGCACCCGGTGGGTACGAGCGCTGACGTTCACCGCTACGTTGGCCTGGCGACACCTGAGGTCCGATCCCGCGCGGCTGCCGCTGCTGGCGCTGCGGCTCTCGCCCGGCCCGCTGCGGCGCGGCGCCCGCGCACTGGCTTCCCGGACCGGGGGCCTGGCGGGCGCCTACGGGCTCTGGGACCAGGGGCGGCGCGAGGAGGCCCGCCGTGCGGTCCTGGATGCCGCGCAGGGCGCACCGCCGCGGCGCGTGGCCCGCATGGTGGCGGCCTCCCTGGCTGCGGGAGACGCCGACACCGCCCGTGATCTGGTGGAACAGATCCCGGAGGGGCGCGACCGCACCGCCGCTGAGTATCGGACGGCTCTGGCCACGGGGCGCGTGGTCCCCACGTCCTCGTCGCCTGACCATCACCGAATCAAGGTAACCCGTGGCCCGCGAACGCGACCCGACGACACGGTGAACGCTCGGCGACCGGAGCCTTCGGAAGATGAACGCCGACGTGGCGGAGGGGGCCCCGCCTCCCCCGGGGCGGGGCTGCGCGTCCTCCACCTGGTGACCAACGCGCTCCCGCACACCAACGCGGGGTACACCCAGCGCACGCACCGCATCGCCACGGCCCAGCGCGAGGCGGGGATGGAGGTGCACGTGGTCACGCGGGCCGGGTACCCGCTCACCAAGGGGGTCCTGGACCCGCGCACCCGGGTGGCCGTGGACGGGATCGAGTACCACCGCCTGCTGCCGTGGACGGCGCCCGCCGACGCGCGCGGTGAGCTGGCGGCGGGACTACGGCTGGCGGCTCCGCTGGTGGAGGCGCTGCGCCCGGACGTGCTGCACGCGGCGAGCAACCACCACAACGCGCGGCTGGCGCTGGAGCTGGGCCGCCGGTACGACCTTCCGGTGGTGTACGAGGTGCGGGGCTTCCTGGAGGAGTCCTGGCTCTCGCGGGACCCCTCCCGCAGCGTGGACGACGCGTTCTACCGGGCCGAGCGCGCGAGCGAGACGGAGTGCATGCGGGCCGCGGACCTGGTGGTGACGCTGGGCGAGGCGATGCGTGCCGACATCGAGGCGCGGGGGGTGCCGCGCGAGCGCCTGCTCGTGGTCCCCAACGCCGTGGACGTGTCGTTCCTCGACCCCCTTCCCTCGGGTGAGGGGGTGCGCCGCGGTCTGGGGATCGGTGCGGACGCCTGCGTGGTGGGCACCACGACCAGCTGTTTCGGCTACGAGGGGCTGGACGTGCTGCTGGACGCGGTGGCGTTGATGCGCGGGCGCGGCGAGGAGGTGCACGCGCTCGTGGTCGGGGACGGCCCCGAGCTGCCCGCGCTGCGTGACCGGGCCGGGCGGCTGGGGCTGGAGGGCTTCGCCCACTTCCCGGGGCGGGTGCCGGCCGGTGAGGTCCGGCGGCACCACGCGGCGCTGGACGTGTTCGTGGTGCCGCGCCGAGACGAGCGGGTGTGTCGGCTGGTGACCCCGCTCAAGCCGGTGGAGGCCATGGCCGGCGGGCTCCCGGTGGTGGCCAGCGACCTCCCGGCTTTGCGAGAGATTGTGGAACCGGGGGTGACGGGGGAGTTAACTCCGGCTGGCGAATCGGAACAACTCGCTGATGTACTGACAAAACTCGCTTACAGTCGAGAAAAGCGGGCTTCATACGGCAGCGCCGGTCGGAAGCATGTCGGAACCGACCGAACGTGGACACAAGCCGCCTACCACTACGGCCAGGCGTACCGCACCCTACTTCGGAAAATGTCCGAACCGGGCCAAATCCCGTAAGTCAGGGCCGCGGCTGTCTACACTTGGACACCCCACCTTCCCAGGCTGTCCTTGAATCAGTGCGCCCGTTCACCAAACGAATGCGAGTGTGACCGCGAAGTGGATGCCGCAGCCTCCAACTCAGTTTCCGTACCCGAACAGACCTCCGCGGAGAGTGTCGACCTGGTGGTCCTCGGCCTCGGTTACGTCGGCCTGCCGCTGGCCGCCGAGGCCGTCTCCTCCGGCCTGTCGGTCACGGGCCTGGACCTGAACCGGGCCGTCGTGGAGGGCCTCAACCAGGGCCGCTCGCACGTGGACGACCTCTCCGACGCCGACGTGGCCGCGATGGTCGGTGCCGGGTTCACGGCCACCGCCGACCCCGCCTGCCTGGGCCGGGCGCGCGCCATCGTGATCTGCGTGCCCACCCCGCTCTCTGAGGAGGGCGGCCCGGACCTGGGCGCGGTGCGCTCGGCGGCCCGCTCCATCGCCTCCCACCTGGCGCCCGGCACCCTGGTGGTGCTGGAGTCGACCACCTACCCCGGCACCACCGAGGAGGTGCTGCGGCCGCTGCTGGAGGAGTCCGGCCTCATCGCGGGCGCCGACTTCCACCTGGCGTTCTCGCCCGAGCGCATCGACCCGGGCAACGCCACGTTCGGGGTGGCCAACACCCCCAAGGTGGTGGGCGGGCTCACCGAGGCGTGCGGGCAGGCCGCCGCCGACTTCTACGGCCGGTTCGTGCACACGGTGGTGCGCACCCGCGGCACGCGGGAGGCGGAGATGGCCAAGCTGCTGGAGAACACCTACCGGCACGTCAACATCGCCCTGGTCAACGAGATGGCGATCTTCTGCCAGGAGCTGGGCGTGGACCTGTGGGACTCCATCGGCGCGGCGGCGACCAAGCCGTTCGGGTTCCAGGCCTTCCACCCCGGTCCGGGCGTGGGCGGGCACTGCATCCCCATCGACCCGAACTACCTCTCGTACAAGGTCAAGACGCTGGGATACCCGTTCCGGTTCGTGGAGCTGGCCCAGGAGATCAACGGGCGGATGCCGTCCTACGTGGTGCAGCGCGCCCAGGAACTGCTCAACGAGGCGGGGCTGGCGCTCTCGCGCTCCAAGGTGCTGCTGCTGGGCGTGACCTACAAGGCCGACATCGCCGACCAGCGCGAGTCCCCGGCGCGCCCGGTGGCGGCCAAGCTGGCGGCCAAGGGCGCCGAGCTGGTCTACCACGACCCGCACGTGGAGTCCTGGGAGGTGGACGGCAGGGCCGTGGAGCGGGCCGAGGACCTGGAGGCGGCGCTGGCCGAGGCGGACCTGACGATCCTGCTCACGGCGCACTCGGAGTACCGGGCCAAGCGCCTGGTGGAGTGCGCGCGGCTGCTGCTGGACACCCGCGGCGTGCTGCGCCGCGACCAGGACGGCGAGAGCGTCGGCACGGACCCCGAGCACGTCTCCGTCCTCTGACGGCCACGGCACACGGACCCACAGGGCGCCCCGAGGAACGATCACCTTCGTTCACCGGGGCGCCCTTTCACGTTCATCGTCGGACCACCTAAGGTTCACCTATTCACCCCCATGTGTCCATCGAGCCTTTTTCGCCCCGTTTTCGCAGGTGAATACCGTGTCGGAAAGCTGGTACCGCCACAGAGAAGCGGATCATCTTTGTCAGAAGACCCCATTCGGTGACACTCGTAGGTGATGTTCAATGCACGCGCTCGTGGCCACGGTGGTGCACCACCCTGAGGACGCACGGATCCTGCACCGGCAGATCACCGCTCTGATCGACGCAGGCCACCAGGTGACCTACATCGCCCCGTTCCGGGAGTGCGGCGTCACCCCGCGCGAGGACCTGCGCGCCGTGGACGTGCCCCGGGCCTCGGGCCGCGAGCGCCGGCACTCCCTGCGCGCCGCGCGGGCGGCCCTGGCCGAGCACGCCCCGAAGGCGGACCTGCTCCTGTTCCACGACCCCGAACTCATCCTCGCGCTGCCCGCCAAACGTCCGGTGACCGTATGGGACGTCCACGAGGACACGGCGGCCTCCCTGCTCACCAAGCCGTGGGTGCCCAGGCCGCTGCGGCGTCCGCTGGGGCTGGTGGTGCGGGCCTTCGAGCGCTACGCCGAGCGCCGGATGAAGCTGCTCCTGGCCGAGGAGGGGTACCGCTCGCGGTTCCGCGGCGACCACCCGGTGGTGCCCAACACCACCGACGTACCCCTGGCCCCGGCCAAGGAGCCGGGCGACGACCGGGTGGTCTACCTCGGCCACGTCTCGATGGCGCGCGGCGCCCGCGAACTGGTCGAGCTGGGCCGGACCCTGAAGCCGCACGGGGTGCGCCTGGACGTGATCGGCGGCGCCGACACGGGCGTGCGGCCCCTGCTGCGCGAGGCCCAGCAGGAGGGCGCGCTGTGCTGGTACGGCTTCGTCCCCAACGACCGGGCGCTGCGGATGTGCGCCGGGGCGCTGGCCGGGGTGAGCCTGCTGCACGACGCTCCGAACTACCGGCACTCGATGCCGACCAAGATCGTGGAGTACATGGCGCACGGCCTGCCCGTGGTGACCACGGCCAACCCGATCGCCACGACCCTGGTGGCCGAGCGCGACGAGGGTCCCGCGGGGCTGGTGGTGCCCTTCGACGACGTTCCGGCGGCGGCAGAGGCGGTGCTGCGCCTGCGCGAGGACGCGGACCTGCGCAAGGCGATGGCCCGCACCGGGCACGCGATCACCCGGTCCTCCTTCCACTGGCCGACCCAGGCCCGGCTGTTCGTCAAGCAGTTGGAGGAGTGGGTGGCCGAGTCCGCGCCGGGAACCCCCTCGGTCCCCCGGCCCCGCGAGGAGCGCCGGGGCGCCGCGCGGGAGTGAGCCCGCGCACAGATTCGTCGAAAGGAAATGTCTTCCTAGACAACCATGTTGGTGCCGGTGATGCGTGAACCCCGGTTCGCGCTGGTCAAGGCAGTAGACGAGCACCGCAGAGGTTGAGACATGAGCGAGGCACTGGTTCTCAACAAGGACGCGCAGGACCTCCTGTTCCGTTCCGCGCGCACCGCCAACAGCTTCACCGACGAGCCGGTGACCGACGAACAGCTCCAGGCCGTCTACGACCTGGTGAAGTTCGGTCCCACCTCGATGAACAACCAGCCGCTGCGCGTGACCGCCGTGCGCTCCCCCGAGACCCGCGCGCGCCTCGTCAAGCACATGGGCGGCAACAACGCCCCCAAGACGCAGACCGCGCCGCTCACCCTCATCCTGTCGGCGGACTCCGACTTCCACGAGCAGCTGCCCAAGGTCTTCCCGGTCTTCCCCGAGGCCCGCGACAACTTCGCCGGGATGCCGGTGGCGGCCCGCGAGTCGACCGCCGAGCTGAACACCGCCCTCCAGATCGCGTACCTGATCGTCGGCGTCCGGGCGGCCGGTCTCGCCGCCGGCCCGATGACCGGGTTCGACGCCGACGGTGTGCGGAAGGAGTTCTTCGGCGAGGACTCCACCCAGCGCCCGCTCGTGGTGATGAACGTCGGCAAGCCCGGACCGGACGCCTGGTTCGACCGTCTGCCGCGCCTGGACTACGACGAGGTCGTCACCGAGGTCTGATCCCAGGGGATGTGTCGGGGCCGGGCGCCGTGGAGCGCCCGGCCCGACCCGTTCCCAGGGTTCGGCGGGGGGAGGGAGGGTTCCGGGTGCTTCAGGGAGTGGTTCAGCGCCCGGCGCGCACCGAGGCCAGGAGCGCGGCCCACTCCCGGGCCGGCACGTCGAGGTGCCCGAGTTCGCGGTTGCGGGTGTCGCGCACGCCCGTGACCGGCCCCTCCGCGACCTCTACGCAGTTGTGTGCCCCGTCACTGTAGGTTGACTTGTGCCACGGCAGGTTCGCCATCTTCGTACTTCCTCTTCACCTGTCGGAGGTAGTCCACCGAATCTCGTACAGACCGCGCGTTCGCCTGCAATCTACTGAACAGGGACACAAAGGAACGAACCATGTGCGGTTCGTCTGTCGTCTGGCCCAGATAAACCGATTCGGTGTGCAGCACTTCCGGAGCCGAAGGTGACGCTATCAGCGAGAACGGGCCGTCCGGCTCCGAGTGCGGAAGAGTCCCCCACCGGTAGAGCTGCATCTGCACCCGGCCGGTGGTGGCGAGCCGGATGAGGGCGTCGATCTGTTCGCACATGACGGCGTTCCCGGCCACGGGCCGGTGCACCACCACGTCGTCGAGCACCACGTGGTACTGCGGCCCGTCTTCGTCCAGGACGCGTGCGGCCCGCTCGAACCTGGTGGACGCCTTCTCCTCGATCATCGGCTCTTTGAGCCAGGGGGCGCCCGCCGCGAAGACGGCTCTGGCGTAGTCCTTGGTCTGGAAGTTCCCCGGGATGAGGACGCAACTGTACTGGCGGATGAGGTCGGCGCCCGCCTGGAGGACGTGGACCTGCTCCTGCCAGTCCAGGCGCTCGGGCGCGTACAGCTCTTCGTAGAGCCTGACCAGGCGCTTTCCCGCTCCCAGGAACTCATCGAGGTCCTTGACCTTCGACGCGTCCAGGTGCTTCCAGCCGCACTCGACCTGCGAGATGAAGCCCTTGGAGTAGCCGAGTTTACCGGCGACCTTCAGTTGGGTCATACCGCTCTTACGGCGCATACGTGCGACGGCTTGCCCAAAGCGGACGTCTGATATGTCCTTTTTCTTGTTCTTCGCCACGGTGTTGAGCAGATCAGGAGGCACTCAGGAAGTCTACAAAAGTACACCGAGGAATACCTGGGGTATTCGCTAATCCCCCCAAGGACCGTAAGCCTGTTCCGGCCCCCGGGCTTTGGGGATTCTGGCGTTGTCGATCCGCGAAGCGGCGACTCCCGCCCCCTCCCCCTGGGCTGGGAGCCATCGGAGCAATGCCCGGTGGCGGGGTCGGTCCGCTCTCCTCCGGGGCGGGCCGGCCCCAAGACGAGAACACCCAGAACAGACCGAGGTGAGAACACATGCGGCCCACCGTCCCGCCCCTAGCACTCCCCCGCCGACTGTGCGGCACCCACACCACCTCGGGACTGCTCATCGGCCCCGACCCCCGACACCTGCGCGACGCCCGCCGATGGGCCGCCCAAGCCACCCGATCCCGGCCTGGACTCGCCGAACCCGTCACCCTCGCCGTCTCCGAACTCGCCACGAACGCCCAGCGCCACAGCGCCTCGGGGCTGTCCGGCGGCGCCGTCCGCATCGAGATCGAACGCACCCGGCACCGGATCACCCTGCGGGTCACCGACCACGGCCCCCGCCCCGGACACCGGGCCACCCTCCCGGCCGTGCCCGCACCGGACCCGCTCCGGCCCAACGGAAACGGCCTGCGCCTACTCGACGCCCTGTGCTCCTACTGAGACTGGACCCAAGGCCCCGGAGACCAGATCACCGTACGCGCGGTCTTCACCTGAAAGCCCCAGCGCCGTGGGCGATCCACCCAAGCCCGCCAAAGGCCGCCGCGCTCTCCCCCGGTCCCGTTTCGACCAGGTGCGGCTCCAGGCCGCGCTCCGCGGGCTCGTACTCACCCGCTACCCCAGACTGCTCGGAGCGATCTACACCCTCGCCATGCCGGACCAGCAGGTCGCCATCTGCCACGACCTCACCGAAGCCCAGCAACACATCAACCGCCACCCACCCCTGTCTTGAAGGCACCTGGGCGCACACCAAAGAAGATAGGACCGGGACAGCAGGTGCTGCATACAGCAAGGGGAAAATAAGAAAATCTCAATCATCAATCATTCGGCCAGGGCCATTCGACAAATAGATTTTCATCATCAAAAGACTTTGCCACGATTTCACAGTCCAAAACTCTGATCGCAGCCTTGTAAATATACTCACTCACAGACATTTCATGTTCACACCACCAACCATCACGCTCCTTGGCCAAAATTTTCCACTCACTTGAAGGTCCGTCTACATACCAATAAAATTCATCACCAATGAAGTCGTCACCCCACTTCAACAGCCCGGGGACCGTCGGATAAAAATCTGGAAACCTCGGATAACCCTCTAGTAGAGTTCCATCCATTTTTTGCGGGACATCACCCACAAAGGGATCCTCTGCAAGAAATTCTCTAAAAATTTCCTCACTCTCCCTGGTCGCAACCAGCAGATCCGGATCGCCCGGGGTTCCCGCACGGGGAGTTATCAGAGAAATAGAACCCAAGTTCACGGTAAAATACTTAGAGGCAAGAATCTTATAATCCTCAGGAAGCGCCAGACCCATCGCTTCCTCTATTTCACCCCACACAATCGGCTCCTTTTTCCCAACCGTACTATCACCCACCAGATCAATAATCTTCTCCACATAGTCCACAGAACTCTCCAATCCCTCAAAAACCACTCATACTTCTCGGCTTGGACCCCCTGCAGACACTTCCATCCATCCTCCCACCATTCACATACTTCTTCCCATTATTCAGGATGCAATGATCCCAGGATTCCCCATTGCTCGCAATCCCTGTCATATGGATACCCCATGGACGGACGTTCGAACCTTCATAAATTGGCGTAACTACGTAGATTACTTCCACATTATTCTTCAACAATTTTTTAGTTCGACGCTCAACCGTCCCCATGCCAGAAGTATTCGTCTTCCGATACGTGGCGACAATATTCTCATCCTGCCCCGAACCGAAGAAGTTACTAGCAATCAGGTGAGCTCTGTTGTCCGGACCAGAAGCGTATCCAGGTGGATCATTTTTTGGTTCATACCTACTAGTCGAAGGATTCAGATCTTGCGGCCCGCAGAACCTTCCGACCGCAGTCCCACGCTGCTGATGAGAATTGATCTTACTGAGATCGATGAACGAACGACACCCGCCGTCCTCATCTCTCAGGTTGAACGTGGAAGCCCCATCCAAACCTTCCAGGGCCGATTCATAGTCGCCATAGTTTGCAAGGTCAAATGATATTTGATCATTAACCTTGATGTCGTTTTCCCTCTTCTTACGATAACTCTCATCAACCGTGAGAGTTTCGAGGACATGCGCGAAGGAGTCGGTGACGAACTTATCAACAGCGACATCTACCAGATCCTCGATCTCCGGCCTGGCGTGCTCAACCGCCAGAATCGCCCTAAGGATCAAACCCCACGGCGGCGAAGAAGGCGGGGAATCATCTTCGATCCCGTTATTATTTCCAGAACCACCACCGGGATACCAAGGGTTGCGATTACCATTCCCGCCACCCCCTGAACCAGGGATATTGATATCCGTAAACGAGATCTCATCAAGATTCGGGTAAGGCGCTTCAGGCAAATTCCAAGGACATACGGGTTTATTCTGCCCAGGGTAACCACATGTGGCATCAGCCAATGGCGATGGAGCCAATACGCCTTCTATCACCAAACCAGCAAGGTTCAAGCGACCAACCCATGTCGCAGCCCTAAGACCCCATCTACCCCATCTAATTACCTGCACTCTAAAACGTTTTCTGCTTTCTTGGTCATAGAGTTCTTCGACGAATTCTTCGCTAACACAGGGTGTCTTAGGTCGACATGGCGCGTGTCCGCTGGGGTCGGTGTTCATCAGCGGGCTGGCATTGCCGTAGGTGTACCGATTGGCCTGCACCGAGGGCACCGGGTTCAGCGTCCAACTATCCCGAGAAGAGAACCCACCAGTGGCCGGGTCGTACCAGCGGGCGTGCATGTTCACCCGACCGGTCTCCGGATCGGTGTACTCCCCCTGGAAGCCCAACGACCCCGTCGTCCCCGCCTCGTCGGCCACCTCACCGAACGGCGTGTAGGTCCGCGAACCCGTCACGGTCCCGGCCACCGGGTCCACCCCGGCGATCACGTCACCGTGCATGTCACTGACGGTCACCACCCCGCCGCCGCCCGCCGGGGCCGTGGCCAGCGGCCGGCCGTCCAGACCACGCGCGATCAGCTCCCCGCCGACGGCGACAGCGTCGTTGTCCTGGCCCGCGTAAGCCAGGCTCTGCCCGCCCCGGCCGATCAGCCGGTTCAGCGCGTCGTAGACGTAGGCCACCTGGCCGTCGCTGACCATCCGCCCACGGGCGTCGTGGGTGAACGCCGTGGTGGTGTCCTCCTCATCGACGGTCTGGGCCAGCGTCCCCCGCGCGGTCCAGGAGTAGTCGGTCCCCGCCGCGCTGACCAGCCGGTTGCGCTCATCGTAGGCCGCGCTCTCCCCACCGGCCGAGGTGCGGTTGCCCGCCGCGTCCCACGTGTAGTCGGTCACCGTCTCGTCCGGAGCGGTCCAGGAGGTCAGCCGACCCGCGTGGTCGTAGGCGTAGGCGTGCTCGCCCGCCCCGGCCGTACCCGCCGTGGTCTTACCGGTCACACGCCCCGCATCGTCGTAGGCGTAGGACACCGACACCGCCGGGACCGGACCCGGCGCGAGGGTCGAGTCGCTGACCAGGCGCCCCTGGGCGTCGTAGTCGAAGGAGCGGTCCACGCCCGCGCTGCCGTAGGCGATGGCCTCCAGCCGTCCGGTGCCGGTGTCGTAGGTGTAGCTGTGGGTGGTGCCGGTCAGCGGATCGGCGGCGGTGGACAGGCGCCCCGCACCGTCATAACCGAACGTGGTGGTGCCCGCAGCGTCGGTGCGCTGGGTGAGGCGGCCGTCGGCGTCGTAGGCGAAGGAGGCGGTCCCCGATTCGCCCGCGGAGGTGAGCAGTTGGCCGCGGTCGTTGTAGGTGTAGGTGTTGCCGCCCACGGTGGTGGGGCGTCCCGCCAGGTCGTAGCCGAAGGTGTCGGTCCGCGTGGTGGCCTCGGCGCCGGTGCCGGAGACCTCGGTGATGCGGCCCAGAGCGTCGTAGGTAGTGCTCTGGACCACGCCGCCGGGCCGGTGTTCGGCCACCGGGTTGCCCGCCGCGTCGTAGACGGTGGTCCAGGTGCGGTCGGCCAGCGCGGGGTGTGCGGTGGTGGCCGGTTCGATCACCGATTCGAGCAGGTCGTGGGGGGTGAAGGTGTACCAGGTGGTGTTGCCGCGCCCGTCGGTGAGACGGGTGCGGTTGCCCGCCGCGTCGTAGCCGAACGTGGTGGTGATCGAGGTGGTCTCATCGACGGGCTCGGTGAGGGTGGTGATCCGCCCGATCGGGTCGTAGTCGGTGGTGGTGGTGTGGCCCAGGGCGTTGGTGGTGGCCACGGGGCGCGAGTCGTCGTCGTAGTCGGTGCTGGTGGTGGCCAGGACGGTGCCGGAATCGTCCTCGACGGTGGTGGTCGTGGGCCGACCGGCCAGGTCGTGGACGGTGCGCGCGGTGGCTCCGGCCGGGTCGGTGACGGAGGTGGTCAGACCGGTGGGGCCGTAGCCGTAGGTGGTGGTCTGTCCGGCGGCGTCCGTGGTGGCCACGGGCTGGCCGAGGGGGTTGTGGGTGGTGGAGGCGGTGACGCCGGAGGGCGTGGTGGTGGAGGTGAGGTTCCCGGCGTCGTCGTAGGCGTAGGTGGTGGTGTGCGCGGCCGGGGTGGGGTGGCGTTCGATCAGGGTCTGGGTGACCTGGCGGCCCAGGTCGTCGTAGGTGGCCTCGGTGCGGGCGCCGGTCGGGCCGGTGGCCGAGAGCTGTTCGCCCAGCAGGTCGTGGGTGAGGGTGGTGACCGGCGCGGTACCGCCCGTCTCGGCGGGCGGCTGGGTGATCCGGACGGTGTTGCCGAGCTGGTCGTAGGTGTAGGTGGTGGTGTTGCCGCGGGCGCCGGTCTCGGAGGCGACGCGCCCGGCGTCGTCGTAGGTGGTGGTCAGGGCCGGGGTCAGCGCGGTGCTCGAACCGTGGGGGGTGTAGTCGGCCAGGGTCGTGGTGACCGGGCGGCCCAGCAGGTCGTAGACGGTGTGGGTGGTGTTGCCGCGCTCGTCCTCCTCGTGGGTGAGGTCGCCGAAGGTGTTGTAGCCCAGGGTCGTGGTGGGCCGGGCGGTGACGTCGGCGGTGTCCCACTCCTGAACCGTGACGGCGGGGCTGCGGGTGGTGGTGAGGTTGCCCAGCAGGTCGTAGGTGTAGTCGGTGGTGTGCCCGGCCGGGGTGGTCTCGGACAGCACCAGGCCGCGCTGGTCCACGGTGCGGGTGGTGGTCAGGTCGTCGTCGCCGTTCTCGACGGTGCGGCTGGTCCAGGTACCGGTGGCGTCGCGCTGGTAGGTGACCTTCTCGGTGCGGCTCCCGCCCGCGCCGGTGCGGGTCTCGGTGAGGACCGCACCGGTGGCGTCGTAGGTGTAGGCGGTGGTGCGGGCCAGGCCGCCGGGGTCGGCGACGGTGGAGGTGACCAGCCCGGCGGCGTTGACCTGCTGGGTGGTGGTGAGGGTGCCGTTGCCGGTGCTCTGGCTGACGAGGTGGCCCGCCTCGTCGTAGTCGTAGGAGGCCAGCACGATGTCGCGAGTGGAGCCGTCGCTCTCGCGGAAGCCGACGCGGGTCTCCTGTGCGGTGAGGCCGTCGTCGTAGTAGGTGTAGGCGGTGGTGCGGCCCATCGCGTCGGTGTGCTCGGCCAGGCGGCCCACGCTGTCGTAGGCGTAGGAGTCCAAGACGAGGTCGGCGGGCGCCTGCGGGTCGTCGGGGTGGCCGGTGTAGTCGGTCAGGACGGTCTCGGCCAGGTCCCCGCCGGGGGTGTAGGAGTAGCGGAACGTCTGCCCGTCGGCGGTGGTGCGGGTGACCTGGTTGCCGTAGGCGTCGTAGGTGTAGGTCTCGGTGCGGTCCTCGGCGTCGGTGACCGAGGCCAGTCGGCCGTGGTCGTCGTAGGTGCGGGTGGTGGTACGGGGGGCGTCGGCGCCGTCGAGGTCGGTGGCGGTCTCGGTGAGGACGCGGCCGTCGGCGTCGTAGGTGTAGGCGACCGATCCCTGGTGGGTCTGGCCGGTGACGGCGTTGGCCACCTCCGGTCCGGTCTCGGTCACCAGGCGGGAGGCGCCGTCGTAGGTGCGGGTGGTGGTGGCGCCGCCGGGGAAGGTGTCGGTGACCACGGTGCTGGCGGTCTGCCGCCCCAGGGCGTCGTAGGTGTGGGTGGTGGTCAGGCCGCTGGGTGCGTCCACCTGGGCCAGGTCTCCGGCGGCGGTGTAGGCGTAGGAGGTCACGCCGCCCTTGGCGTCGGTGGAGGTGGCCATGAGCCCGGCGGGGACCGTGCCGCCGCCGACGGCCGCTTCGGTGCCGTCGGTGAAGGTCTGGGTGGTCTCCCGGCCGTCGGGGAAGGCGCTGGTGGCGGGGGACGTGGTGGAGACCCGGTCGCCGAAGGCGTTGTAGCCGTAGGTGGTCAGGTAGGTGTCGTCGTCGGGGCCGCTGGAGCGCGGGTCGCGCTGGGCGGTGAGTTGGTCGTTGCGCGGGTCCAGCGGGTTCTCGGTGTCGAGGAAGTAGTCGTAGTAGCCGGTGGAGCAGGAGTCCTCGTCGCCTGCGTCGCGGCAGGTGGTCTGGGAGACCTTGTTGCCGCGCTCGTCGCGCCCGGTACGGGTGACGGTGCCGTCGGGGGCGGTGGTGGCGGCGAGGAAGCCGCCAGTGTCGTAGGAGAAGTGGCCGGTGTTGCCCGAGGTGTCCGTCTGGGAGAGCAGGCGGTGGCCGTTGAGGGGGTCGTAGGTGTAGCTGGAGTCGCGGTCGTCGGGGTCGGTGACGGTCACGGTGACCGTGAGGTCTTCGGGGACCGCTTCCTCGTCGTCGCTTTCGGGGGCCGCGGCGGTACCGGTGAGGGTGTGGTCGGAGACCTGGTAGGTGGCGCCGTGGGAGTCGGTGTAGGTGCTGACGCGGTCGTGCACGGCGTCATGGGTCAACTGCACGTGGGTGCGGCCGCTGGGAAGGGTGGTCTCGGTGAGCTTCTGGGAGAGGGTGGCCGCGGCGTGGTGCTCGGCGACGGTGCGGGCGCCCAGGGGGCGACCGTAGACGGCGACCTCGTCGATGTCACCGGAGAAGTGGGACACCTCGCCGGTGGTGGCGGGCCAGTCCCTCCAGTAGCCCGCGCCGACGTAGACGTAGCGCTGGTCGTTCTGGGTGATCTGGCCGCTCATGGTGCCGACGGCGACACCGTCCAGGTAGAGGGACTGGGTGTCGCCGGAGGCGGTCAGCGCGGCGTGGTGCCACTGCCCGTCGTTGACCGCGTCGCTGGAGGTGAGGGGGGAGGAGGCGCCGTTCCAGAACTCGCCGCGGAGCTTGCCGTCCGTGCCCACGTAGAGCGCGGGGGTGTAGGAGCTGGAGGCCGCCTCCTCCAGGGTGTGGTTCTGGTAGCTGAAGAGCACCCCGTCCTCGGTGGTGCGGAACCACAGTTCGATCGTCAGGTAGGGGGTGTCGGTGACCAGCCAGTCCGGCAACTGCACGCGGGAGGAGGTGCCGTTGAAGGTCGCCGCGCTCTCGGGGGTGCCCTGGAGGGCGCCGGTGGTGCCGAGCTGGACGTCCCGGTAGGTGCCGGTGTGGCGGTCGCCGTCCAGCAGCAGGTCGCTGTCGGCCTCTCCTGCGCCTTCGTCCTCGCCCAGGCGCCAGTAGGCCACGGGGCCTGCGTCGCGGACGACGGTGCGGTAGTGGGAGCCGTCGGTGTAGCTGTAGGCGGTGCAGGCGCCCTCGGCGTCCTCGGTGCCGCACACCTCGGTGAGGCGGTCGCCGTCGTAGGTGTAGGTCCACTCCAGCGGCTGCTCCCCTGATTCGGGGGCGTCGGTGGTGACGGTGCTGACCCGGCCGCCGGTCCAGGTGAAGTGCAGGCTGCGTCCGCCGGGGCTGGTGGCGCTGTCCAGCGTGCCGTCAGCGGCGTAGTCGAAGGTCTGGGTGCGGCCGCGGAAGTCGGTGACCTCGGTGATACGGCCGTCGGAGTCGAAGAGGTAGGCGGTCTGGTTCTTGTCGCTGAGGCGCCATCCGCCCTGGGCGGTGGAGGTCAGGGTGGCGAAACTGCCGAAGGGCGGTGCGTAGGTGCCGTCGGGGTTGTGTCCGAAGCGGACCTGCTGGCCGTTGGGGTAGGTGACCACGACGTTGCCGGTGCCGTCGCCGTCGGGTTCGACCCGCATGTCGAAGCGGGTGCTCCAGCCGGAACCGAAGATGGTGTCGGTGCGCGGGTCGCGACTGTTGTAGGTGCGGCGCACCGACAGGGCCGGTCCGGCGGCGGAGACGTGGGCGTCGGTGTCGGCGGTGGTGTAGTTGCCCACCAGGGGGTCGACGTCGCGGCCCGCGCCGCTGAGGCCGACCCCGCCCAGGTGGTGGGTGATGGCGGGCTGTTCGACGGCGGTGACCACGGGGTAGTACGGGCTGGTGGGGCTGGTCTGGTCCCCTTCACGGGTCTGCACGCGCCACTGGAACTGCTCGCCCCAGGCCAGGGTGTCCTCGGGCACGCTCCAGGTGCGGGTGTCCTGCCAGCTGGAGTCGACGCAGTCGGTGGGCTCTTCGCCGGTGTCAGCACAGACCTCGAACCAGTACTCCACCACGGCGTCGGTGGGCCAGTGGTCGATGGTCTCGCCGGCGGCGAAGAGGGTGGGGGTGAGGCTGCCGACCTGCCCGCCGGGGCGGGGGTAGACGTCGGTGATGCGCGGCCCCACGTCCTGGGAGGCGACGCTGACGGTGGAGACCGGCACGCTCTGGTCGGAGAACCAGGCCTGGTCCCGCAGCCGCTGCATGTCGAAGTTGAGCAGGTAATCGCCCGGGGGCAGTGAGGGGATGCGAGCGTTGAGGGTGGCCGAGTCGCCGGGGGTGAGGCGCTCGTCCAGACGGGTGAAGGCGACGGCGTCCAGCAGTTCGCCGGTGTCGGTGTCGCGGACGCGGGTGCCCAGCCGGAACTCGTTCCAGCCCTGGGGCTCCCAGTCCATGTCGCCGAGGTTGGTGACGGTGACGGTCACCTCGCCGCCCTGGCCGCCGGTCACCGGTTCGGTCAGGGAGTCGACGTCGTAGGAGGCGCCCCAGGAGCTGTGGGTGATGGCCAGGTAGGGCGGGTTGGCGGACTGGCGGCTGCCGAAGCGCTTCCAGGTGTGGCTGGAGTCGAAGTCGGCCCGGATGGACAGGCCGTGGTTGGCCTCGGAGCCGTCGACCCAGCCCTGGACCAGGTCGACGCCGTTCTTGCCCAGGTCGAGGACCTCCCACGCCGAGCCGCCGCAGGTCTCTCCGTGGGCGAAGGAGTCCGTGGCCAGGGCGGAGTCGACCGAGGGGCGGTTGTTCCAGGTGACGGTGGTCGCCGACCAGGATTCGGTGACCTGGTGGACGCGCACCTCGCGCGGGGTGCAGTAGGACGACCAGTGGTTGAACAGCACCAGGTCGGCGTTGAGGATGTAGCGGTTGTCCAGTTCGCTGACGACGTCGTTGAAGCGCAGGTAGCTCATGGCCCGGCTGGCGCCGCCGTTGTAGCTGCCGACCTTGAGTTCGTCGTCGCCGCTGTAGTTGGTGGTGGGCCAGTCGTCCTGGACGTAGGCGTCACCGTCGGTGTCGATGTCGGCCACGCTCGGGTCGACCCGGACGGGGTAGACGCGCTCGGAATCGTCGAGCCAGGCGTCGTCGAGGGTGACGGTGAGGGACCACTGGCCGCCGCTCTGGTCCAGGCCGTAGTGGACGTCGCCGGAGAGGGCGGGGCCGCCCGTGTCCGGGTCGTGGGAGGAGTCCTCCATCCAGCCGGTGGGGATGACCGCCTGGGGTCGGCCGTCGGTGTCCGTGAGCAGGACGGCGCCCTGGTCGTCCAGCTCCGGGGCCAGGCCGTCGAGCTGGAGGGGGAAGGTCCACTCCCGGGGCGCGTCAGGGGAGTTCAGGACGATGGTCTCCTTGACCATCCCGGGGGCGGCCTGCAGTTCCAGGTCGGCGCCGGGGCGCACGTTCTCGTAGTGGACCGTGTCACCTCGCACGCTGCCCGCCGCTTCGGAGGCGCCGTCGAGGCCGAAGGCCACACGGTGCTCACCGTCCTCACCGACGTCGAGGGAGGCCAGTTCGGTGGCCTCGGCGTCGGTGGAGAGGGTGAGGCGGTCCTCCTCAGCGGCCATGGCCACGCGGTCCGCGCCGTCGCCGTCCAGGGAGCGTGCGGCCGCGGCTTCGGTGTCGGGGACCAGGGTCGTGTCGATCTCGCGCCAGGTGCCGTCGCCGTCCTGGAAGTGGACCGGGTCGGTGTAGACCTGTGTGGTCGTGGTGCCGTCGGGGTTCTCGAACTCCTTGGTCCAGCGGGTGCGCTGGTCGGTCAGCTCGACACTGGCCTCGGGGTCGAATCCGCTGCTCTGGGCCTGTTCTGCGGTGTCGTCCTGCGGTGCGAGTTCCTGGGGATCGAAATCGGGTTCGACCGGAGTGAAGGGGGCAGCGCCGTCGTCCAGGGGGAGGGCACCGTCCGCTGGAAGGTCTGCGACATCGATGCTGTTGGCCCCGGTGGCATCGCTCTGCTCAGCGGGGACCTCGTGTTCGCGGTCGGCCGCGGTCCCGCTCAGTTGTTCGGGTCCTTCAGGTGTCTCCACCGGCAGGACCGGAGCAGCCGGTTCCTGGGCCAGGGCAGGCTGGGGCAGCGAGCTGAGCATCAAGGAGAGAGCCACGGCACCGGCCGTCCACGACGTCCAGGTCCGCTTGTCCAAGATTCCGCCACGGTGCGACGCGTGCACGAGGCTCCTTTATCCGCAGGCCAACAGCAACGGACCGGCCCCGTGAAGCGGGGGTGAGGCCGACCCGACAGAACCCGGACACCATAGAACAAAATGAACTTGAAATGAGTTAATATTTAATAACAGGCGAAAAGTAACGAATTAGAAAAATTCCGAGCAAACTTCGTGATAACAGCGAGACTCAAGAGGGTTAAGGTTCCGCCGTCCATTCGTTTCGGCTGAAGGGGACCGATGAAGCGCGAGGGCTTTCACCTGCCCACATCCCGGAAGTGGCTCGCCGCCGCAGCAGCAGTGCTGGTGGTCGGCGGGACGGGCACCTACGCTCTCGTCTCCAGCGTCAGCGACCCTCGCGCCGACTCCTACGACTTCAACGGTGACGGCTTCCCCGACCTGGCCGTCGGTCTGCCGGGAGACACCCTCAACGGCCACGCCAACGCCGGGTCGGTGGCCGTCGCCACCGGCAGCATCTCCGGTCTGATCGGCAGCAGCTACCTCCTCAACCAGGACTCGGCCGACGTCTCCGGAGCCCCCGAAGCGGGTGACAGCTTCGGACAGGTGCTGACCAGCGGCGATTTCGACGCCGACGGGTACGCGGACCTGGCGGTGAACGCCCCCTTCGAAGCCATCGGAAGCACCGAGGGGGCCGGGTACGTCACCATCCAGTACGGCAGCAGCTCAGGTCTGATCAACAGCCGCAGCCAGTCCATCCACGAGGACAGTTCCGGAATCCCCGGTGACGTGGTCAAGGACGAGATCTTCGGATACTCCCTGGCCACCGGTGACCTGAACGGCGACGGCTACGACGACCTCGCCATCGGCCAGCCTCTCGACTCGGCCAACGGCAAACCGAACGCGGGCACGGCACGTGTGGTCTTCGGCTCTGGTTCCGGACTCGACATGGCATCCACCATCTGGCTCGACCAGTCAACGGACAACGTCCCCGGTGGCCCGGAATCCCAGGACCGTTTCGCCGAACAGCTCGCCATCGGCGACATCAACGGCGACGGCAACGACGACCTGGTGTCGGCGACCATCGGCGAACAGATCCCCAGCAGTTCGGACCGGGGCTCACTCCATGTGATGTTCGGTCCCTTCACCGACGCTCCGTCCAGCGGGGACTACATCGACTCCGCCCACGTCGACGGCATCGGCGAGTTCTCCGGAAGCGCCCTGGCCATCGGCAACTTCAACGCCGACCCCTACCTCGACGTCGCGGTCGGCGTCTCCGACCAGAAGGTCGGTGAGGACGGTGCCGCAGGAAGGCTGGCGGTCTTCTACGCGGGCTCCGACGGCCTCTCCCACGACAACGTCGAACTCTTCGACCAGGACACTCCCGGGATCGGCGGAGGCCCCGAGCCGGAGGACTACTTCGCCGCGGACCTGGCCGTGGGCGACGTCGACGGCGACGGGATCGACGACCTGGTGGTCGGTGTGCGCAGTGAAGCCCTCTCGGGTCACCCCGGAGCAGGAGCCGCCACGATCCTCTTCGGCAACATCCAGGGCGGGATCGCGGCGACCGACTCACTCTGGATCGACCAATCCGTGGCAGGTGTCCCGGGAACCGTCTATGAGGCCGACCACTTCGGTTGGACCGTCGGAGTTCTGGACATGGACGGCGACGGGGTCGAAGAGCCCCTCATCGGGGCCCCGGGCAACAGCCACGGGACGGTGACCCTCCTGGAGGTGGAACGGGGCGCGCTGATCTCCGCGACGGCCTATGCCCAGGCCGACCTCGAACTCGAAGAGGGGTCCGGGGAGGACGCCTTCGGAATCGCCCTGCCGAAGTAGCCGGGCGTCCGGTCATCAAGCTCTCGCGGGAATGCCCGCGAACCGCCCACGCGCGCGGCGCACCGTACCTGGTCCGAGGGGCCGGGCACCGGGGTCCCCCGCCTCAGGTGCTCAACAGCAGAAGATCAATGCGGCCAGAGGGTGACGTGAACGATGACGACCTCTCTCATATGGTGAGCGAGGATGAACTTGAAGAAGCCTGCTTCATCACCCAGTGAGAACTCTCGCAACCCACCCGAACGATCAGTCGGTTCACCCACGTGGTCGGCTTCGGGGCCCAGGAAGGCCAACTCGGTCGCGAAGCGTTCGATCGCCGCTAGAGCCCAGGGTGGCAGCCCTTCGGAGAGGTGCTCCGGTTCGAAGCACCAGGTCCATTCGTTCACCTGCCGAGCCTCGCATCCGCCCAGGCCAGGATGCGTGAGATCTCGGAGGCCGCTTCCCGGGTATTTGGGTGCCCCTCGTTCACCATGGCCAACAACTCCGCTTGTCGACGCGCGATATCGGGGTGTCTCTCGACCTCGATGAACTGGGCCCACGAACGGCAGAACAGCCACAGGGGACCGAGGCTCTGATTGGTCTGAGCCTTGGTGCTGGCCTCGACGAGTCTGCGGTCGAACTCCTTCAGCCGCGAGGGGGCGAGTTGCGTCAACGCCGCACGCAGAGCGGCCGGGTTCGCGTCCGGCCGTGGGATGAAAGGCGCCTCGATGGCCTCGACCACAGGTTGTTCCGACATCGCTACCGCCCTGCTTTCAGCCGTGGGAGCCGCTGGTCCTCAGCAGGAATCTACCTGCTGTCCGGAAGAGAAGGTGGGGATCTCAGATGATCGGGGGGCGGCCGGCGAGGGTCATCCGCCAGGCGGTGGACCAGCGGATGGGGCTGCGCCGGCCGGCGTCCTCGCGCCAGCCCTCGCGGAAGCCCGCGAACCAGGAGCGCAGTGCGGAGCGGTCGCGCTCGCGCAGGACGGTGAGCCCCACCCAGGTACCCAGGTAGGCCAGGGCCAGCGGCCACGGCAGGTTGCGGCGGGCCAGCCAGACCCGGTTGCGGGCGTTGAGCCGGTAGAAGTTCTCGTGCCGGGTGGGCGGGACCGCCGGGTGGTACATCACCGCCTGGGCGTCGTACTCGATCGTGTACCCGGCGTCCATGATCCGCCAGGCGAGGTCGGTCTCCTCGTGGGCGTAGAAGAACTCGCCGGGCAGGCCGCCGCCCTCGTCGAAGGCGCTGCGGCGGATGGCGCACGCACCGCCCAGGAAGGTGGTGACCCGGCTCGACACCCGGGGGTCGCCCACCCGCAGCCGGGGCACGTGGCGGCGCTGGTCGGGGCCGCCGTCGGGGTCGGCGATCCGGAACGACAGGGCGCCCAGGGACGGGTCGGCGGCGAAGCGGTCCCGCACGTGGGCGGCGAGGTCGTTGGAGCGGTACCAGCCGTCGTCGTCGAGGAACAGCACGATGTCGCCCCTGGTGGCCCGGACGCCGTGGTTGCGCCCCTCGGGGATGCCCACGTTCTCCGCCAGGCGCACCGTGGCCACGCCCTCGGGCAGCGTGGGCAGGTCGGAGCCGTTGCCGACCACGACCACCTCGACGTCCGTCCCCTCCTGCTCGAACACGCTGCTGATCGCCCTGCGCAGTTCGGCGGGGCGGTTGCCCATGGTCAGCAGGACACAGGACAGCGTGGGCTGGGTGGGACCGGACACCTCGCGGCGGCTCCGTTCGGCTCGGGGCGCTCGGGTTTCGCTCGCCGCGGGCGCGCCGGAGACCGGTGAGGACGGAATCAGGGATGTGGCCAAGGCTCGCGACCGTTCAGTGGACGACAGACGACGGAGAGGTTGACTCTAGCCAACGCTCACACGAACAGACTAATGAGAAGATAAGCCGAATGTGTACGGAGCCGTGTGCCGGGTAGGGCACACGGCTCCATAGGTGACGTGATTGTCACTTTCGCGCTATTCGAGCCTGCGGGAGGCGACCACGCTCACGAAGTGCGCGGCGCTCATCACCACGCCCACGGCGGCGCACGCGGCCACCAGGACCCGGGTGGCCGCCAGGTCACCGAGGAAGGCGTCCGCCACGGCCGCCACCACGACGAGCAGCGACAGTTCGACCGCCTGGATGAGGCGGTGCACCTTGAGCGCGGAGGCCAGGCGCCGGGCCAGGCTCAGGCCCGACGAACGCGGGCGCATCGCCTCGGCCGTGACCTCGGCGGGCAGCCCGGCCTTGGCCCGGGCCACCACCACGTTGTCGGTCTCGGCCTTGATGAGGACGACGCCGAGCGCGGCGGCCATCCCCAGGACGACCCAGCCGCCCGCCGACCACTCGCCCTGGGCGCGCACGCCCAGGCCGACGAGCAGGGCCACCTCGGAGACGTAGTGGCCGATCCGGTCGAGGTAGATCCCGGCCACGCTGGTGCGGCCCGTGTAGCGGGCCACCTCGCCGTCGGAGCAGTCCAGCAGCAGGTAGAGCTGGACCAGCAGCGCGGCGAGGACGGCCGACCACAGCCCGCCGAAGGCCACGACCGCTCCGGCCAGCACGCCGCAGGCCATCATCAGGTAGGTGATCGGGTTGGGGGGGACGCCGAGGCGGACGAAGAACGTGCTCAGGTACGGCGAGAGGTCCCGCATGTAGTACCGGCCGGCCCAGTGCTCCTCGTTGACGCGCTCCTTGATTCCGGGGGGTTGGCCACCGGACCGGACGTCAGCGACCGATGGTTTCGACATAGTCAGCGACACTCCGCGCGATCTCGTCCTCGGTGAGGTCCAGGTGTTCCAGGATGGTGAACCGGCCGGGCCGGGTGCCCGGTGCGTGGGCGACGGCCCGGGCGAACTCCCCGTCACCGAGCCCCGCGTCGGAGGGCAGGGTCGGCAGTCCGTGGCGCACCAGGCAGGCGCGGATCTCCTCCAGCCGCGGTTCCGGCCACCCCGCGTGGCGCGTGCGCAGGAAGGACGCGTACAGCGCGCCCAACCCGGCGAGCTCGCCGTGGTTGCCGACCCCCGGGTAGAGCTGGGTGACGGCGTGCAGGATCTCGTGGCAGGCCCCGCTCGCCGGACGGCTGGACCCGGCCACCGACATCGCCATGCCGGAGAGCACCAGCCCCTCGGCGAGCACGCCGAGGAAGGCGTCGGACTCGATGGAGTCGGGCCGGTGCAGGACCGCCTCGGCCGCGACCCGGGCGAACGTGACGGCCATGCCGTCGACCGGCTCCCCCTTGAGGCGGCCCGCCAGGTGCCAGTCCTCGATGGCGGAGATGTTGCTGACCACGTCGCCGACGCCGGAGCGCACCAGGCGCTCGGGGGCGGCCCGGACGTAGTCGAGGTCGATCACCACGGCGATGGGCATCGTCACCCCGATGGAGGGCTTGCCGCCCTCGTGCTCCAGGGAGCTGACCGGGGAGGCGATGCCGTCGTGGGCCAGGTTCGTGGCCACGGCCACCATGGGGATGCCCGCCATGGTGGCGGCGTACTTGGTGACGTCGATGGTCTTGCCGCCGCCGATCCCGGCGACCGCCTCGTAGGCGCCCGCGCGCAGCTTCGTGCCCAGCTCGGTGGCGGCGTCCACGGTGCCGTCGTCGACCTGGAAGACCTCGCTGTGCGGCAGGTCCAGGTCGGCGACGATACTGGCGCCCTGCCCAGGGCCGACCGCGACGGCGATCCGCCCCTCGGTGGCGATGCGCCGGTCGGCGAGCACGTCCCCGAGGGAGGCGACGGCACCGCGGCGCACGTCGATGGCCAGGGGGGAGGCGAGCATTCTCGCTAGTAGCGGCATGCGATCTCCCTGGCCTTGGCGAGGTCGTCGTGGTCGTCGACCTCGACCCAGTCGACCCGCCCGATCGGGGCGACGGCGACCTTCTCCCCGCGGCGGACGAGTTCCTGGTAGCCGTCCTCGTAGTAGAGCTGCGGGTCGCGCTCCCAGGTGGCCTTGAGGGCGTCGGCGAGCCGGGCGTCGAGCGAGCCCTCGATGAGGGTGGCGCCGATGTACTCCCCCGCGGCGGTGGCCGGGTCCATGAGCTTGGTGATGGTGCGCACGTGTCCCCCCTCGTCGAGGGTCACCTTCATCTCCTCTTCGGCGAGAGTTTTCACGTCGTCCACCGCGAGGAGGAGTTCCGGACCCCTGGCTCCCAGTAGCGTGTTCTCGACACTCACGGGGTGCACCGTGTCGCCGTTGACGAGGAGGACCCCCTCGGAGAAGAACTCGCGTGCGGTCCACAGGGAGTAGGCGTTGTTCCACTCCTCGGCCTTGTCGTTGTAGCTGAGGGTGAGCCTGACGCCGTGGCGCTCCTCCAGGGCCTCCTTGCGCTCCTCGACGGCGCGGGCCTGGTAGCCGACCACGACGACGACGTCGGTCAGCCCGGCGGCGGCGAGGTTGCCCAGGGAGATGTCCATGATGGTCGTCTCACCGTCCACCGGTACCAGGGCCTTGGGCAGGGTGTCGGTGTAGGGGCGCAGACGCCGTCCGGCTCCTGCGGCGAGAACCATTCCGAGCATGAGGGCGTGTTCCTCCTTCATCGGGGAGGCGCCTCACGCCTCCCCGTTCGTTCCGGCGGCCGGTCGGCCGCCGTCTGTGTGCCCGTGCGGGGGTGTCACGGGCTCCTCCGGGCCGTCGCCGCCCCCGGGGCAGGGCGGGGCGACGGTCGTGCGCACCTCGGTCACGGGCGTGGCGCTCCAGGAGCGCACGGCTTCGCGCACCAGGAGCACCGCCAGGTACGCGGCGAGCACACCGTAGGCGGGAGTGAGCGCACCGAACGCTCCGCCGACGGCGAGGACGAGCATGCGGCCGTCCCAGCCCAGCGCCGCCCGGCGCACCCATGCGGGCCGCGCGACACCGACCGCGGGACGGCAGACGCCGTCGCGGTGGTGGCAGGCGACCACCACCAAGAGTACGAACACCAGCGGACCCGGCACACCGGACGCCAGCCCCAGGACCGCCAGATACCCGTACTCCGTGGCGCGCAGGACCAGCGGCACGAGCCGGTCGAAGCGCCCGTCGTGGGGGTGTCCCGAGGAGGGACCGGACAGCAGCAGCGCGGCGACCGGTGCGAACAGGGTAATGCCTGCCAGCTCCCCTCTGACCGCGGCCAGGAGTGTGCCCACCACGAGCAGGCCGGTGAGCGCGGGGAGCAGGGGCGCCACGGCGCCGGGGGCCGCCCGTCCGAGCAGGGTGCAGAGGTGGCCGTCGTCACGCAGGACGCGCAGGTCGGGGACGCTGGCCCGCAGGCGCTCTCGGGGCGTGTTCACCCGGCGTCCCCGGTGGTCGGGTCGATGAGCTCGCAGGTCACCGCGAGGGCGCATCCGACGGTCAGGGTGAGCAGTGCGGCGCGCGCGTCCCAGAACGTGGCGGTCACCGCGATCACCAGGAAGCGGGTGGACTGGGTGAAGGCCAGCAGGCGGCGCAGGACGGCCGGGGGCGCGGCCCCGGGTACGGCCGGACGCGGCTTCTGGACGGGGGGTTCGGATGCGGGGCCGCTCCGGGGGGCACCAGCGGTGCCGAAGAGCCGCCCGGTGAGCGCGGGGTCGCTCTCCTTGGGCCCCTGGGGCGGCGCGGGCAGGAGGTCCTTCAGCAGGCCGCCGGAGGGCTTGTGCGGGCCCGTGGCGGCCTCGTTGAACCCGGGGGCCGGCGCGGGGGCGGGCGGGGCCGACCGGGACACCAGGAACGAGTCGCGCAGGGCGAGGGCGATGAGCGCACCCGCCGCCCAGGCCCAGGCGCCCTCGATCCCGGCCGCGACCGCGCCGAGGGCGAGCCCAGCGTAGACGACGTACTCGCGCAGTTGGGCGAGCATCGCGGCGAGCCACATGGTGAGCGCGTCCCGCCGGTCGGCGCGCATACGCGATCGGACGGCGTCACAGAACAGGACGGCCGCCAGGAAGAGGGCGCCGACGAGGGCGCCGACGGTGTCGCCCCGAGAGAACCAGACGGCCGCGGCGACGGCCACCAGCACGCCCACACGGCTCACCCCGGCCCGGGTGACGCCTCTGCGTTCCAACATCCGCGCGGTCGACCGCGCCACCGTGCCCTCGGCCATGACGTGCCCTCTCCTGCGTACTGAGGGACACCGTTTCTCACTATGGGCAGCCAATCAACCACTGACACGCTCATAGCGCCCGGTACGGGCATACGCGGACGAGGTTCGTCCTGGGGCGAACGTGAGCGCTCGGTTTCGCCGTGGGGCGAACCTCGACACCTGCCGTCCGCGGACCGGGGCACCAGACCCCGTCGACGGGCTAGGCTGCCTGACCGCCGTCGCCCTGGCCCTTCTCCTGCTCGGCCCGCTTCTTGGCCTCCTCGCGCTTCTTCTTCTCCTCGGCGCGCTTCTTGCGCGCGGCGATCTCGGCCTTGGTGTCGGCGTTGTAGGCCTCCAGCGCGGCCTCGATGTCGGTGTCCAGCGCCAGTTCGCCGCCCCGGATGTACAGGCCGCGGTTGCAGAACCTGCGCAGGTCCCCCTCGTTGTGGGAGACCAGGACCATCGTGCGCTGGTTGGCCAGCATGCGCTCGATCGCCTCGTAGCACTTGCGCTTGAACGCCTTGTCGCCGACGGCCAGCACCTCGTCGACCAGCATGACGGGGTGTTCGAGCTGGGAGATCAGCGCGAAGCCGAGCCGGACCTTCATACCGCTGGAGTAGTGCCGCACCGGGGAGTCGATGAACTTGGCCTCGATCTCGGCGAATTCGACGATCTCGTCGAAGCGCGCGTCGATCTCCTTCTCGCTCATCCCGTGCAGCGAGCCGACCAGGTACACGTTCTCGCGGCCGGTGAGGTTGTCGTTGAACCCGGCGCGCAGCTCCAGGAGCGGGGCGACCTTGCCGCGCACGTGCACCTCGCCCTCGTCGGGGATGAGCACCCCGGCGATGAGCTTGAGCAGGGTGGACTTGCCGGTGCCGTTCTTGCCGACGATGCCGACGCAGTCGCCGCGGGCGACCTCGAAGGAGACGTCGCGCAGCGGCCAGAAGTCGTTGCCCTGGGCGTTGGGGTCGCGCTTGCTGCCGTGGATGAACATCTCGCGCAGGCTGCGCTTGCGGCGCCGGTTCACGGCGAACTTGACACCGAGGCCCTTGGCCTCGATGACCGGACCGCCGTCGGCGGTGCCGTAGCTGGTCTGCGCCATCACAACTCCTTCAGGACGGACATCTCCAGGCGGCGGAACGTCCAGTATCCGATGACGAGCATGAGGAGCGAACCGACCACCGCTGAGGTCAACGCCAGGGTGGTGGGCACGAGTTCCTCGAACCCAGCGAACCACACCGTGCGGTGCATCTGGAAGATGCCCAGGAGGGGGTTGAGCTGGAAGACGGTCTGCGCCCACGAGGGGGCGTCGACGCTCTCGCCCAGGACCATGGAGGCGGGGAAGAGGATCGCCGAGCCGTAGAACAGCAGGCGCGTGAGGATGCGCGTCAGGCGCTCGACGTCGCGCAGCAGCACGTTGACCGAGGACAGCAGCAGGGTGGTGCCCAGCCCGAAGGCGAACGTGAGCACGACGGCCAGCGGCAGCCAGATCAGCAGCCCCTCCACCGAGGGGCGCCCGCCCAGGGCGATGACGAAGACCACCAGGATCGGCCAGGTCAGCAGGTACTCGACGAACTTGGTGCCCACGGACGCCAGGGGGAAGATCTCGCGGGGCACCTTCATGGTGGTGATCAGCTTGGAGTGCGTGATCATCGTCCGGGGGGCCTCGCCGAGGATCTGGCTGAAGGTGGTCCACGGCAGGATGCCCGCGACCAGGAACAGCAGGAAGCCGCCGGTCGCCTTCGCGTCCGCGGGCATGCCGCGATCCGCCCCCAGGACAATCCCGAAGACGAAGAAGTAGACCAGGGTCATGGCCATGGGCTCCAGCATCGTCCAGGCGTAGCCCAGAACCGACTGCTGGTACTTGACCTTCAGGTCGCGCCGGACCAGGAGGCCGACGACCTTCCGGTGCTCCCAGACGGCCAGCGTCCGTGACGCCACCGCCACCTCCAAGGGTTGTCTCTCACGTCCGGGCGGCTCTCGACCCCGGACGGGCGTGTAGGTACTCGCCTGCGCGCACCGGACCTGCGGACCAGGCCCCGGGACCCAGCGCCTGGGGGATGTCGCGGGCCGCGCCCCCGGTCCCGGGTGGGCCGGGTGCCGGAACGGACGCGTCACAACAGGCGTCCACAGATTACCGCCGTGACGGATCGGCCGAACCCACCCATCCGGGGACAGGCGCCGCGGACCGCACCCGGGCCCCGGTCACCGGTCCGCTAGGGTCGGCGCATGGCTCCCCAGATCCCGCGCGTGATCGCCGCGGTCCTCGCCGGAGGGGTGGGATCGCGCATGGGCGCGGCCGCCCCCAAGCAACTGCTCCCCCTCGCGGGGCGGCCGATCATCGCCCACTCCGTCGCCGCCTTCGAGGACTGTCCCGACGTGGACGACATCGTCGTGCTCATGGTCGCCGAGCACGTGGGGCGGGTGGAGGACATCGTCGCCGACGCGGGGTTCACCAAGGTCCGCGCGGTCCTTCCCGGCGGGGCGACGCGCACCGAGACCTCGCGCGCCGCGCTGGACGCGATGGAGGGTGCGACCGGAACCGATCTGGCCCTGCTCCACGACGCCGCGCGCCCCCTGCTGCGTCCGGCCACGATCTCGGCGTGTGTGGCCGCCCTGGGGACGGCGGGTGCGGTCGGGGTGGCCGTGCCCAGCACCGACACGACGGTACGGGTGGCGCCCGGCCGCACCGGCGGCGAGGTGATCACCGATGTTCCGCCGCGCTCCGAACTGCGGCGCATGCAGACCCCGCAGGGGTTCCGGCTGGACGTGGTCCGCCGCGCCTACGCCCTGGCGGCGGCCGACCCGGACCTGGTCGCCACCGACGACTGCGGTGTGGTGCTGCGGTACCTGCCCGGCGAGGAGGTCCGGATCGTCGAGGGCGACGAGGCCAACATCAAGGTCACCAACCCGGGCGACGTGGAGGTCGCGGAGGCGCTGCTGCGGCGGGCGCGGGCCGGGGAGGCGCGGTGAGCGGGGTGTTCACCCCGACCGAGGTGATCGGCCACCGGGGTGCGGGGCGCGGTGTGGTCGGCGGCGCTGTGGAGAACTCGGTCCGCTCCTACGCGGCCGCCGCCGAGGCGGGGGCGGACTGGGTGGAGATCGACGTGCGGCGCACGGCCGACGACGCCCTGGTGCTGTACCACGACGCCTGGCTGGCGGACGGCCGCGCGGTGGTGGACCTGACCGCCCGGGAATGCGCGCGGGCCGGGATCATCGGCCTGGACGAGGGCCTGGCGGCGCTGCCGGAGGGGGTGGGCCTGGACGTGGACGTCAAGTCGGTGGTGGAGGACGCCGTGGACGCCCCGGCGCGGCGGACCGTCTCGCTGCTGCTCCCCTACCTGCGCCGGGAGGCCCGGCGCAGGCGGGTGCTGGTCTGCTCGTTCGACCCGGGTGTCCTGCTGGCCGTGGCCGAGGGGGCTCCGGGGGTCCCGACGGCGTGGATGCCCTATGTGCGCACCCCCGCCGACCACGCGGTGCCGGGCGCGGTCGCCCTGGGCTGCCCGGTCGTGGCGATCGACGCGCGCGCGTTCGGGCTGGGCGGTGAGCCGCCGCGGCCGGGGCGGCGTCCGGTGTCCTACTCCGTGGACCTGGCGCACCGCGCCGGCCTGGAGGTGGTGTCGTGGTGTCCGGACCCGGCGGAGGCCGCGCTGCTGGCCGGGGCGGGCGTGGACGCGGTGGTGGTGGACGACGTGCCCGGCACGGTGGCGGCGCTGGGGGCCGCGCGGTCCGGCGGGTGAGCGCTCAGGCTCTGACGGCGGCGGTGCGCGAGTCCGCGCCGAGGCCGCGCGGGCTGGTGATGAAGCCGACCCCCCAGGACATGTGCATGGTCGCCAGGGCGAGGGGGACCATCGGCCAGGACGCGGCGGGCAGGCCCCGGGACAGCGGGGCCGACGCCGCGGTGATCAGGGCCAGGTAGGCGGCGGGCACGAGGAACAGCGGCCAGAGGAAGAGCCCTCCGACCAGTCCGGCGGCGATCCCGGCCACCGCGAGCGGCGGGGCCAGGTAGCGCAGGTTGATCGTGCCCTTGTGCTGGCGGGCGACCACGCGCCGCCAGCGGCCGTAGTGGAAGTACTGCTTGGCCAGCAGGCGCACGTTGCGGCGCGGCCGGTAGGACACCCGCATGCGGGGCTGGAACCACACGGTCCCGCCGGTGGTGCGGATGCGGTGGTTCATCTCCCAGTCCTGAGCGCGCAGGAACGCCTCGTCGTAGCCGTCGACGCGTTCGAGGGCCGAGCGGCGGAAGACGCCCAGGTAGACGGTGTCGACCGGGCCGCCCTCGCCTCCGGTGTGGAAGCGCGCGTTGCCCACGCCCACCTTGGAGGTCATGGCGGCGGCCACGGCCTTCTCCCAGGGGGTGGTGCCCTCGGCGGCCATGATCCCGCCGACGTTGTCGGCACCCGTCTCCTCCAGGGTCTGGACGGCCACGCGCAGGTAGTCGGAGGGCATCATGGCGTGCCCGTCGATGCGGGCGACGATGTCGTGGCGGGAGGCGGCGATGGCGGCGTTGAGGCCGGCCGGGGTCCTGCCGGTGGGGTTGTCCACGACCTTGACCCGGGGGTCCTCGGCGGCGATCCCGTCGGCGACCTCGCGGGTGCGGTCGGTGGAGGGCCCCACGGCGAGCACGACCTCCAGCTCACCGGGGTAGTCCTGGGACAGGACGTGGTCCACCGCGGCGGCGAGGTGGCGCTCTTCGTTGAGGACGGGCATGACGACGGAGACCGGCGGCCAGGACACGGATACTTCCCCAGGTCGAGACGGGTCGCTGATGCGTGGGACGCGGGTCAACGGTACTGCACGGCGGCCTCCGTTCCGGCCCGGCGGAAGATCGCCAGGCCGGAACGGGCAGGGCTTCAGGCGTTCTTGACGGGCAGGCCGTCGGAGTCCTTGTACGCGCCGACGAGGATCATGATGAAGTCGATCAGCACCCAGATGCCGAGACCGCCGAAGGTGATGAGCATCAGGATGCCGGTGCCGATCTTGCCGGTGTAGAAGCGGTGGACGCCGAGGGCACCGAGGAAGAAGCTGAGGAGGACGGTGACGAGCCAGTTCTTGCTGGAGACGGCCTCACCGGACGGCGCGGTCATAGTGCACTCCGAGGATGTCGGGGGAATTGAGGGTTTCGGTACTCACCGGGATCTGACGGAGCCGGGGGAGGCTCCTGTCCGTTCCGTACCGGGAGTAGAGCATACATCCGCCCACTACCAGGCCACATCGGTTATCGAGGGGAACATCCCATTCGCATAGAGTGACGGTCACACGGATCCACCGCCCCGCCCGGAGCCGCCCCGGGCGGGCGACACGCCGAGAGTGCCCGTCCGGCCACTCTGAGCACATCAGGTGACAACCTAGGAGTAAAGGGATTCCGGCTCTGCAGGGGCCGGGAGGAGACGCCCGACACACTGATGACGGACACCGCTGCACGGGTGGGACGGGGACGCCGATGAGTGACGGCAACACGGAAGGGCCGGGACCCGCGGACGAGTTCCGCCGCACGCGGTCCCAGCCGCTCCCGCCCGCCCCCCGGCGCTCGAACCGCTCGGGCCGGGTCACCGTGCCCCCGGCCGCCGTGCGCCGCCACCGCACCGCCCTGCTGGTGATGGGCGCCCTGTCGGCGCTGGTCCTGGTCGCCTCCGGCACGTCCTGGGCGGTCGCGGGGTGGATGTCGGGAACGCTCAACCGCTTCGACGTGTTCGGGGCGCTCTCCGAGGACGGCCGCCCCGAGGGGTCCGGCGGCCTCACCTTCCTGGTCATCGGCTCCGACTCCCGCGGGGAGATGAGCCGCGAGGACCGGCACGCGCTGAGTGTGGGCTCCACCCCCGGCCGCAGGTCCGACGTCATCATGCTGGTGCGGATCGACGCCGAGAACGACCGTGTCGCCGTGGTCGGCGTCCCCCGGGACCTGTGGGTCGAGATCCCCGGCGAGGGGCCGGACAAGATCAACGCCGCCTACGCCCACGGCGGGCCGACCATGTCGGTCCGGACCGTGGAGGCCCTCACCGACGTGCGGATCGACCACTACGTCGAGGTGGACTTCGACGGGTTCGTGGACGTGGTGGACGCCCTCGGCGGGATCGAGGTGTGCCTTCCCGAGGCCATCCACGACCCCAAGGCCCGGTTGGACATGGCGGCCGGCACACACGGGGTGGACGGAGCCGAGGCCCTGGCGTTCGCCCGGACCCGCGCCACGGAGCGCGGCGACCTGGACCGCATCGACCGCCAGCAGCAGGTGCTCTCGGCGATGCTCGACAGAGCGGTGAGCACCCGGACGCTCTCCGACCCCTCCCTGATGACCGAGTTCCTGCGCAGCGCGCTGTCGTCGGTGACCGTGGACGAGGGGCTGGACACGGACACCATCAACCGGCTCGGCTACCACCTGCGCGACCTGGAGCTGTCGGAGGTCTCCTTCACCCAGGTGCCCATCGCCGACATGGACCACCGGACCCCGCGCGGGGAGTCCGCGCTGCTGTGGGACGAACCCGCCGCGCGGGAACTGTTCGACCGCTTCCGGGAGGGCCGCCCCATCGACGGCTCCGCACCGGTCCGGGACGGGGAGCCCGACCCGGCCGACATCCGGGTCCGGGTGTTCAACGGGACCGCGGGATCCGGGCTGGCCTCGCGCACGGAGCGCGAGCTCGCCAGCGCCGGGTTCCGGATCAGCGCCCCCGCCGCGAACTGGGGGCGCCGGGACGTGGCCGTCACCCAGATCCGCCACGCGCCCGGGAACGGGGAGGCCGCGGCCTACGTCTCAGAGATGTTCCCCGGTTCCGAGACGGTGGAGGAGCCTACGCTGGACGGTGGACTCCACATCGTGATCGGGTTCGACTTCACGGCACTGCACGTTCCGGAGGACACCGGAGGCGAGCCCGCCGGGGACGCGTCCGCCGCCGACGGCGTCTCGACCGTCAGGACCGCCCAGGACAACGTCTGTAGCTGAACCCGAGCGAAGGAAGGTGGTTCCCGTGCTCCGCCATCTGGTCGGTCTGCTCGCCGGTATCGCCCTGGCCCCGCCGCTGTGGGCCGCCCTCGCCTGGGGGGCGGACCTGTTCCCCCGGCTCGCCGGGGGCGAGGTGACCGCGGCGACGGTGTCGGCGGCGATCGTGCTGGCACTGGCGGGGGCCATCGGCGCCTACCTGGCGGCGGGAGGGGCGTCGCCGCTGTGCGCCGCCGCCGCGGGGCTGCTCCTGACCGCGCTGGCCCTGTGGCCGGTGCTGTCCCCGCAGACGGTGGCCACCGCCCTGGGATGGCTGGACCCGGAGGGCTTCCTGTACCCCGTCGGTCCCGGGCTCGCACCGGCTCTGGCCGCGGGGGTCCTCCTGCTCGGCTCGGCGATGACGCCGACCCGGTGGCGGGTCCGGCGCACCGCCGCGGAGCCGCCCCCCGCCGCCGACGGCCCCGCTCCCGGCAGGGACCGCGTCCGCGACGGCGGCCCCCTCCCCACGCGCCCGCTCCCGGCCGAGCCCGCCGGTGAGCGGTTCTCCGACACCCCTCCCCTGCCGCCGACCGGCTCCGGCGACCCGGACAAGACCACGACGCCCTTCCGCAGACAGGGGGACCCCGCCTCGCGGCACCCGCTGGACGTCGCCCCCGAGCAGTTCCGCTCCTTCGACGACCGGAGCTGAGCGGGTCCCCCGGGGCTCGGCGTCCGGAACCGCGGGTAGCCTGTGCGCCTGACTGTTCACGCCCTGTTCGCCCCCGTGCCGCACCATGGCGCGTAGGGTGATGGCTCTTGGGATGTTCGCCCCGGGCTCTCCTATGTCCGTTTTCAACCCGAAAACAGGATGCTGACCGCTTCAAGTGGGCACAACGAGTACACAGGCGCGAACGGCACGTTCAGGAAGGGGCTCCATAAGTGGCGGAACGAATGCGCGTCTCGGTCATCGGCACCGGATATCTGGGGGCCACGACAGCGGCCTGCCTGGCCGAGCTGGGCTTCGAGGTTCTCGGACTCGACGTCGACGAGGCCAAGATCGAGCTGCTGCGCTCCGGTAGCGTTCCCTTCTACGAGCCGGGGCTGGAGGAACTCCTCACCCGCGGCCTCGACGCCGGCCGGCTGAGCTTCACCACCTCCTTCCCCGAGGCCGCCGAGTTCGCCGACGTCCACCTCATCTGCGTGGGCACCCCCCAGCGCGACGACTCCGGCGCCGCCGACCTGCGCTACGTCAACTCCGCCGTGGAACTGCTGGCCCCCCACCTGACCCGCCCCGCCGTGGTCGTCGGCCGCTCCACCGTGCCGGTGGGCACCGCCGCGACCCTGGCCGCGCGCCTGCGCGAACTGGCCCCGGCGGACGAGGAGGCCGAGCTGGGCTGGAGCCCGGAGTTCCTCCGCGAGGGCTTCGGGGTGGAGGACACCCTCAACCCGAACCGGATCGTGCTCGGCACCGACTCCCGCAGGGTCGAGAAGGTCGTCCGCGAGCTGTGGCAGAAGCAGATCGACGAGGGGGTGCCCTTCCTGGTCACCGACCTCCAGACCGCCGAGCTGGTCAAGGTGTCGGCCAACGCCTTCCTGGCCACGAAGATCTCGTTCATCAACGCGATGGCCGAGGTGTCCGAGGCCGCCGGGGCCGACGTCATCCAACTCGCCGAGGCACTGTCCCACGACGACCGCATCGGCGGAAAGTTCCTCGGCCCCGGACTAGGCTTCGGCGGCGGCTGCCTGCCCAAGGACATCCGGGCGTTCATGGCGCGCGCCGACGAACTCGGGGTGGAGCCCGCCCTGTCCTTCCTGCGCGAGGTGGACGCGATCAACCAGCGCCGCCGCGCCCGCACGATCGACATCGCGCGCGAGCTGATCGGCGGGGACTTCTCCGGCACCTCGGTCACCGTGCTGGGCGCCGCGTTCAAGCCCAACTCCGACGACATCCGGGACTCCCCGGCCCTGGACGTGGCCGCCACCGTGGCCTCCCTCGGGGCCCGGGTGACGGTGTACGACCCCCAGGCCATGGACCGGGCGCGCGAGGCCTACCCGCAGTTGGGCTACGCCCCGACGATGGCGGACGCCGTGCGCGGCGCGGACGTGGTCCTGCTGCTCACCGAGTGGGCGGAGTTCCGGGAGGCCCACCCCGACGAGATCGGTGAGGCGGTGGCGCACAAGCGCATCGTCGACGGCCGCAACGCGCTCGACCCGACGTTCTGGCGGGCCTCCGGCTGGACCTACCGGGCGCTCGGACGCCAGTAGCCGCCCCGAGGCATCGAAGGGAGCCCCCCGCGGGGGGCTCCCTTCGTGTTTCCCTCCCGTCCGTGCGTTGCCCGGCGGTCGGACCGCGCCCGTGATTCACTGCTCTGCGCACTCACTTGAACACACCCGGCCATCGCCGGGTGTCCGAGTTCCGAACGGAGTCCGATGCCGAGGATCACGCCGCTGGCCGGCACCGCCCTGGCCCTGGCCCTGGCCGCCACGCCCGCCCACGCCGCAGCCTCCATGGAACACCCGCCGACGGCCTCCGCACTGGACGGCTGCCCCGCGCGCTACGAGCCGCCGACCGCCGACGAACTGGAGAGGTACCTGTGCGGCGACCCGCGGCTGGGGCCGGCGTCGCTGCCCTCTGAGGGACCGGTCGCCGCACTGGTGGAGGGGTACCAGCGCTTCGGCGGGCTGACCCCCGCCGCGTTCCTGGACCGGTGGTACCTGGAGGACCAGGTGGACCCGGCGACCGGCGACACCTTCGACGGATGGGACTACCCGGAGCACAACGGCTTCGCGGTGCGGGACGGGGAACCCGTCAACGGGCTCCGCGTCCTCGGCTCCGGGGAGCTGCTGGACCGCTTCGGCTCCCCCCGCGGCACGTTCCTCGCCCCGGCGGGCGCCCCCTACGCCGAGCGGGCCCTGCCGCCCGACTCGCTGAACACCTACCCGGGCGGCGCCGAGCACAACTACCACTGCTATGCGGTACTCGAAGACCTGACCGCGCTGGTCGGGCCGATCACCCCGCACTTCGGGCAGCCCGGAGGCGGGGAACAGCTCCTCGTCCCCGCGGAGGGGGTTCCCGAGGCGGACGGTGACGGCTTCGTGCGGGTGAGCCGACTCCTGGAGCTCGGCTACCTCGACGAGCAGCCCGCCGAGGCCTGCGTGGACGGCGCGGACGGCCGAGCGGACACGGCCTGAACCGCGCCGCCCCACCGCCGACGCGCCGCCCGGGGGCGGCGCGTCACCCGACGCTCAGCGGCCCAGGCCGAACCCGGCCGGCCGACCGTCCTCGGCGACCTCGCGGCGCAGCCGCTCGCCCTTGGCGTGGGCCTGGGCCATGAGCCCCTCCTGGAACCGCGCCATCCGCTCGGTCAGCTCCGGGTCGCCCGCCGCCAGCATCCGTACCGCCAGCAGACCGGCGTTGCGGGCCGCGCCCACGGCCACGGTGGCGACCGGCACCCCGGCCGGCATCTGCACGATCGAGAGCAGCGAGTCCATACCGTCCAGGTACTTGAGCGGCACCGGGACCCCCACCACCGGCAGGGTCGTCACCGAAGCCAGCATCCCCGGCAGGTGGGCGGCGCCGCCCGCACCGGCGATGATCGCCTTGAGGCCCCGCCCCGCGGCCTCGGAGCCGTACCGGATCATCTCGTGCGGCATCCGGTGCGCGGAGACCACGTCGGCCTCGAAGGGCACGTCGAACTCGCGGAGGGCGTCGGCGGCCTCGCGCATCACCGGCCAGTCGGAGTCCGAGCCCATCACGATCCCCACGACGGGGCCGCCACCGTTCGCGCTGTCGGTCACTGGTCGTCTCCTCGCAGGTAGTCGGCGGCGTCCCGGGCCCGCGCCAGCAGGTCCCGGTGGTCGTCGCCCGTCACTGTGACGTGCCCGATCTTGCGCCCCGGCCGCACGTCCTTGCCGTACATGTGCACCTTCACCCCGGGGTCCTTGGCCATGACGTGCAGGTAGCGGCCGTAGACGTCGGGGTCCGCGCCGCCCAGCACGTTGGCCATCACGGTGTAGGGCGCGACGGTGCCCGGCGCGCCCAGGGGCAGGTTGGCCACGGCGCGCAGGTGCTGCTCGAACTGGGAGGTCACGGCACCGTCGATCGTCCAGTGCCCGGAGTTGTGGGGGCGCATCGCCAGTTCGTTGACGAGTACGCCCTCGGCGGTCTCGAACATCTCCACCGCCAGGACCCCGGTGACGTCCAGGGCGTGGGCGATCTCGATCGCGGCCTGCTGCGCCCTGGTCGCCTTCTCCTCGTCGAGTCCGGGCGCTGGGGCGATCACCTCGTGGCAGATGCCGTCGCGCTGGAGGGTCTCCACCACCGGGTAGACCGCGACCTGCCCGTGCGGGGAGCGCGCCACCTGCACGGCGAGTTCGCGGCGGAAGCCGACCTTCTCCTCGGCCAGTAGCGGCACCCCCTCGGCGGCGGCGCGCGCGACGATCACGGCGGCCTCCTCGGGGCCGTCGGCGATCCACACGCCCTTGCCGTCGTAGCCGCCGCGCGCCGCCTTGAGCACGATCGGCCAGCCGTGCTCGTCGGCGAAGGCGTCCACGTGCTCGGGGGCGCTCACGGCCCGCCAGGCCGGGGAGGGGGCGCCCAGTTCGGCCATGCGGGTGCGCATGACGAGTTTGTCCTGTGCGAAGCGGAGCGCCCGGCGGCCGGGCCGCAGGAGGCCGCCCGCCTCCTCCACGGCGCGCAGGACGGGTTCGGGCACGTGTTCGTGGTCGAAGGTGACCACGTCGCAGGCCTTGGCGAAGGCCAGGACGTCGTCCAGCCCGCGGTCGTCCCCCAGGACGACGTCGCCGCACACGCGGGCGGCGCTGTCTCGGGGGTCGGCGGCCAGCACCGAGAAGTCGATCCCCAGGGCGATGCCCGCCTGGTGGGTCATCCGGGAGAGTTGTCCGCCTCCCACCATTCCCATGCGGGGGACGGTGCGGTTACGCTCGCTCACAATGCCTCAATGATCATCGATTCGTCGGGGTGGAGCCCCCTCCGGCCGGGGATCCGCGCTCCGGCCCCGGGCTAGAGTCTAGGCCGTGTTCTTCTTGAACCTCCGCTTCGCTTCGGCCCACCCCCCGACCACCGCGACGGGAGACTCGAAGCGTGCGTGACTTCCTTCTCCGGCATCCGAGGATCGCCGGGCTCCTCCGGGAGCTGAGCCGGTTCGCCTCGGTGGGCGCGGTGGCCTACACCGTCCAACTGGGTGTGACCAACCTCCTGTGGGCGCTGGGCACGGACACGATGCTCGGCCAGGCGGTCGGCACACTGCTCTCGATCGCGGTGGCGTTCGTGGGCAACCGCTTCTGGACCTACCGCCACCGCGCGCGCACGGGTTACGGACGCGAGACGGCGCTGTTCCTGGCGATGAACGCGGTGGGGATGCTCATCCAGCTCGGCTGTCAGGGGACGGCCGTCTACATCTTGGAGCTGGAGGGCCCGTTGGCCTCCAACATCGCCGGGAACGTCGTGGGGGTCGGCCTGGGCACGCTGTTCCGGTTCTGGTCCTACCGGACGTGGGTGTTCCCGGAGACCGGTTCCGGTGCCCGGGGCGGCGCGGCACGGGAGGTGCGCGGCCAGGTCTCCGACCCGCCGGGGGCGGCCCCCGCCCCGGACCCGAACGCGTAGACGGCCGTCAACTTGACCCGACCGTAACGCCGATTTACCGGCAAAAAATCTAACAGATCTGGTCTAATCCACTCATTTTAGGTAAAGTCTCCTCACTGTTACGGCCGCGTCCACAACACCAACGCTTATGTGCGGTGCGACCCCAGGGTGACCTGCCCCTCCCCATCCCCGACCGCGGGCACCCCTCGCCGACCCCCGAGGGCCCATCCCGCTCCTGAGGAGAAGGATGAGTATCGGCCAGTGGGCCGCCAGCTTCGCGACAGCCCTGCTGATCGCGGCCAGCCTCGCCGTCTACACCGCGTACCAGGGCGCGTTCGGCATCGAGACCGAGGCGATCGACCCCGAGTCCTGGGGCGACGGCGAACGCCCCGAACCGGTCGAGGGCATCCACAACTTCCTCCTGCTGGGCGTGGACACCGAGTCGGAGGGCGAGCGGCCCGACGTGCTGATCATCGTCAACATCGACGCGGACCGGGACGCGGTGACCATGGTCAACATCCCCCGCGACCTGATCGTGGACATCCCCGCCTGCGAGGCCGACGACGAGCACCCCGGCTGGACCGGCGGCCTCCAGCAGATCAACCACGCGGCGACCTACGGCGGCATGGACTGCCTGGGCAACACGGTCGAGACGGCCACCGGCATCCGCCTGGACCACATGGTCATGGTGGACTTCGCCGGGTTCGAGAACATCGTGAACACCGTCGACGGCGTGGAGATGTGCATCCCCGAGCCGATCGACGACCCCAAGGCCCATCTGGTCCTGGAGGCCGGAACGCAGACGCTCGACGGCGCGGAGGCGCTGGGCCTGGCACGGTCCCGGGCCAGCACCGACAACGGCAGCGACCTGGAGCGCATCGAGAGCCAGCAGCGGCTGATCGGCGCCCTGGTCCGGAAGGTGACCAGCGGCGAGTTCCTCTCCAGCCCGACGTCCGTCTACTCCTTCGTGGACTCGGTCACCGACAGCATGGTCACCGACGACCGGCTCACCGTGGACACCATGGCGAACCTGGCCCTCAGCATGAGCGACGTCGACCTAGACCAGGTCAACATGGTGACGGTCCCGGTGGTGGACTCCGAGACCCACCAGTACAAGGTCGATCCGATGCAGCCGCAGGCCGGTGACCTGTTCGCCGCGGTGGCCAACGGCGAGGTGCTCCCCGAGGAGGAGGACGGTGCGCCGGAGGCCGACGAGGAGCCCTCCCTCGCCCCGGGCGACGTCTCCCTGCGCGTGCTGAACGGGACCGGGGTCACCGGACTGGCCGCCGAGGTCGGTGTGCTCCTGGAGGGACGCGGGTTCGTGGTGGGCGGGGTGGGCAACCCCGTCGAGCGCACACCCGCCGTCACCACCGTCTACCACGCGCCGGACCAGCGCGAGGCGGCCGAGCTGCTGGCCGCGGAGCTGGCGGCGGCCACCGTGGAGGAGGTCGACGGTCTCGGCCCCGAGCTGGAGCTGGTGATGGGGGCGCAAGACTGGGACGGGCTGGCCGTCGGCGGGCGGAGCCCGAGCGCGGAGGCCTCCGACGGAGAGGACGGCGGCGTTCTGGAGGAGCTCGACTCCACCTCCGCCGAGTCCGACACCGCCGTCTGCGAGTAGCCGTCCGCCCTACGGCGGTCGGGGGCTCAGGCCGGGGCGGCCGGGCTGATGCGCCGCACGCCCGTGCGGCGGGCCAGGGCTACGGCACCCAGCGCGTACGCACCCGCCAGCACCACCGCGAGGACCAGGCCAAGGGGCGTCCCCGTGCCCGGCGGACCCGCGCCGACGACGGCCCCGGTCCCGATCGCCGCCATCCGGCCCTCAGCCACACTGAAGACGATCTGGACCAGCCCGTTGACCACGTGCAGACCGATCGCCGCCTCCAGACCGCCGGTGCGCCAGGTCAGCCAGGCCGCGCACAGGCCCATGACGGCGAGCGTGGCCGCCGTCCACCCGTCCTCGGGGAAGGCGGAGGCGTAGAGCGCGGCGAGCAGCGTCCCGCCGGCCAGGACCGCGGGGGCCGGCGAGCGCAGGACCCGGGCGGCCGCCCGATGGCCCCCCGGGGCGTCGGCCGACGCCCCCAGGGAGCCGACGAGCTGCATCACCAGACCGCGCAGCCCGAACTCCTCGGCCACGGCCTGGAACGGCACCAGCAGCACGATCACGGCGACCGCCGCCGCCACGACCCGCACGTCGGGCGGCGGCCCCGCCTCGGGCCCGGAGAGGCCGAACGGGCCGACCAGGAGCAGGTAGGCGCCGAGCACCGCCGCGACGCACACCAGCGCCAGCGCCGAGCAGCGGGCCAGCCACCCCCCGCGCAGCCGGCCCTCGACCGACAGCAGCGACCGCGCCCGGCGCCACTGGACCACGCGCACCACGATCAGCACGATCGGCAGGAGCAGCACCGAGGAGCCCAGGCCGATGGCCAGTCCCGCGATCTCCCCGACCCGCGGCGAGTCCGCGAGCAGACTGCTGCCGCCGAGGACCGCGACGATCGTCACGACGAAGGCGACCGCCACGCCCAGGACGAACAGCAGGATCGCCAGCATCACGAGTGACAGGGCGGGGACCCACCAGCGGAACCGGTCGCCGCGGGCCAGCCGGTGATACGGCTCACCCCCGGGGATCTCCGCGCAGGCGAACTCACTGGTGCGCACCGGACGCGGCGGCGGCCACGCCCACACCGAGGGGGACGCGTTCGCCGCGGGCTGCCCGCCGGGGGGCGTCAGACGGCCGCCGCCGGGCGGCCCCGCCCAGGTCTGCTCCCGCGCCCACGCCTCGTCGGTCCGCCCGCCGGCCCTCTCCGGGGCCGGCCAGGACGGACCGGATGGTGGCGACACGTTTCCCATGGTGGGCAGAGGCTACTATCCGGCGGTGTAGCGACAGCGTTAAGGGCACGCCGTAAACGCCTGGTCACAGTACGGACGGGCCCCTCCGGGGCGCCCGCGGCACCGCCCGGGAATAGGCCGGTGACGGCGCGCCGTTGGAGGGGGTGGTCCGTGAAGGAGACGCCACAGGCCAACGCCGGTTTCCGCTGATCTACGATTGAGTACTATGTCCTCCACACCATCCACCGAGCAGGTGCACGAAGCCCTCGCCACGGTGCTCGACCCGGAGATCCGCCGCCCCATCACCGACCTCGGTATGGTCAAGAGCGTCGACATCGCCGACGACGGCTCCGTCAAGGTCGGTATCTACCTCACCGTGGCCGGCTGCCCGATGAAGGGCCGTATCGAGAAGGACGTGACCGAGGCGGTGACCGGCAAGGTCACCGGGGTCACCTCCGTGGCCGTCGAACTCGACGTGATGAACGAAGAGCAGCGCAAGGAGCTCCAGACCAAGCTCCGCGGCGGCCAGGCGGCGAAGGAGATCCCCTTCGCCAAGCCCAGCTCGCTGACCCGGGTCTTCGCGGTCGCCTCCGGCAAGGGCGGCGTCGGCAAGTCGTCCGTGACGGTCAACCTCGCCGCCGCCATGGCCGCCCAGGGCCACAAGGTCGGTGTCGTCGACGCCGACATCTACGGCCACTCGGTGCCGCGCATGCTCGGCGCGTCGGACTTCCCGACCAAGGTCGAGGACATGATCCTGCCGCCCACCGCGCACGACATCAAGGTCATCTCCGTCGGCATGTTCACCCAGGGCAACACGCCGGTCGTGTGGCGCGGCCCCATGCTGCACCGGGCCCTCCAGCAGTTCCTCTCCGACGTCTTCTGGGGCGACCTGGACGTCCTGCTGATGGACCTGCCCCCGGGCACCGGCGACATCGCGATCTCGGTGGCCCAGTTGCTGCCGACCGCCGAACTGCTCGTGGTGACCACCCCGCAGCAGGCCGCCGCCGAGGTCGCCGAGCGCGCGGGCGCCATCACCGCCCAGACGCACCAGCGCATCGCGGGCGTCATCGAGAACATGTCGTACTTCGTCCCGCCGGGCGGCGGCGAACCGCTGCACCTGTTCGGCGAGGGCGGCGGCAGGACCGTCTCCGAGGCGCTGGGCCGGACCCTGGGCACCGACATCCCGCTGCTGGGCCAGGTGCCCCTCGACACCCGCATGCGCGAGGGCGGCGACTCCGGTCAGCCGCTCGTCCTGACCGACCCCGACGCCGAGGCCAGCAAGGTCATCACCTCGATCGCCGACGGCCTGGTGGGCAAGCCGCGCGGGCTGGCCGGCATGCAGTTGGGGATCTCCCCCGCCGGGCGCTAGAGGGTATTGAGAGACGAGTGGGCGACGGCCCGCGGGCCCCGGGACCGACGGTTCAGGGGCCCGCGGCGCGTCAGTCGTCCGACGCGCCCAGGACGATGTCGGTGGTGACGGTCTCCCCGTCGCGCCGGTAGACGAGCTCGACCTCGTCGCCCGGTGAGCGGTCCCGGAGCATCGCCAGCAGTTCCTGGCCGGAGTTCACCCGCCGGGTGTCCAGGGACGTGATCACGTCGCCGGGCTCCAGCCCCGCCTCGTCCGCGGGGCCGCCGCGCTCCACGGCGCCGGGCTCGTCGACGATGACCGCGCCCGCCGTCGGGCTGCTCAGGTCGAACTCCGCGCCGATGTCGGCGTAGGTCGCGCCCTCGTTCTCGATGAGCCGCTCCACCACGGTCTGCGCCTCGGACGAGGGGATCGCGAAGCCCAGACCGATGTTGCCAGTCCCCTCCCCCATGTAGCCGCCCATGGTGATGATCATCGAGTTGACGCCGATGACCCGTCCTTGGAGGTCGACCAGAGGGCCGCCCGAGTTGCCCGGGTTGATCGCGGCATCGGTCTGGAGCGCGTAGAACTGGCCGACGTCCTCGCCCTCGGGGCTCACCGGCCGGTCGGTGGCGCTGATGATGCCCTGGGTGACCGTCCCGGCCAGGCCCAGGGGCGCGCCGATCGCGATCACCTCGTCGCCGACGATGACCTCATCGGAGTCGCCGAACTCCAGGGGCTCGACGTCGATCGGGTCCTCCAGAGCCAGGACGGCCAGGTCGGAGGTGGGATCGGCCCCGACGACGGTGGCGTCCGACAGGCTTCCGTTGCTGTACTCGATCTGGATGCCCCCGTCCTCCAGTTCGGAGGAGACGTGGTCGTTGGTGACCACGTAGTCGCCCTCGATGACGAACCCGGACCCGCCGCCGGGGATCACCGGGCTGGCACTGCCGATGTAGACCACGCTCGGGCTGACGCGCTGGGCGACGCCCGCGATGGTGTCGGGGTCGCGCTGGGGCGCTTCAGGCGGCGGCTCGTTCATCTGCGGCCCCTGGTCCGGGGCGGCCTCCTCGTCGCCCGAGGAGGAGGCGGTGGCACCCACCAGGCCGCCGGCACCACCGGCGATGAGGGCGACGACCAGCATCCCCGACAGCGCCATCCACGCGGGTATCCCGCGCTTGGGCGGGCGCGGCGGTGCGGCGGGCGGCCCCTGGCCCGGGTGGTACGGGGCCTGTGTGAAGTGCTGGGGCTGGAACCGAGGGTCCGGCGGGGGGAACGGGTGCTGCTGGGAGGTCTGGATCGAAGGGGAGGGGTTCTGGGGTGTGTGAGGGTGCCGCGGAACCTGTGACATGTGGGGTGCATCAGGTGGTTCCGCTGGACCTGGGGGCGTTGTGTGGTTCATGCGGCCTCCGCTGGCGGTCGCTGGGGTAGGGGTCGAGGCGCGGCGCTACCGGGGCGGGGATCAGCCGATCCCCCACCGGGACAGGCCGCGCTGCACTCTGGCCCAGAACCCGAAGGCCCCGGGCTCCGGCAACGCGGTCACCGCGGAGGACACCAGCCCCGTGGGGGCGTCTGCCAGAACCGTGTAGACGAAACCACCGGATTCCCACACGTTCCGGTACTGACCGGTACCACCGCCGAAGATCGTGTCATGTTCTGTTGTGACGCCGTCACCCCCCGCCCCGGTTCCGGTGGATTCGTCACCGAGTGCGGAAGGATGTTCCGATTCCAGCTTCCCACGCTGGAGGAAGACCGACACCTGGGACAGACCATCCGAATAGACCGCGTGCACGACACGCGCGCCGTCCAGGCGGGTCGACCTGGCGTCCACGAGCCGCAGGTTCCACGCGAGGTGCTCGGGCAGATACCAGCCGCCCTCCCGCAGTTCCTCCCGCTCGTCCGGGGGGAGCGTGTCGCCCCAGGGCTCACCGCCGACGGCGTGTTCGGGCCAGTCCGCCTCGCCCACCCGGATCCCGGACAGGCGCGACACCGAGAAGGGCCGTCCAGACCCGTCGCACACCGTACGGCCCACGAGCAGGCCGGTGTCGGCGTCCACCAGGAAGCGGCCCGCGCGGGTGCCGTCGGCCCTCAGCGCGTCCACCCGGTGGACCGGTCGGCCCTCCAGCTCCCCGGGCCCCGCGTACACGACGGCATAGGTGTCCGCCAGTACCCGCAGGAGACGGCCGTCGAGGGCCTCGGGGGACTCGCGCACCACGAAGGCGGGCTCCTGGGAGCCGAGGGGCGCGACGGCGACCCCCTCCCCCGGGCGGCTGACCACGTGCAGGGCTCTCTCCTGCCGGGCACCGGGAAACGACACCGTGCCCACGGCGGTGTAGGGCACCTCGTCCTCGGCCTCGGCGGCGCCCAGGAGGTGGCCCATCCCGTCGTCGCCGCCCTCGGCGGGGACTCCGGAAGGGTCGGGGTGCCCCGGCGGCGCCATGATCAGGACACACAGCGCCAGAGCGGCCAGCAGGACCGCTACCGGGGGAACCGGGGGGGAGGAGGGTTCCTCCGGTCTCACCGGGTCTGTTCGGTCTCGCCGGGGGCGGCTCCCGTGACGGTCTCCGCCGGGGACTCCTCCCCGAAGGGCAACTGCCGGACGGTCAGCGCGTGTTCGAGCGCGAAATCGGCGATCCGGGGCTCGACCACCGGTGTGTCGTCGTCACCGCCGCCCGCCACGAACGCCGAACCGAGCAGGGCCGTGGCCACCGCGACCCCGGCCACCGCGTACCTGCTGCCCGGGAACGCGGGCAGGAGGTAGCTGAACCGGTCGGCGCGGCGGCGCGCCGGACGGTCCGCCGAGGGCGGGGCCGCAGGTGCGGCGGGAGAGGTGTCCGCCACGGCCTCCGAGGCGAACGGACCGCCCGTGGAAGGGTGGCCGCCGAGGGGGCGGGAGGAACCCAGCGGAGGGCTCATGCCGAACCCGGCGCCCCCGGGCGGCGGGCCGGGCGGTCGGCTGTCGGCTCCGCCTCCGGCCAGGCCGCTCAGGCGTCCCAGGAAGTCGTGGTCGGGCTCGGGCTCGCCGAGCGTGGTCAGGCGCCGTTTGAGCCTGCGCAGCATGTCGGCCTCGAAGCGGCACGCCTGGCACCCGGCCAGGTGGATGAGGGCGCGTTCGTGCTCGATCGGTCCCAGTTCTCCGTCGACGAGCGCGGAGAGGCGCTCTCCGAGGTGGCCCGTACTCACTCCGCCTCCCGGGTGCTCACACGCGCCTCACGCGCCTCCTTCTCGGCTGCCAGGGCGCGCCGGTGCTCCAGCGCACGGCGCAGTTGCGCACGGCCGCGGTGGATCCTGCTGCGGACCGTGCCGAGTTTGACGTCCAGCGTGGCGGCGATCTCCTCGTACGACAGGCCCTCGATGTCGCACAGGACGACCGGGGCCCGGAACTCGGCGGGGAGCGCGTCGAGGGCCGCCTGCACGTCGGCGTCGAAGTGGCGGTCGTCGTAGCTCTGCGCGGGTGAGGGCTCCCGGCCCTCGATGCGCTCGTCGGCGTTGTCCGCCAGGCCCTCGAACCGGATGCGGGCCTTGCGCCGCGCCGTGTCGAGGAAGAGGTTGGTGGTGATGCGGTGCAGCCAGCCCTCGAACGTACCGGGTGTGTACTTGGCCAGGGAGCGGAACACCCGGATGAAGACCTCCTGGGTGAGGTCCTCCGCGTCGTGCTTGTTCCCGGTGAGCCGGTAGGCGAGCCGGTAGACGCGGGGCGAGTGGACGCGGACCACCTCGTCCCAGCTCGGGGGCTCCCATTCCTCGAATTCCGCGGCCGGGCGGGACTCTGGCACCGCTGCTCCTTCCTTGCGTCGATCGCGAGGGGGCCGTGGCCCGGTCGACGACCGTTCATCCTGGTTCAACGCCGGGGGACATCCGATAAGTTCCCGCCGTCATGCTCGGAGTTCTCCCCTGTTTCACGTTAATCTTTTGCCGAGAGGCGGCCTGAACGCAACCACTCCCTTACGGAGAGTGGCCGATCACCGTCGAACCGACCACGACGCGAGGAGGCCGTCATCGCGAGCACGGAACAGGCCGCGGCCCAGATCACCTGGGCACGGACCGAGCAGAACCGCTTCTCCCACGAAGCCGTCGGGGAGGGCCCCCTGGCCGACGCCTACGAGACGGCACTGCGGTCCACCGCCCCGCCCGTGGACCCCGCCGCGGGGGCGGCACTGCGCTTCCTCGCCGCCGCGATCGGCGCGAGGTCGGCGGTGGAGGTGGGCACCGGCTGCGGCGTGTCCGGGGTCTGGCTCCTGAAGGGGATGGCCGCCGACGGGATCCTCACCTCCGTGGACACCAACGCCGCCTACCAGGACCACGCCCGGTCGGTGTACGCCGCCGAGGGGTTCGGCACGGGCCGGGCCCGGCTCATCAGGGGCCGGGCCCTGGAGGTGCTGCCCCGCCTGGCCGACGGCGGCTACGACCTGGTCTTCGTGGACGCCGACCCGGAGGGCTACCCGCTCTACCTGCGGGAGGCCCTGCGCCTCCTGCGTCCGGGCGGGATCCTGGCCTTCAACGAGGCCCTGACCGTGTCACCGGAGCCGGACGGCCCGCTGAGGGCGCCCGACCCGGTGGAGACGGCGGTGCGTGAGACGGTCCGGCAGGTACGCGAGGACACCTCGTTCGTACCCCTGCTGCTGCCCTTGGGCGGCGGCCTACTGGCCGCCATCCACCGCCCGGCCCTCTAGCGGGAGGCGAGCCAGCGCAGCAGCGTGCGGGTGGTGAACGCCGTGCCGCCCTTGCTGAGGATGCCGCTCTCCGACATCGACCGGCCCGGGCCCGCGATGTCCAGGTGGACCCAGGGCACGTCCGCCGTGAACTCCCTCAGGAAGAGGGCCGCCTCGGTCGCGCCCGCCGGGCCGAAGTCCTTGCCGCGGGTGCCGACGTTGGCGAGGTCGGCGATCCGGGAACCGGTGGTCGGTGCGTACTCGTCGGTGAGCGGCATCCGCCACAGGGGCTCGCCGGACTGCTCACCGGCCGCCGAGAGCTCGGCGGCGATCGTGTCGTCGTTGCTGTACAGCGCGCCGATACCGGTGCCGAGCGCGACCTTGGCCGCGCCGGTCAGCGTCGCCACGTCCACCAGGGCGTCCGGGCCGAGCTCGGCGACCGCGTAGCCGAAGGCGTCGGCCATGACCAGGCGCCCCTCGGCGTCGGTGTTGAGCACCTCGACGGTGGTGCCGGAGTAGGTGGTGAGCACGTCGCCGACCCTGGTGGCCGAACCGGAGAAGGAGTTCTCCGCCAGGGGCAGCAGGCCGGTGACCCGCACCGAGGCGCCCACGGCCGCCAGCTCCGACAGCACGCCCAGCACGATCGCCGCGCCGCTCATGTCCGTCTTCATGAGCTTCATGTTGTCGTTGGGCTTGAGCGAGAGACCGCCGGTGTCGAACGTGATGCCCTTGCCGACCAGCACGATGTGCTCGGTGGGGTTCTCGGGCGTGTAGGAGAGCCGGACCAGGCGCGGTGGGCGCACGGACCCCTGCCCCACACCGAGGATGGCGCCGAAGCCCTCGTCCACCAGGTCCTTCTCGTCCCAGACCCGCACGTCCAGCCCCGCCCCGGAGGCGACCTCGCGGGCCCGGGCCACCATCCACTCGGGGCCCTTGGCTAGGGAGGGGGTGTTGATGAGGTCGCGCGCGAGCGCGGTGGCCGCTGCGAGGGCGGCCCCCCGGCGGAGGTCGTCCGCCAGGGCCTCGGCGCCTGCGCCCACGACGTCGACGGCCTGGGCGGGGCGCTGGTTCGCGGGGGTCTCGCCCGTCTTCATGCTGAAGGTGTAGGAGGCGAGCAGCACCCCCTCGGCGAAGGCCGCGGCAGCGGCGGCGCCGTGGCCGGGCCAGGCCAGGGCGACCCGTTCCCGCCCCCGGCCGGCCCGGGAGAGGGCCGCACCGGCCTTCCGGAGGTCTCCGGGCGATCCCGGCCCCACCCCCAGAAGCGCCAGCCGTGTCAGGCCCCCGTCCCGGGGCACCGGGAACTGGACGAGCTCACCGGGCGCGCCGGTGAGCGAATAGTGCGTGAACAGATCGTCGAGCGGAGCGGGAAGAAGGCCCGCGACCGCTTCGGCCCCTCCGGCCGCGGTCGGCGCGTCATCACCGGAGGCCACGGGAAGGACCAGCAGGTCCGCGGTGGAATCGGCGAGGCTTCCCCGTCGGGGCTGGATCTGCGTGGTGAAGGGCACGGGCCGCTCACAATCGTTCACTCGTTCGGGAGGTCGGTGACCTCGGGGATCGTCGGGGATATCCGGCCCGGGGTGGGGGCGGGCACGGATCGGCTCACCTAGCCGACGACACCTTGCAACGCGTCCCGGAGCTCGCCCGCCTCGTCCGGTGTCAGTTCGACCACCAGGCGACCGCCGCCCTCCAGGGGGACTCGCATGATGATGCCGCGACCCTCCTTGGTGACCTCCATCGGCCCGTCGCTGGTCCTCGGCTTCATCGCCGCCATGCCATTCCCCTTTCTCGATGTTCCTCGCAGGTGGCCGGGGGCCGGACCGCGTCACCGGTACCGATCCGGCGAACCGTCCCGGTCCCGGAACCGCTGCACCGGTTCCCTGCGGCCCCACGCCCGCACCGGCGCGCGCGTGCCGCTCCTCCCATTATCTCGGAGGTTGGCCCCGGGTGTGTGCGCCAGACAGCCGCCTGACCACCGCACGGGCCCACCGGCGAGGAATCGTTGTTCATTAAAGGTTATATCGGTACTGACCGAATCTTGGGAGAGCCCGACAGCCGAACGGACTTCTCCCCCTTCGGAACCAATCGAAACAAAAGGGAACCGGATCCCCCGGAGTCGTCCGGAACCGGTCAGCCGAGGACACCCGTGGAGGTCATGCGCGTGCCCTCGTCGGTGACGGACGACCACTCGGCCCTCAGCCCCCGCCCGTCCTCCTCGGGCCACAGCGTCAGTTCGGCGTCGTCGACGCACCGGTCCTCGGGGTCGGCGGTCTCGGTGTAGGCGTACACGGCGCGATCGCCCTCACTCGCCGACAGCACCAGGCTCCCCGAACAGGAGAAGGTGATCCAGGCGGAGGTGCCGTGCTCGGCGCCCTCCTCGATGGAGACACGGGCGTCCCAGTCGGCGACGTGCTGCCCCTCGGTGTCGACCTGGTTCATCTCCCCCGACCAGGAGCCCACGAACTCACCCGTCGACACCGCCTCGCCGGCGGAGCCGGAGTCGCCGCCGACGAACACCGCCACCGCCGCGGCTCCGCCCGCGAGCACGGCGACCGCCGCCACGGATCCGGCCAGCAGGAGGATCCGCTTTCGGCGCTTGCTCTTGTAACGGGTCGACCGGGGCGGGGCCCACAGGGACATCTGGCTCACAGGCCCCGGGGAGCCGTCGCTCCCGCCATCGGAACCGGATTCCACTTCGGCTGGTGTGTCCATCCTCGCCATCCTGAGCAACGGTCCACCCTCACAGGCGGAACAGGGGGGTACGTTCGTGCTGCGCTGAGAATAGAACACACGAACGCGGCATGTGTCAGGACAGGGGCGCGAACAGCGTGACCCACGGCATAGCGCGGGCCCGGCCCTCACTCCGGAGCCCCCGCCTCGTCACCGGTCGTAGCGCGCGTGGACGCGGTCGCCGTCACCGCCGGGCGCGAAGGACACCCCGGGGGCGGCCGGGGAGGCGCCGGCGAGCCGCTCCTCCAGTTCCGCGATCCGCCGTTCGCGCTCACCCAGCTCGTCGGACAGCCGGGTCAGGAGGTCGTCGACCGCCCGGACGTGGTAGCCCAACAGCGACAGGGGCAGCGTCAGCCGACGGAGGTCGGCCGTCCCGACCGGGCGGTCGGCGGGCAGGTCGAGCGGAGGGCGGTCGGACTCCACGCCGGCGAGTCCCCCGCCCCTGCCGAGCACGACGAGGACGACGCCCGCGAGCACGGTGACGGCGACCGCTCCCAGCAGGATCATGATGAAGACAGGCACGGGACCGATCCTCCCACAACCCGCTCCTAGCCGCTGATGCCCGGCGGGGTCGCCCCGTTCTCGCGGGCCAGGTCGGAGTGGGACCTGCGGATGATGTCGACGACCTCGTCGGGGTCGTCGGTGAGCCGGAACAGGTGCGTGTCCTGTGGGCCGATCAGCCCGTGCTTGGACAGGCTCGACTCGATCCACTCGGCCAGCCCGCCCCAGAACTCCGTCCCGACTAGGACCACGGGGAACCGGGTCACCTTCTTGGTCTGGACGAGCGTGATCGACTCGAACAGCTCGTCCAGGGTCCCGAACCCGCCGGGAAGCACGACGAAGGCCTGCGAGTACTTCACGAACATGGTCTTGCGGACGAAGAAGTACCGGAACGTCATCCCCACGTCGATGTAGGGGTTGAGCTCCTGCTCGAACGGCAGCTCGATACCCAGGCCGACGGACAACCCGCCCGCCTCCTGGGCGCCCTTGTTGGCGGCCTCCATCATTCCCGGCCCGCCGCCGGTGATGGTGGCGTACCCGGCCCTGGCCAGCTCGGCGCCGACCCTCAGCCCCACGTCGTAGAAGTGGTGGTCGGGGGCGACCCGCGCCGATCCGAACACGCTCACCGCCGTCGGCATCTCCGACAGCAGCCCGAACCCCTCGACGAACTCCGACTGGATGCGCAGCACCCGCCAGGGGTCGGTGTGCACCCAGTCCGTGGGACCGCGCTGGTCCAGCAGGCGCTGGTCCGTGGTGGTCTGGGGGATGGCGCTCCCCCGGTAGGTCAGGGGGCCGGCGTGCCGTATGTGTTCCTCTTCTTCCGTCATGCCCGCCAACCTAGCCGAGCGGGGGCCGACCACGCGTGAACCGAGCGTGTCACCAGGGAAAACGGTGACGCCTCGCGGAGGGGCGGCCGTCCCGACCGGTCAGCGTTCCCCAGTGAGCCAGCCGAGCATCCGCTCCTCGGCCTCGCGGATCTTGGCGATGTCGGCGTACTCGTCGCGGGTGTGCGCCAGCGTCGGGTCGCCCGGCCCGTAGTTGACCGCGGGCACACCCAGCTCCGAGAACCGGGACACGTCGGTCCAGCCGAGCTTGGCGCGCGCCCGGCCGCCGCCAACCGAGGCCACGAACGCGGCCGCCGAGGGGTCGTCGAGGCCGGGGCGCGCCGGGGCCGCGGCGTCGGTCACCTCCACCTCGTAGCCGTCGAAGAGCCCGCGCAGGTAGGCCTCGGCCTCGGCCACCGACAGGTCCGGCGCGAAGCGGTAGTTGACCGTGACGACGCACTCGTCGGGGATGACGTTGCCCGCCACCCCGCCCTCGACGAACACGGCGTTGAGCCCCTCGTGGAAGCGCAGACCCTCCACCTCCGGCTCGCGGGGGGTGTGGGCGCGCAGCACGTCGAGGACGGCGCCGGCCCCGTGGATGGCGTTCTCGCCCATCCACGAGCGGGCGCTGTGCGCACGGGTGCCCCGAACCGTGACCCGCACCCGCATCGTGCCCTGGCAGCCGCCCTCGATGACGCCGCCGGTGGGCTCCATGAGGATCGCGAAGTCGCCCGCCAGCCACTCGGGGCTGTGCGCCGCCAGCCGCCGCAGGCCGTTGCGGGAGGCGTCGACCTCCTCGTTGTCGTAGAAGACGTAGGTGACGTCGTGCACCGGTTCGGCGGCCAGGGCGGCGAGCTTGAGCTGCACCGCCACGCCCGCCTTCATGTCGGAGGTGCCGCAGCCGTACAGGCGTCCGCCGTCCACGTGCGAGGGGAGGTTGTCGACCACGGGCACGGTGTCGAGGTGGCCGGCGATCACCACTCGTCGGGGACGGCCCAGGCCGGTGCGCGCGACGACCGCGTCGCCGTCGCGGAGCACCTCCAGGTGCGGCAGGTCCGCCAGCGCGCGCTCGACCCGGTCGGCGAGGACCTTCTCGTCGCCGCTCTCGGAGCGGATGTCCACCAGGGCGGCGGTCAGGTCCGCCACGTCCGAGGTCAGGTCCAGCATCGTCTCGCCCCTGTTTTCCGGTGAGGTCGTCGTCTTCCGGTCCCAGCCTAGGGACATCCGCGGCCTCCCGGGGCGCACCGCCCTCCCCCGCGTGTACGGGAGAGGGCGCCCGAGCCGCGGCGGACCGTGCCCGTCAGGCGTTGACGCCGTGTTCGCGCAGGAGGTCGTTCAGGGCGAGCTTGTCGTGCTCGGCACCCTCCTCCAAGCGCTTGAGCACCAGCAGGACGGGCATGCCGAAGTCGCCGCCGGGGAAGCTCTTGACGCGGTTGGCGGTCACGCACACCGACCAGGCCGGGGCCTGCCCGCGCTCCAGCTCCTCGCCGGTCTCGGCGTCGAAGACCCGGGTGGAGGAGGTGAGGATGGTCCCCGCGCCGAGCTTGGCTCCGGTGCGCACGCGCGCGCCCTCCACGACCATGCTGCGGGAGCCGAGGAAGGCGTCGTCCTCGATGACCACCGGGGAGGCCTGTGGCGGCTCCAGGACACCGCCCACGCCCACGCCGCCGGACAGGTGGACGTTCTCGCCGACCTGGGCGCAGGAGCCCACGGTCGCCCAGGTGTCCACCATGGTGCCGGAGCCGACGTGGGCACCGATGTTGGTGAAGGAGGGCATGAGCACGACGCCCGGAGCCAGGTAGGAACCCCAGCGGGCGATGGCGCCCGGCACCACGCGGACACCGTCGAAACGGGTCTTCAGCGGCATGCGGTCGTGGTGGTGGAAGTCGCCCGCCCGGGACTCCTTCATCTCCAGTACCTTGAAGCCGAGCAGGATGGAGCGCTTGGCGCGCTCGTCGACCACGACCTCGTCGGTGCTCGGGTCGACGAAGGCGACGCGGGCCTTGCCCTCGTCGATCTGGTCGATCGCGGCGAGGATGGTCGCACGGGGCTCGGCGTGGTCGGGGGTGAGTTCGGTGCGCCGCTCCCAGAGCACGTCGATCTCGTCGGGCAGCGGGCTTGTGTACGAGCTGGTCATGTGTCACCACGTTAGCCGCTGCGCGGCCGGTGGGATGCCGTGCCCCGCCCCTGATGGAACGAGTTCTTCCCACCGCTATGTCCCGGTTCACTCGCCGACTACACTTTCGCCGGGGCACTCACACGCCTCACGCGCCTCGCGGACCTGTCTCCCTTCCCGCGCGGACGCGTTCCACCCGTCCACCGACCCGATGGTTCGCCCGTGCCCAGTAAGCGGCGGAGATTCTCCGCGTTCGTCAAGATCCTCCTCGCCCTGTCCCTCGTCTGCGGCGCGCTCGTCGGGGGCGCCTACTACGTGCTGACCACCGTGGAACCGATGGAGACCGCGGAGCCCCCCGAACCGGGGTGTCGGCTGGACCTGGCCCAGGGGGAGTACGAACTGGAGCCCGCCCAGGCGAGGAACGCCGCCACGGTCAGCGGCGTGGCCTTCGGCCACGACCTGCCCGAGTCCGCCGTCACCGTGGCGTTCGCGACCGTGTGGCAGGAGTCGACCTTCTACAACCTGGAGTTCGGCGACCGCGACTCGCTGGGCCTGTTCCAGCAGCGGCCCTCACAGGAGTGGGGCGAGCCCGAGGAGATCCTCGACCCCGTGTACGCCAGCACCGCCTTCTACACGGCGCTGGCCGAGGTCGAGGGCTGGGAGTCGCTGCCGGTGTTCGAGGCGGCCCAGGCCGTGCAGCGCAGCGCCGACGGCTACGCCTACGACCAGCACGAACTCCTGTCCGCGGACATGGCGGAGGCGTTCACAGGCACGCTGGGACCGGCGATGACGTGCTGGTACGTCCCGGAGACCGTCGAGGCGGTCCGGGCCGCCGAGGCGGACCCCGACGGCGCCCGGGAGGAGATGGCCCGGGTCTTCGGCATCGACCCGGAGAGCCTGCCCTCGGCGGAGGACCCCCGGACGGGGGACACCGGGTGGGCGATGGCGCTCTGGGCGGTCGCCCACGCCGAGGAGTACGGGCTGACCTCGGTCGCCTACCAGGGGCGGCAGTGGCGGATCTCCGACGGGACGGAGGGCGCCGAGGCCTGGTCCACGGCGGACTCCGGTGGCCTAGTCCTGGAATGAGGCCTCAGGACAGGCGCGCGGCCGCCGCGTCCACGCGCTCGTCGGTGGCGGTGAAGGCCACGCGGACGTGGCCCGCCCCCGCCTTGCCGTAGAACTCGCCGGGCGCCACCAGGACGCCGCGCTCGGCGAGGGCGGACACCGCCCCCCACGCGTCGTGCCCGGGGTGGCTGGCCCACAGGTACAGACCGGCCTCGGAGTGCTCGATCCGCCATCCCGCGGCCTCGAAGGCGGTGCGCAGCCGCTCGCGGCGCGCACGGTAGCGCTCCTTCTGCTCCCGCGCGTGGGCGTCGTCGTCCAGCGCCGCCGCCATGGCCGCCTGGACGGGGGCCGGCATGATCATCCCCCCGTGCTTGCGCACGGCCAGCAACTCCTCGACCAGGGCGGGGTCCCCGGCGACGAAGGCGGCCCGGTAGCCCGCCAGGTTGGAGCGCTTGGACAGCGAGTGCACGGCCAGCAGGTTCTCGTGGGACCCATCGCACACCTCAGGGTGCAGGATCGACACCGGCTCGGTGCCGTCCCACCCCAGCCCGAGGTAGCACTCGTCGGAGGCCACCACGGCGCCCCGCTCCCGCGCCCAGGCGACGACCTTGCGCAGGTGCGGCACGCCCAGCACGCGGCCGGTGGGGTTGCTCGGCGAGTTCACCCAGACGAGCCCGACCGGGGCCGGACCGAGCGGGGTGAGGCCGTCGGAGGCCACGGGCTCCGCGCCCGCCAGCCGCGCCCCGATGTCGTAGGTGGGGTAGGCCAGCTCGGGGTGGACGACGGTGTCGCCCGGGCCCAGTCCGAGTTGGGCGGGCAGGTGCGCCACCAGCTCCTTGGAACCGACGGTCGGCAGGACCGCGCCCTCGGCGACGCGCACGCCGTGCCGCCGCTCCAGCCAGCCGGAGATCGAGTCGCGCAGCCGGGGCGTCCCCCAGGTGGCGGGGTACCCCGGCGCGTCCGAGGCGTCGGTCAGGGCGCGGCGGACGAGGCCGGGGACGGGGTCCACGGGCGTGCCCACCGACAGGTCGACGATGCCGTCGGGGTGGGCGGCGGCCGTGCGCTTGTACGGCGTGAGCCGGTCCCACGGGAAGGTCGGGAGCCGGTCGGTCACCCGTCGCCGCTGGGCCATCGGTGTTCTCTCTCCATGGGGTTCGCTTACCACTGCTCATGACGCGGTCGCGCCGGCCCCCGTCGGGGGCCGGCGCGACCGCGTCGATCGGGCCGCCCGTGCGGGGGCGGCACCCTCTGCGCCAAGGGGGTGTGCGTGGCCGGCCGCGGACGCGGCCGAGGTGCGGAGCCTACTCCGCCTGCGGCGGCAGCTTGGCGATGAGCGGGTGGTCCCGGTCGATCTTGCCCTGCTTGGCGGCACCGCCGGGGGAGCCCAGGTCGTCGAAGAACTCCACGTTGGCCTTGTAGAAGTCCGACCACTGCTCGGGAAGGTCGTCCTCGTAGTAGATGGCCTCGACGGGGCAGACCGGCTCGCACGCACCGCAGTCAACGCACTCGTCCGGGTGGATGTAGAGCATGCGGTCGCCCTCGTAGATGCAGTCCACGGGGCATTCGTCAATGCACGCCTTGTCCAGCACGTCGACACAGGGCTGCGCGATGACGTAGGTCACGTCGAACTCCTTGATCTCACCCCCGCGGCGGGAGCCTGACGGGGACCCTGAGAGTCCCGGAGGGGCGGCGGTGTGCGGGCACCGCGGCCTCCCCTGCCGGGGACTCTGTCAGCGATTGGCACAGATATCGTCCTCCTAGTATGGCGTTGGAGAACGTGTGACGCACAATCGGGGGTGGGTTGGATGCACATGGGGGGCCGTCTGGTCCATCGAATCACCCGTGAGGACGTCGGTCGGCGCGTCTCCCTACGGATCCGCCTCCCCGAGGGCGGATTCACCGATATCGTCGGAGTGGTGGAGTCCTGGACGGACGGGGTGCTGTGCCTGCGCCGCCGTGACGGCTCGCCGGTGGAGGTCTCCGAATCCGGTATCGCCGCCAGCCGCGTCGTCCCTCCCGTCCCGCCGAGACGGCGCGGCGGCCGACCGCCGGAGGCTCCCTGAGGCGCGATGCTCCGGAGCGACGCATTCTTCGCCCCGACCGGGGTAAACAGACGGCACGGTTCCACTTCGGCGAGCCGATTCGGCTCCGTGTGGACGAACGCGCCCCGGCCCCGCCCCGGGCCGAGGGGCGCCGGGTACGGCGGGAGGTGGTGAGCGCCCATCATGCGCGAAGCAGTCACGTGCGCCCTCGCGGAACTGGCGCAACGGGATGAGCGGATCGCCGAATCGGCGCGCCGCGCCCTGGACACGCTGGTCCCCGACCACGACATCGAACGCCTCACCCAGCACCGCCTCCAGCGGTTCTGCTGGTACGAGCTGCCCGTGCGCTTCCACGACTCCGCCGAGGAGCGGCTGTTCGCCGTCCGCTCCCTGGGGCGCCTCTTCTCCCTCCTCCAACTGCACCGCTACGCGCACGTCTGCACCTCGGCGGAGACCGTCACCCTGCTCACCACCTACGACGAGGATCACGACACCGGTCTGGCCATGTACGAGCGGCTCATGTGGGAGTCGGGCGTGCAGCCGCCTGACCTGCCCGAACTGACCTGGGGCACCTCGGTGGGCGAGGCCGAGATCAGGGCGCACGGCGAGACCGCCGCCGCGCTGGAGCTGGCGGTCTCCCTCGGCGACATCCGGCCCGGCAGGTACGGGTGGCGGCCCGCGCAGGAGCGGTTCGCGCGCTCCTTCCTCATCCAGCCCGACGGCAAGGGCCTGAGCCACCTGGACCGGATCCGCGAGGAGCGGGTCCGCGCGTGGCTGGGGTCCTCCTCCCACCCGCACCGCCAGCGCATGTGGCCCCTGGTGGGCCTCCTCATCGCCGGGGTGGACGTCCCGCGCACCGCTGACCGCGCCATGGAACCGCTGCGGGCACTGCTGGACCTGGCCGAGGACGGTATCGCGCTCACCCAGGTCGGATACCTCTCCCCCGCCGTGGTCCGCCGCCTGTGCGAGGACTTCGGCTGGCGGAGCAGCCCGGAGCCCCCGCGCAGTGAGACTGACTGCACCCAGGTGATCGCGCTGCACCAACTGCTGAGGAGCATGCACGCGGTGCGGCGCTCGGGGCGGCGGCTGGTGCTCACCCGGCGGGGCCGACGGCTCCGGGGGGACACCGAGGCGCTGTGGTGGGCCGCCGCCGGGGCCGCGTGCCGGGCGGGCGGCATCGAGCGGGCGGCCGTGGAGACCCTGCTGGGCATTCTTCTGGACCGCACCCCGCAGGGCACCGGCTCGCACGCGCGGCGCGCGGAGTCGGACGCCGCCGCGGCGGAACGGGTCCTGGTGGAGTCGGGGTGGACGCCCCTGGAGTCTCCGGTGTCGGCCGGGCGCCACGCGGCGACCCGGAGCGAGACGGCCGAGACCGGTTCGGACCAGGTGCGTGCCATGGTGATGGCGGTCAACTGGCTGCTGGAGGCGCTGGACCTGCTCGTCGGCGGTGAGGTGGAGGGGCGTGGAGGGCTGACGGCCACGGGACGGGCGTTCGCGCTCGCGTGTCTGCACAGATCGGCGGTCGCCCCCCGAGCCGTGGTGTGACCTGCGGCGGGCACCCGCTGCGGAGGAGGGCGGCACACGCCGTACCCTGGAGCCCGAGAGGCCGCCCGTGACCCGCAGGAGTGCCATGCCCACGCCCGAGACCCCGCAGCAGGCGGACCCGACCGACGCGCCCGCGGCGGAGAACGGCGCGGCCGGGGCTCCTGGCGCCGACCCGTGGGAGCGGATGCCCGAGGACGCGCTCAACGTCCCCTCCCGTGCCGGAGCCGCCGAGGACGGCGGGGGCCCCGGCCCCGCCGCGGAACCGGCCTCTGGGGAAGACCCCGCCGGGGACACCGGACCCGCACGGCAGGGCTGGACCGACTTCCTGCCCAGCCCGGTGCTGGTCCTGCTGCTGGGGCTGGCGGGGTTCGCGGGCTGGCTGTCCTGGCAGGCGGTCGAGCTGGACTGGGTGGCGGAGGGGACGAGGGTCACCCCGCTGATCCCGCCGCTGCTGATCCTGCTCGGGTGGATCGTCTCCTGCGCCGTGCACGAGTTCGGGCACGCGCTCGCCGCCTACCTGGCCGGGGACCGCTCCCTGCGGGGCAGCGGCTACCTGCGCCTCAACCCGTTCGCCTACCGCGAGGCCTTCGGCGGCCTGGTGCTCCCGGTCACCTACCTGTGCCTGAGCGGCCTCGGGCTGACCGGCCCGCCCGCCTACGTGGACTGGGACCGCATCCCCGGAAGGGGCAGGCGCGTGCTGGTGGCGCTGGCCGGACCACTGGCGAGCCTGGCCGCGGCGGCGCTGCTGGCGCTCACCGTCTCACTGCTGGTGCCGCCCGGCAACGACACCACCAACTGGGCGATCGCCGCGCTGGCGTTCCTGTCCCTGGCCAACCTGACCGCGGCAGCGATCAACCTTCTGCCCCTGCCGGGCCTGGACGGGTTCGAGGTCCTCGCGCCCTGGCTGCCCGGAAGGGCGGTGCGCCCGGGGCGGGCCTGGGGGGCGTTCGGATCGATCGCCGTCTTCGCGGTGCTGTGGTTCCCGTCGGCGAAGGGGCCCTTCACCGACCTCTTCTACGGACTGTTCACGCTGGTCCTGCCCAACCCGGCGTTCCCGGGCATGGCCTTCCACGGCGAGCTGCTCCTCCAGTTCTGGGGATAGCGGGCACGCGTGTGACGCTCTCAGGAGGTACCGAACCGATTCCTGCGGTCCGCCTCCCCGAGCCCGCTGCGTACGAAGGCGAGCACCAGCGTGAGCATGGCGCCGAACATGTAGGCGTAGTTGACGATGTGGGCGGTGAGCAGCAGGTCACCGCCGCGCGTGTAGCCGACCAGGGCGCTGAGGGCCAGCACGTAGCCCGCCCCGAAGACCACGGCGCCGACCGGGCTCCCGCAGCCCCACGCGACCAGGCGGACACCGGCGTACAGCAGGACCAGGTAGGCGGCCAGGGCGGCCAGGACGAGCGTCGGCACGTACGACGCCGCCTCCCAGTAGCGGGTCAGCCACCCGGCACCGACCGTGGAGACGGCCCCCACCGCCGCTCCGAGCGGCGCGAGGACCACGAGGGTCGCGCCGTGCAGCAGCGTCGACGCGACTCGGGCCGGAGCGCCCCGGGTTTCGGTGATGGTCACGTCAGGCAACGGTACGCGCTCCGCTCCGGTCTTCACAGGCCCGAGAAGAGGTCGGTCTCCAGCTCCCCCTGGCGCAGCCGCGGTGTGGGCCCCATGAGCAGCGTGAAGTACTCCACCGCGTCGATCTCCTGGGCGATGCCGTTGGAGAGGGCGAACCGCTCCCCCTCCACGCTGATCTGCGTGGCGTGGGCGCGCATCGCCAGGGCCTTGGCCGCCCAGTGCGCGGTGGCGTCCACACGCGTGGTCACCTGCGCGTCGGGGGTGCCCCGGGCGATGTCGGACACCCGCGCGGGCGGTGTGAAGGAACCGGACTCCTCGCGCAGCCGGGCGATGGCGGCCTCGATCCGCGAGACGGGCTGGGCGATGGCGTAGAGCTTGCGGACCTGCCACGGGGTTCCGGGCATGGAGCGCTCCCCGGCCCTGATACAAGCGCGGCGGGTGACCCGGTGGGCCTGGATGTGGTCGGGGTGGCCGTAGCCGCCGTGCTCGTCGTAGCAGACCAGCACGTGGGGGCGCACCTGGCGGATCACCTCGGCCAGGAGCGTGGCCGCCTCCTCGACGTCGGCCCCCCAGAAGGCGCGGGGGCGGCCGTTGGTGGCGGCGCCCATCATCCCGGAGTCGCGGTAGCGGCCCGGTCCGCCGAGGAACCGGTGGTCGCGCACGCCCAGGGCGACGCACGCCTTGTCCAGTTCGCCGACCCGGTGCTCCCCGAGCGTGTCGGTGCGGTCCGAGGCCAGGTGCGCGAGGTCGTCGGGGATGACCTCGCCCTCCTCGCCGAGGGTGCAGGTGACGAGGGTGACCCCCGCCCCTTCCGCCGCGTACTTCGCCAGCGTCGCGCCCGTGACGATGCTCTCGTCGTCGGGGTGCGCGTGGACCATCATCAGTCGCCTGTCCTTCACCCGGTGAACGATACCGGGACGCCGCCGGGGCCCGGCCCTCTTCCGGCGCGTCGGCCGGGGCGCGCCGCCGGGCAAGCGGCGGCCAGGCCGGTGATGCGCGAGAATCGGCCCATGAGCTTTCCTCGCCAACTTGCCCGGACCCATCGCTTCTCCCTCGGTGTCCCGCACGCGTTCCAGATCTCCGAGGACGGACGGTGCGTGGCCTTCCTGAGGGGGCGCGACGGGGTGGACACCGCCACCTGCCTGTGGGTACACGAGACCGAGGGGGACGTGGCCCGGGTGGTCGCCGACCCCAGAGAGCTGGGGGCCGACGACGAGAACCTCCCGCCGGAGGAGCGCGCGCGCAGGGAGCGGCTGCGCGAGAGCGGCGGCGGCATCGTCGCCTACTCCGTGGACACGGCCTTCACCCGGGCCGTGTTCGCCCTCTCCGGACGGCTCTTCTGCGTGGACCTGTCCACCGGCGGCTCCACCCCGGCCGAGCTCCCCGCGACCGGTCCCGTCGTGGACCCCCGGGTCAGCCCCGGGGGCGACCGCGTGGCCTACGTCGCCGGAGGGGCGCTGCGGGTGATCGACATCGAGGCCGGGGAGGACGGGCACGGCGACCGGGCCGTCGCCGAACCCGACGGGCCCGACGTCACCTGGGGTCTGGCCGACTTCGTGGCAGCCGAGGAGATGGGCCGCTACCGGGGCTTCTGGTGGTCCCCCGACGGTACGTCCCTCCTGGCCGCACGGGTCGACGAGTCCGGTGTGGCGCGCTGGCACGTGGACGACCCGGCCGTTCCGGAGCAGGAGCCCACCAGCCTGCGCTACCCGGCGGCCGGCTCGGACAACCCGGACGTGCGGCTGGCGGTACTGCCGATCGCCGGCGGCGGGCCCGTGTGGGTGGAGTGGGACCGCCGGGCCCTCCCGTACGTGCCGCGGGCGGGCTGGAAGCGGGTGGGGGAGAACGCGCCGACCGTGGTGTTCACCGCCCAGAGCCGCGACCAGCGCACCCTGACCGTGTTCGACGCCGACCCGGTGACGGGCCGGGTGAGCGAGGTGCGCACCGACACCGACGACGTGTGGATCGAGATCCCCTCGGGTGTGCCCGCGCACACCGGATCCGGTGCCCTGGTGTGGGTGGCGCGCGACCCGGGAACCGGTGAGCGGCGGGTCTACGCGGGGGACGAACCGGTCAGCCCGACCGACGTCTACGTGCGATCGGTGCTCGACGTGGACGCCGACCGGATCCTGTACTCGGGCTCCCCGGCCGGCCGGCCCGGCGACGTGTCGCTGTGGTACGTGGACCTGGCCACGGGGAACTCGGGGGCCGTCGACATCCCCGGCCACGGCTGCTCGGCCTCCTCCGACGCCGACGTGCACAGCGGCCTGCGCTCGGGGTGGATGCGCGACGACACCCTCCTGCTCCAGCACCGGTCGATGGACTTCCCCGGTGTACGCACCCTGGTGTTCCGCGACGTCAGCGTCGAGTCCAAGCGGCAGCGGAGCGAGATCGAGAGCTACGCGCAGAACCCGGACCTGCCCGAGCCCCTGCGGGTGGAGACCTGGCGGGCCGGGGAGCGGGAGATCCCGACGGCCCTGGTGCTGCCGAGCTGGTACCGCAAGGGCCTGCGCAGGCTGCCGGTGCTCATGGCGCCCTACGGCGGTCCGCACGCGCAGCGCGTCCTCAACGCGCGCGGCGCCTACCTGACCGCGCAGTGGTACGCCGAACAGGGGTTCGCGGTGCTCATCGCGGACGGCCGGGGCACCCCGGGCATCAGCGTGGAGTGGGAGCAGGCGGTCCACCTGGACCTGGCCGGTCCGGTCCTGGAGGACCAGGTGGCGGCGCTGGAGGACGCCGCCGGACGCCATCCCGACCTGTTGGACACGGAGCGGGTGGGCATCCACGGGTGGTCGTTCGGCGGCTACCTGGCGGCCCTGGCCGTGCTGCGCAGGCCGGACGTGTTCCACGCCGCGGTGGCGGGCGCGCCCGTGATCGACTGGAAGCTGTACGACACGCACTACACCGAGCGCTACCTGAGCACGCCGCAGGAGCACCCGGAGGCCTACGAGGGCAGTTCCCTGCTGGCGGACGCCGCCAAGCTGGAGCGACCGCTGATGATGATCCACGGGCTCTCCGACGACAACGTGGTGTTCGCGCACACGCAGCGGATGTCCTCGGCCCTGCTGGCGGCGGGCCGCAGGCACACGGTGCTGCCGCTGTCGGGGGTGACGCACATGGCGTCGGACCCAGTGGTGGCGGAGAACCTCATGCTGCTCCAGGTGGAGTTCCTCAAGGACGGCCTGTCCAGGCACTGACCGGGCGCCGGGCGCCGCCGCTGCGGCGGTGCCCGGCGGTCCCCCCGTGCATCCCGCCACTGGCCGTTCTAACCTGGTGTTATGCGCTCGTTCACGGCTCCGCTCGCCTTCGTCGCCGACCTGGTGTGCGTGCTGGCCTTCGTGCTGATCGGCAGGACCGAGCACGAGAGCGGCACCGCACTCGGCGCGGTCCTCGGTACGGCCTGGCCGTTCGCGGCCGCGCTCGCACTGGGGTGGGCCCTCACCCTGGCGTGGCGGTCTCCCGCCCGGCTGTGGCCGACCGGCGTCTTCGTGTGGGCGGTGGCGGTCGCCGGGGGCATGGTCGCGCGCCTGGCCACCGGGGAGGACGCGCCCTACTCCTTCGTCGTGGTGACCGGCGTCTTCCTCGCCGCGACCATGCTGGGCTGGCGCGGCCTCGCCCACCTGGTCGTGGAACGGCGGGAGAAGAGGCACCAGGCGGCCTGACGGCCCCGGGCCCGTGTTCCCCCGGGTCGGCCCGACCCGTCCGTTCCGTGGCGGGGTGATCCGCGGACCCGGCCGCCGGCGTGGTCCCTACACTGGGGCGGGTGAACGAACAGCCCGATCCGGTGACCGCCGCTCCGACCTCCTCCGACGACGGGGAGCGGCCCGGTGGCGTGGGTGTGGGGCCGTGGCCCGGCCCCTGGCCCACTGGGGAGCGCTACGACCCCGACCTCCTGGCCGAGGGCGACCGCCGCAACGTCGTGGACCGCTACCGGTACTGGCGGCACGAGCACATCGTGGCCGACCTGGACACCAGGCGGCACCCGTTCCACGTGGCGGTGGAGAACTGGGAGCACGACTTCAACATCGGTTCGGTGGTACGCACCGCCAACGCCTTCGGGTGCGCGGCCGTGCACATCGTCGGCCGCCGCCGCTGGAACAAGCGGGGCGCCATGGTGACCGACCGCTACCAGCACGTGCACCACCACCCCGACACCGCGTCGCTGGTGGCCTGGGCGCGCGGGCGCGGGCTCGCCCTGATCGGGATCGACAACCTGCCCGGTTCGGTGCCGGTGGAGACCTACCCGCTGCCGCGGGAGGCGGTCCTGGTGTTCGGCCAGGAGGGGCCGGGCCTGTCCGAGCAGGTGCGCGAGGTGTGCGAGGCGGTGTTGTCGATCGCACAGTTCGGCTCGACCCGGTCGATCAACGCCGGGGCGGCGGCCGCGATCGCCATGCACGCCTGGGTTCGTGCGCACGTGTTCGACCAGCCGGTCCCGGCCGCGGAGTCCACGGGCCCGTCCCGCCCGTGATGTTTTCGTGATCTAATGGTGGTGCGAGGCCCCCGACCGGAGAGTTGTGTGTTCCCGATGAGCCCCACCGTCACCGCCGCCGCCCGCCGAGCCACCATCGAGGACGTCCCGGGGGTGGCTCGCGTGCTGAGCCGGGCCCTGGCCGACGACCCGCTCTTGCGGTGGCTGTTCCCCGACGACGCCCAGCGCATGGCCCGTACCCGCCGCTTCTTCGCCCTGGCGGCGGGTTTCGGGTACATCCCGGCCGGTGACACCCGTGTGGTGTCCCTCGCCGAGGGCGCCTTCGAGGACCCGGTCATCCGTGCCGCCGCCCTGTGGGCCCCGGCGTCGAGCAACCCGGAGGGGCCGCTGGTGTCGCCGCGCGCCTGGCCGCACTGGGCCCCGCTGATCGGCCGTGAACGGCTGGGCGCCTTCGTCCGCCTGTGCGCCGAGTGGAGGATGGCCGCACCCCAGGAGCCGCACCTGTACCTGGCCGGGCTCGGCGTCGACCCCGCGCTGGAGGGCACCGGTCTGGCGAAGGAGCTGCTGGAGTCGGGGCTGGCGCGGTCCGACGACGAGGGGCTGCCCGCGTTCACGCAGACGCTGTCCCCCGAGAGCGCGGACTTCTACGAGCGGTTCGGTTTCCGGGTGGTCCAGCAGGTCGAGCAGCCGGGGATCGGGACCAGCCGGTTCCTCATGCGCACGCCCGCCTGACCCCTCGGGGCACGCGGCGCTCAGGGAGAGAGCAGACCGCGTGCCATGTCGCCCGCGGCCCGGCCGTAGTCGGCCGCCGACACCTCCGGGTCCCAGGCGCGCTGAAGGATGTAGCCCTGGATGAGGCCGAGCACCACGCGCGCGACGGCCCGCGGGTCCAGGTGTCGGGGCATCTCCCCCCCGGCCTGCCCGGACTCCACCCGTTCGCGCAGCCGTTGGAGGACCCCGTCAACCCCCGCGCCCAGCGCCTCGCGCAGGGCCGGGTCCCGCAGGGCCTCCCCCCAGGCCTGCACGGCCAGCCGGGTGCGCGCGTCGGCCCGGTCCAGCGCGTCGATGGTGGCGGGCAGGTCCGCGACCAGTTCCGGGAAGGGCTTGTGCTGGTCGACGGAGGTCCGCACCACGCCCTGGACGGCGTCGATCGCGTCCAGGGAGATGGCGACGATGATGTCGTCCTTACTCGGGAAGTAGCGGTAGACCGCCCCCGGTGAGAGCCCCGCCTCGTCGATGACGTCGCGCATGGACGTGCGGTGGAAGCCCTCACGGGCGAAGCGGGTCGCGGCGGCGGCCAGGATGTGTTCGCGCCGCTGGGCGAGGTAGGCGTCGGAGACTCGTGGCATGCGTCCACCATAGAACGAACGTTCGCTCTTGACATGTCGACGGATCCGGAGGAGCCTAAAAAAGAACGAACATTCGCTTTCAGGAGAGGTCATGACCGACGTCCTCATCGTGGGAGCCGGCCCCACGGGGCTCGCCCTCGCCACCCGCCTGACCGACCTCGGTGCCCGCGTCCGGATCATCGAAAAGCACGAGAGCGTGCTGGAACTGACCAAGTCCGCCGCCCTGCACGCCCGTACCCTGGAACACCTGCGCGACCTCGGCACGGCCGACGCCGTCCTGGCCGAGGGGCAGCCCGTGGAGATCCTGACCCTGCGGACCGGCTACCGCGACCGCGTCTCCGTGGACTTTCGCACCCTCGCCGACACCGCCTACCCCCTGATGATCGACATTCCCCAGGCCCGCACCGAGCACCTGCTCATCGACGGCCTGGCCGAACGCGGTGTGGAGGTCGAACGCGGCACCGAGTGCACCGGGATCGAACAGGACGCCGACGGCGTCCGCGCCACGGTCTCCGTCCGCGGCACCGAGCACACCGTCGAGGCCCGCTGGGCGGTGGGCTGCGACGGCTCGCGCAGCACCGTGCGCGACCTGCTGGGCATCGGCATGGCCGGGGAGCCCTACGCCGACGACTGGGTCCTGTGCGACGCCGAGGTCGACTGGCCCCTGCCCCGCAACGAGATGGCCTTCTCCGGGGACACCGAGGGGATCTTCGGCGTCTTCCCCCTGCCGGGAGAGCGGCGCTTCCGCCTCGCCTACACCGCCACCGGGGCCGAACCGAGCATCGAGGACGCCCAGCGGTGCATGGCGCGCACCGGCATCGACGGCAGGATCCGCTCCGTGGAGGAGTTCTGGACCTTCTCCCTCGCCCACAAGCAGGCCGTCCGCTACGGCGGCGGGCGCGTCCTCCTGGCCGGGGACGCCGCGCACGTGCACACCCCCTTCGGCGGGCAGGGCCTCAACCTCGGCATCGGGGACGCGATGAACCTGGCCTGGCGGCTCGCCCTGGCCGCGCGGGGGGCCGATCCCGCGCTGATCGACGGCTACGAGACCGAGCGCCACCCGGTCGCCGCCCAGGTCATCGCCTTCACCCACCGGGGCGCGCAGGCCATGTTGATGCGTGGCGACCCGCGCCGCCACGTGCGCGACGCCCTGCTGACCGCGGCGGGATCCTCCGACCGCGCGCGGCGCGGCCTCGCCCGCCGCTTCTCCCAGCTCGACCACCGCTACCGCCGTGTGGCGGGCAACACCGGCCGCGGGGGCGGGCTGGTCGGCGGCGACCGGCTCCCCGACACCGCCTTCTTCGACGGCGTCGCCGAGCGGACCCGGCACCTGCACGACCTGCTGCCGAGCGACCGGCACACCCTGCTGCTCACCGACCCCGCGCAGGCCGAGGGGCTGTCCGTGCCCGCGCCCCACGCGGTCCGCCTCATCACCCCGGACTGGGCCCAGGCCCGCGCCGACCGCGACACGGTCACCGCGCTCGACCGGGCCGAGTCGCTGTCGCGCCTGTACGGGTCGGCCTACCTGGTCCGGCCCGACCGGCACGTCGCCCGGATCGGCTCCCCCGCCGAACTGGTCGCCGCCCTGCCCGAGACCACCCGCGAGGAGTCCCGATGAACGCCGCCGTCGTCCCGGTCCCCCTGGGCGCCTCCACCGCCTACGCCGTGCGCGGCGAGCGCACCGTCCTCGTGGACACCGGCTTCCCCGGAGGGGAGGACCGGCTGCTCACGCGCCTGCGCAAGGCGGGGGTCGCGCCCTCCTCGATCTCCCTCATCGTCCTGACGCACTGCCACCCCGACCACGCGGGCGGCGCGGCCGGGCTCAAGCGGAGGCTGGGCGTCCCGGTGGCGGTCCACGAGGCCGAGGCCGCGTGGGCCGAGTCGGGCACGAGCGAGCTCTACCGGCCGCTGAACCTCTTCGGGAGGCTCCTCGACCGCACCCTGGACACCGGGTTCCCCGGCTTCACGCCGGACGTGGTCCTCACCGGCGGCGCGGACCTGGCCGCCCACGGGGCGGGGGCGGACGTCCTGCACACCCCCGGGCACACACCGGGTTCGATCACGCTGCTGTGCCGGGAGAGCGGTGACGCCGTGGTCGGGGACCTGCTGGCGGGGAGCATGGTCCGCCGCGACCGGCCCGGACCGCCCTTCCTCGCCCAGGACACCGCGGAGCTGTGGCGCAGTGCCCGGCGGGTGCTGGAGGCGGGTCCCCGGAGGTTCCTGTTCGGGCACGGCCGCCCGGCGTCGGCGGCGTCGGTGCGCCGCCTGCTGGCCGCCTGCACCTGACCGGCGCGAAAGGGGCCGCGCCCTTGACGGACGCGGCCCCGTGGCCGAGGGAGCGGCGGTCTAGCCGTTGCCCCTGCTGAGCGAGCCCAGCAGGTCCCGGTTGAGCTGGGAGATCGTGTCCAGCGGGATGCCCTTCGGGCAGACCGCGGCGCACTCACCGATGTTGGTGCAGCCGCCGAAGTCCTCCTCGTCGTGCTGGTTGATCATCTTCACCACGCGCGCGTCCCGCTCGGGCTGGCCCTGCGGGAGCATGCCCAGGTGGGTGACCTTGGCGGCGGTGAACAGCATGCCGGAGGCGTTGGGGCAGGCCGCCACGCACGCGCCGCAGCCGATACAGGTCGCGGCGTCGAACGCACGGTCAGCGTCCGGCTTCGGGATCGGGTTGGCGTGGGCGTCCGGGGCGGTACCGGTCGGGGCGCTGATGTAGCCGCCCGCCTGGATGATCCGGTCGAAGGAGCCGCGGTCCACGATCAGGTCCTTGACCACCGGGAACGCCGTGGCGCGCCACGGCTCCACCGTGATGGTGTCGCCGTCGTTGAAGCTGCGCATGTGCAACTGGCAGGTGGTGGTGGTCTCCGGGCCGTGGGCCTCGCCGTCGATCACGACCCCGCAGGCACCGCAGATGCCCTCACGGCAGTCGTGGTCGAAGGCCACCGGGTCCTCGTTCTCAAGCGTGAGCTTCTCGTTGAGGACGTCGAGCATTTCGAGGAAGGACATGTCGGGCGAGACGTCGGTGAGCTCGTAGCTGGCCATCCGACCCTTGTCGTCCCGGCCCTTCTGGCGCCAAACGCGCAGGGTGATGTTCACTTGTAGCTCCGCTGCTTCATCTCGACGTACTCGTACTCCAGGGCCTCCTTGTGGAGCACGGGCTTGCTGTCCTGGCCACCGAACTCCCAGGCCGCGACGTAGGCGAACTCGTCGTCGTGGCGCAGCGCCTCGCCGTCCTCGGTCTGGCTCTCCGCGCGGAAGTGGCCGCCGCAGGACTCGCGGCGGTGCAGGGCGTCGATGCACATGAGCTCGCCCAGCTCCAGGAAGTCGGCCACGCGCCCGGCCTTCTCCAGGGCCTGGTTGAGCTCGTCGTTGGTGCCGAGCACCTTGACGTCGCGCCAGAACTCGGCGCGCAGCTCGCGGATGCGCCCGATGGCCTTGGTGAGGCCCTCCTCGCTGCGCTCCATGCCGCAGTACTCCCACATGATCTGCCCGAGCTCCTTGTGGAAGGAGTCGACGGTGCGGGAGCCCTGGATCGACAGGAGCTTGTCGATACGAGAGGTGACCTGCTCCTTGGCGGCGACCGCGTCGGGGTGGCTCTCGTCGAGCCGCTCGAACGGCCCGTCCGCCAGGTAGTCGTTGATGGTGTTGGGCAGGACGAAGTAGCCGTCGGCCAGCCCCTGCATCAGCGCGCTGGCGCCCAGGCGGTTGGCGCCGTGGTCGGAGAAGTTGGCCTCACCGGTCACGAACAGGCCCGGGATGGTGCTCTGGAGGTCGTAGTCGACCCACAGACCGCCCATGGTGTAGTGCACGGCCGGGTAGATCCGCATCGGAACCTCGTAGGGGTTCTCGCCGGTGATGCGCTGGTACATGTCGAACAGGTTGCCGTACTTGGCCTCGACGGCGGACCGGCCCATGCGCTTGATCGCGTCCGCGAAGTCCAGGTAGACGCCCAGACCGCCGGGGCCGACGCCGCGGCCCTCGTCGCAGACGTTCTTGGCGGCGCGGGAGGCGATGTCGCGCGGCACCAGGTTGCCGAACGCCGGGTAGATGCGCTCCAGGTAGTAGTCGCGCTCCTCCTCCGGGATCTGGCGCGGGTCGCGGTCGTCGCCCATCTCCTTGGGCACCCAGATGCGGCCGTCGTTGCGCAGCGACTCGCTCATCAGGGTCAGCTTGGACTGGTAGTCGCCGCTGACCGGGATGCAGGTCGGGTGGATCTGCGTGTAGCACGGGTTGGCGAAGAGCGCGCCCTTGCGGTGCGCGCGCCAGGAGGCCGTGACGTTGCAGCCCATGGCGTTGGTCGACAGGAAGAACACGTTGCCGTAGCCGCCGGTGGCCAGCACCACGGCGTCGGCGAAGTGCGTCTCGATCTCGCCGGTGACCATGTCACGGGCGATGATGCCGCGCGCCTTGCCGTCCACGACGATGACTTCGAGCATCTCGTGGCGGGTGTTCATCTTGACGGTGCCCGCCGCGATCTGGCGCTCCAGGGCCTGGTAGGCACCGATGAGCAGCTGCTGGCCCGTCTGGCCGCGCGCGTAGAAGGTGCGGGACACCTGGACGCCGCCGAAGGAGCGGTTGTCCAGCAGGCCGCCGTACTCGCGGGCGAACGGCACGCCCTGGGCCACGCACTGGTCGATGATCTCGACACTGGTCTGGGCCAGGCGGTAGACGTTCGACTCGCGGGAGCGGAAGTCACCGCCCTTGACGGTGTCGTAGAACAGCCGGTGGATGCTGTCGCCGTCGTTGCGGTAGTTCTTGGCGGCGTTGATCCCGCCCTGCGCCGCGATGCTGTGCGCGCGGCGCGGGCTGTCCTGATAGCAGAAGGACGTGACGTTGTAGCCCGCCTCGCCCATGGTCGCCGCCGCGGAGGCTCCGGCCAGGCCGGTGCCGACGATGATCACGGAGAGCTTGCGCCGGTTCGCGGGGTTGACCAGCTTGGCGGAGAAGCGGCGCTTGTCCCAGCGCTCGTTGATCGGTCCCTCGGGGGCCTTCTCGTCCCGGATCGGGGCGCCCTCGACGTACAGGTCGTTCTCAGACAACTAACTCACCAGTCCAAAGGTGACCGCCAGGGGCGGGAGGAGGAAGCCGACGGTCACGATCAGCGCGATGGCCACGGCGACGCCGTTGATCTTGCCCTGGCGGGGCGCCTTGTTCAGGCCCAGGGTGGCCATGCCGCTCCAGATCCCGTGCCGCAGGTGGAAGCCCACGGCGATGACCGACGCGACGTAGAACAGGGTCACGTACCAGTACTCGGGCTGGAATCCGTTGACGAGCCGCTCGTAGGGGCTGTCGGACCTGCCGCCGGGCGCGATCGTGTTCGTCGTCAGGTGCAGGATGTGGAAGATCACGAAGAGCGCGATGAGGACGCCGCCCCAGCGCATCGTGTACGAGGCGTAGGAGCGCTGCACGCGCTTGGTCACCGCGTACCGGTGCCCGCGGGCCTTGCGGGCGCGGATCGTGAGGACCGCCGCGCTGTAGATGTGGATCAGGATGCTCGCCAGCAGGACGACGCGCGCGATCCACAGGAAGCCCTCGTGGGGCAGCAGCGGGTAGCCGAGGTCGCGGAGCCCCTCGGCGTAGCCGTCGAAGGCCTCCTGGCCAGCGAAGACTTTCAGGTTGCCGTACATGTGCGCGATCAAATACAGCACGAGGACCACGCCGCTGACAGCCATCGCTGACTTGAGCGCGACCGTGGATCCGTAGGCCGTAGACCGCTTCTTGGTCAAGGTACTGTTCGCCACAGCCTGTCACTTTAATTTCGGGTTAAGTTCGTCGTCCAAGTCATCATGACCCTGGTGTCCATAGCCGTAGGCTATGGAGCATGCAGTTCCAACAGCTCGCGTACTTCGTCGCTGTGGCCCGCACGCGCCATTTCACCCGCGCAGCCGAGCTTTCGCGCGTCGCCCAGCCGAGCTTGAGCAAACAGATCCGCAGCCTTGAGAGCGAGTTGGGCGCGCCGTTATTCAGTCGTGCCAGGGGAAATATCACACTCACCCCGGCGGGCGAGGCGCTGTTGCCGCTGGCCCAGCGCATCCTCACCGACCTGGAGACGGCCCGCCGCGAGGTGGCCGAACTGGCCGGGATCCGTCGTGGCCGGGTGCGCCTGGGCGCCACGCCGTCCCTGTGCGCGGGGCTGCTGGCCGACGTGCTCGCCGACTTCCATACCCGCTTTCCCGGCATCGAACTCCACGTGGAGGAGAGCGGTTCGCGCGACCTCATCCGCGACCTGGGCCGGGGCGAGCTGGACCTGGCCCTGATTATCCTGCCCCTGCACAGCAGCGACCCGGATTTCGCGACCACGCCGATCCTGCGGGAGAACCTGGTGGTGGCGAGCCCGTTCGCGCTGCCCTCCCCCAACGGCCGGGCCTCGATGCGCATCACGGAGCTGAAGGGCCGCCCGCTGGTGATGTTCCGGCGCGGCTACGACGTACGCGAAGCGACGCTGCGGGCGTGCCGCGCGGCCGGGTTCGATCCGGAGCTGGCGGTGGAGGGCGGCGAGATGGACGCGGTGCTGCGGTTCGTGGAGGCGGGCCTGGGGCTGGCGGTGGTGCCAAGCATGGTGCTGCGCAGCCGGCCGGGCCTGCGCGGCACGCCGCTGGCCCGGCCGCGGCTGCTGCGGACGGTGGCGCTGGCCCAGCGCCGGGACGTGGAGCCCTCCCACGCCGCCGACGCCTTCCGCCGCCACCTGGAGCGCTACCTGCTGGAGCTGCCCCCCGAGGAGCTGGGGCCGGACCTGGAGGTGCTCATCTCGGGCGGGGAGTCGGCGGGTTGAGCCCTGCACCCGGTCCCACCTCGCGATCGAGGTTCGTTCTACGGCGAGAATAGGCGCCGAGGTTCGCCACAGGGCCAACCTCGACCACACGACAACGAACCCCGAGCACACAACAGCGAGTTCACGCGGCCGCCCCGCTCCGTCGGTCGGCGCGCTGGTCCTGCCAGAGGCGGACCAGCCGCGCGAGTTCGTCGAACTCACCGGGCACCGGCGGGGGCGGCCCGGCGAGCAGGTCCCCGGCCGGGCGCGGCGCGGGTGCGCTCGGGCGCGCGTGGGCCGGGGTGTAGGGGACGGCCGGGACCCGGCTGCGGCGCGGACCGGGGGTGGTGGCGCGGGCGCGCAGGCGGCGGGCGGGGTGGTCCTGGCCGTAGGCGAGTGCGCGCTCGTAGGCGGTGTAGTAGGGCCTGATGAGGGCGGCCTCCCGGGCGGGCATGCGCACGGTGGGCGGCGCGAGCCTGGAGGCGGGTTCGGGCACAGCGGGCACGGCGGGTGCGGGGGGCGGCGCGGCGGCCTGCTCGGGGGCGGGAAGGGGCGCGTAGCGGCGGACCCGGGCCGAGCGGCGGCGGACGTGGCGTCCGCGCGCGGGCAGGAGGAAGGCTTCGAGGGTCTCCAGGGCAGACCTGAGGACCGCACGGCTAGAATGAGCCATGTCGGCAATCCTTGTCTTCAAAGGTGGAAGTTGCTGACCACGACCCCGGCCGGTTGTCTACCGTCGCGGGGTCTTCGTCATATGCAGTTGGGCTTTCGCAAAGAAGATTAGGGCATGCGGGGAGTGGTGTCGCACCTTTCTGCGAAGTCGGGGCGGAAAAGTTCGATCGGACGGACATCATCCCAGCTCAGAGCGGCTCACAGAAAGGGATGAGCCGTTTTCATCCCCGAGCCAAAACTATCCCTTTGGTCCGAATTGAAATCATTTGCACACCCCCACCGGGCACACAAAAGGGGCGGTGCTTCCCCGTGGAAGCACCGCCCCTCGTAGCGCTATCGCTGGGCCTTGAGGGAGTCCACGAGCGCGCTCCACTCACCGGCCGCGAACTCCAGATGCCCCAGCTCGCGGTTCTGCGTGTCCCGCACCGCCGTGGCGACCCCCTCGGCGACCTCAACACAATCAGCTCCGTTATGGCTGTAGCTGCTCTTATGCCAGTCGTTCATGCCAGTTCCCTGAGTACTTCGAGCGAGTGTCGGGCCGGGAGTGCGACCGCCAGCGCTCCCAAGACAAGCGCGTGCAGGCGCTCATGCGTGTGAGTCGGGTGAATGACACTACCAGCCGCGTTATCGCTGGTAATCACCGATTCCCCAGAGTGCAGCCGAAACACCATCATCGGTGACGGGGGGTCCAACAGGACCGACCCCTCCGGCACCAGGTGCACCGTTGCCCGCCCCGAAGCGACGACGTCGAGCAGGTGGGCAGACTGCTCCTTCCGGACCTGCTCATCCACCCCTTTCAACGTAGCCACCGGGAACACCGCCGTGACACGGAGCCTGGGAAACCGGTCGAACATCTCCGTTCGGATCTTGACGAGGCGCGCGATCTCCTCATCGGAGGCGAACGGCCAGCCCGTTCGAAACAGCAACGCCGCGTACAACGGGCTCTGGAGATAACCGGGCACGAGCACCGGAGACACGATCTGCACCGTGCGCGCTTCCATCTCAATGTGGGTGATCGAACGTGCCCACTCCGGCCACATAGCCCCCGAGGTGGCCTCGCGCCAGGCGGCCAGCAGCTTCCCCTCCGCGCCCAGCTCGGCATCCAGTGTTTCCGCCATGGAGAGCTTGGGCATCGCGTGCCCGTTCGTCCACCGGGAAACCGCCGCGACCGACGCGTTGACCCGCGTGGCGAGCTGTTTCTGGGAAAGCCCGTTCAGCTCCCGGAACTTGGTGAGCACATCGAGGAAGGGGGGTTCCGCCATGCGCAACAGGTTACGCCGGGATTCCTCACCGCATCAGGCGTTTGCCGAAAGTTCGCGGACGGTGGAGGGACCCCTACCCGGAGCCACATGCTGAGTCCAGACGGGTCGCGGCAACCGACCGGCCCGGACACGAGCGGAGAGCGGTGGGCACGGTGGCACGGCAGACGGGCGACGACGAGACGCGGTACACGGCCGCCCGGAGGCTCCACGCACGGCACCAGCCGCTGTGGCTGGTGCTGTGGGGCGCGGCCTCGCGCCGCTACATCGCCTTCTACCAGGGCGACGCCGACGTGACGCCGCTGACCGACACCACCCCGCACGGGCTCGACGCCCGGATTCGCCAGGCCCAGGCGGTCATCGCGCGTACCCGCCCCCACTCGTACTGGCACTGCCCGGTTCGGGGATGCGCGTGGACCTCGATCACGCCCACACCGCACGCGCCCTGCCCCGGCCCGCGCGAAGCGCCGTAACGGCGGACGGACCACCCGACACGAACAGACAGGAGTCACCCGTGTTCCCCACGTCCCAGCAGGAGCACCCGCCGCTCCCCCGGCGTGTGCGGCGGTCGGCACCGGCCGCAGCCCCCGACGACCTCTCCGAACTGGCCCGGGCCGTGCGCGCCCTCCTCCGTCTACGCCCCGACCTGGCCCGCCCTGTCCCCACGCTCTGGAGCACCCCGCCCCCGCCGATGCTCCTCACCGATCTGCTCATCGCCCTGGACCAGGTCCGCCGCCTCGCCCTCAGCATCGGCGCCGACCAGGAGGCCGCCGAGATCACCCGCCTCATCCACACCCTGCGCACCACCATGTGATCCCAGTTCACAGCCTGCCCAGAGGGGAGCCCGAAACCTCACCCGCTAAGCACTTCGATCTATAGCTGAAGCGGATACTTTGCAGCATCAAGCCAGATTGAGGTCTGCATTCTGTAGCGCCATCGCTATAGAATGCAGACATGGTTCTCATGACGAGCATGGCCGCCCTCGCCGACCTCGCTGAGGAACAGGGAGGGCTGTTCACCCGCCGCCAGGCCGAGACCACCGGGATGGCCTGGAGCACCCTCTCCCACCTCTCCTCGGAGGCGGCCATCGTCGAACGCGTGGCCCACGGCGTCTACCGGATGAGGGGCGCCCCCGCTCCGGAGCACCTGGAGCTGCGCGCGGCGTGGCTACAACTCTCGCCCGGCACCCCCGCCTGGGAACGAAGACCTGCTGACGGCGTCGTCTCCCACCGGTCGGCCGCAGCACTCTACGGATTCGGGCACCTGCCCGCCGACATCCACGAGTTCACCCTGCCCAGACGCCGACAGTCCCGACGCCCCGACCTGCGCCTGCATCGCGGCCACCTCACCGAGACCGAGTGGACCTCCCTGAACGGTCTTCTGGTGACCCGACCGCAGCGCATCGTCTCCGACCTGCTGTCCGCCCGCGAAGACCCCGGTGCGGTGGGTCAGGTCCTGGCCGAAGCACTGAGAGACGGGCACAGTCACCCTGCCGCGATGGCCCGTTCCCTCTCCGGCTACGCCGCGCGTTTGGGCCTGCGCCGCGGTGACGGGGTGGCCCTGCTGCGCTGGCTCCTCGAACTGGCCACCGCCCCCGAACGAAACCACTGGCTCAGCCAGATTCCCGACACGGAAACAAGCACCGCACCGCCATGACACTGAGCGCTTTTCATCGTGCTTCGCGGAGTTGAAGCACGATGAAAAGCGCTCACTGGATCAGGAAATCCGTGTCGTCTCCCCGTTCCTCGATCCACTTCTCCAAGGAACTGTCTCAGGGGCTTGGGAACCCCAGGCAGCGATGTGGACGACGCTGACGAGGTGAACCCGCTTTCTCGGAACAGGGGGAGGCAAGGTCGGGGTGACCGTGGCAGACTGGACGCGCGGAGACTCCGTGCAATCGGCGGGGCGTGTACACCGAATCCGGTTCGGACGCGAAAACCCGGGTTTGCGTGCACGGCGTTTGCGCTGGTCACAGGACCGCAAGCACAAAAAGTGACGTGCATCACGTACCATCGAGAGCCTTGGAGGCCGGTTGCGTGCAGGAGGGGTGCATCACCGCAGGTCAGAACCAGCGAAAAACGGCAAGGGTTTCACCGACCCATAAAGCCCATAGGGCATGGAAACCTTGCTGCGGTCGTGAAGAGGCTCCCTCTTCGTCGTTTCACCGACCCATAAAGCCCATAGGGCATGGAAACGCGCTGCAGGTGTTTTCACACTGCGAGTTGCAGTTGTTTCACCGACCCATAAAGCCCATAGGGCATGGAAACCCGATCAGAGGTGTCAGTCTGCTCAGGAGCCTGCTGTTTCACCGACCCATAAAGCCCATAGGGCATGGAAACTTTGCGGGGCGCCGGCATACCGATTACCCGCTTCGTTTCACCGGCCTATAAAGCCCATAGGGCATGGAAATCGGGACCGAACCAGAGCGTCATAGCGTCCAGGTCGGTTTCACCGGCCTATAAAGCCCCCGGGGCATCCGGCGCCGACTCCCCTACTCCCGAAGAACAGCGCGAGCCCTGTGCTGGTGCAGGGGTCGGGTGGTCGACCCCTGCACCAGCACAGGGCTCGCGGCCCAGAAACCGCGCCCCTCGGCTACTGCGAACAGCACGCCCCGGCATGAGAAACGCGTTCTATAGCGCTGGAGCTATAGAACGCAGACACGGCCCCACCCCGGTTCCGGTCGATGCAGCCGAGTTCGGCGCGGACGTGGTCGGGCAGGGGCTCGCCGATCACGTCGCGCAGCAGGGCCGGGGCCAGTTCCGGATGGTGGTGGAACAGGCGCACCTTGAATTCGTGGTCGCATCCGGGCATACGACGACGCTGCATCGAGTAACGGCATCGGCACCGAAGGTTCCGGAAATCCGTGGACGGTCGGCCTCACCCGAACCGTCGGGGGGCTCTTCTAAGGTCGGGGTGACCGCTTTCCTACCGACGGCGAGGACGACATGCTCATCATCTCCGGCAGCATCACCGTGCACCCCGACCAGCGCGAACGGTACCTGGAGGGCTGCGCGGGGATCGTGGAGCAGGCGCGCTCGGCCCCGGGCTGCCTGGACTTCGCGCTCTCCCCCGACCTCCTCGACCCGGCTCGGATCAACGTCTACGAGCGCTGGGAGTCCGCGACCGAACTGGAGGACTTCCGCGGGGCGGCGCCCTCGACGGGCCAGGAGGAGTCGATCACGGACGCGTCGGTGGCGCGGTACGTCATCTCCTCCGTCGAGGCCCCCTAGAGGCCGCCCCCGAAGCACGCCACTGCGGCTTCACTCAGGGTGGCCCTACCGCGTCGGCTCCCCGAACTGGCTGCCGATGACGTCGAGGAGCTCAAGCCGATCGACGTCGTCACCACCGGGAACGGCGGTGTAGGCGACGATACGCAGATCGGCGCCAGGGACCGTGAGAACGTCGCAGTCGAGAGAGAGTGTTCCGACGTCAGGGTGCCGAACGGTCTTGGTGTGCGCCTCGTGGACGCCCACGACCCCGCTGTCCCACAGGCGCACGAACTCGGCACCGGTACCCCTCAGGTCCGTGACGAGAGAGCGCAGACCGGCATCAGCGGGATAGCGGACGGATGCCACCCTGAGATCGGCAACCAGGGCCGCCTCGAACTGTGACCGCTGTCCAGGGGTGTGGCCAACCCGGCTGGGCAGACCGGCGAAATGACGCCAGGCGACGTTGCGCTCGCGCCCGCGCGTCGCCGACGGGTCCCCGAACAAGGCCGCCCAGAGTGGGTTCCACAGGATCAGGTTCCAGGCAGCGTCGTACACACTCAGCGGTGTACCGCCCATCTGGTCGAGCAGTCTTCGGACACCGGGTGGGACGTGGGCCGACACCTGACCGGGGCTCGGTGCTAGCTGGCCCGCGATGAGGTACAGGTGTTCGCGTTCGGCCGTCGACAGCCGCAGTGCCCGGGCCAGCGCGGACAGCACCTGCACGGACGGGGCGGTCGACCTGCCCTGTTCCAGGCGGATGACGTAGTCGACCGACAGCCCTGCGAGCTGCGCGAGTTCCTCACGCCGCAGCCCGGCGGCACGCCGCACCCCGTTGGCGGGCAGCCCCACCGCCGCGGGAGCCGTGCGGTCGCGCCAGCCGCGCAGTGCCCTGCCCAGTTCCTTGGATCCGCTCACAGTCCCAGTATCCCGCTTCCGCGTCCGGACAGCCTGGTACTGGCGCACCACAGGCAGCGGCGGGTGCTGGCTGTCCGCCCGGGGACGGAGAAGGGTGAAGGCGTCTTCACCCCACCGACCGCCGAAAGCGAGAAATCATGACCACCGCACTGATCACCGGAGCCAACAAGGGGCTCGGCTTCGAGACGGCCCGACGCCTGATCGAGGCGGGACACACCGTCTACGTCGGGGCCCGTGACGCACACGCCGGCCGGGCTGCGGCCGGACGGCTCGGCTCCCGCGCCCGGTTCGTCCGGCTCGACGTCACCGACGAGGACTCCGTCAAGGCCGCCGCCGAATTCGTGCGCACGGACGCGGGCGGCCATCTCGACGTCCTGGTCAACAACGCGGGGATCGCGGGTGCCGGCAAACTCGGCCGTGTCGGCGACGTCACCGGGACCGACATGAGGAACACCTACGACACGAACGTCTTCGGCGCCGTACGCGTCACACACGCCTTCCTGCCGTTGCTGGAGGCGGCCGGGGCTCCGGTCGTCGTCAACGTCAGCAGCGGTCTCGGCTCGCTGGCGGCGACCAACGACCCGGACCGCTTGGAGTCTCGGGTGACGATGCTGGACTACAACTCCTCCAAGACCGCCCTGGTGATGGTCACCTCGCAGTACGCCAAGGCCTACCCCGCTCTCCGGTTCAACGCCGTCGACCCGGGCTACACGGCCACCGCCCTCAACGGCCACCGAGGGACCCAGAGCGTCGAGGAGGGCGCGGAGGTCATCGTCCGTATGGCCCTGATCGGTTCGGACGGCCCCACCGGCGGTTTCTTCGACAAGGACGGTCCGGCCGCCTGGTAGCGGTCGGGCCGTCGGCCCGGGGCGCGGCGGGAGCCCCTTAGAACCCCCGCCGCGCCCACTCGTCCAGGTGCTCGGCGGCCTCGGCGATCGTGGTGGACTCCCCGTGGCCGGGGTGCACCACGGTCTCGGGCGGCAGGACCGCCAGGTGGTCGCGGATGGAGGCGATGACGGTCGGGAAGTCCGAGAAGGGCTGACCGGTCGCACCCGGACCGCCCGGAAAGAGTGTGTCCCCGCTGAACAGCACCCCCGGTTCCGCCGCGTGCAGGCACACCCCGCCGGGGGTGTGGCCCGGGGTGTGCAGAATCCGGAGCTCCAGGCCCCCGGCGACGAGGGTCTCGCCGTGCAGCAGCGGCGCGTCCGGTTCGCGGTCGGGGTGGACCCGCTCCCAGAGTTCGGCGTCGTCGGGGTGCAGCAGGATCGGGGAGGACGTCAGCTCGGCGAGCGCCACGGCGGCGTTCACGTGGTCGCTGTGGGCGTGGGTGCACACGATCGCCATGAGTTCGCGGTCGCCCAGCCCCCGGGCGATCCGCTCGTGGTCGTGGGCGGCGTCGATCACGACCGCGCTCCGCGCGTCCCCCACGATCCACACGTTGTTCTCGACGTCGGCCTCGCTGCCCTCCAGGCTGAAGAGCCCCGAGGTGCGCAGCCGCTCCACCGGGTTCGGGGTGCTCGGCACTGGGTCACCACCTCAACGTTCGCGGGCCGGTTCGATGCTCCCCGACCCTATCGGCGATCGCCCGCGCGGCTGGGCTTTCCGGCCCGGTTCACGCCCCGCCGGGCTCGAAGCTGCGGCGCAGGGCGTAGGGCTGGATGAGTCCGAGGCCGTGGGCGTGGCGGGCGCGCACCCGCACCACCTGGATGCCCTCGTGGCCGTCGAGGCGTTCGGCGAGGGCGTCGTCGATGAGGACGGTGCCGGGACGGGCGAAGGAGGTCAGGCGGCTGGAGCGGTTCACGGTGGTGCCGAACACGTCGCCGTGCAGGGTGAGGACGGGGCCGTAGGCCACCCCCACCCGGACGTCGGGCACCTCCACGTGGGTGGTGACCCCGGATGCCAGGCGCAGGGCGATGTCGGCGGCCTCGGCCGGGGAGTCGGCGACGTAGAGGATCTCGTCGCCGAGCGTCTTGACGACCCGGCCGCCGCCGGAGGCGACGATGTCGGCGGCGGTGGCCTCGAACCCCTCGACCACGTCGGCGAGTTCGAGTTCGTCCAGCTCGCGGCTGAGCGTGGTGAAGGAGACGAGGTCGGCGAAGCCCACGATGAGCGGGTAGTAGTTGGGGACGGTGTCGGTGTTGTTGGACATCACCGTCAGGGTGCGCGCGGTGGAGGCGGCCAGCTGCCGCCGCCAGATGTGCAGCAGCAGCCGTTCGACGTCCGGCAGCAGCTCCTTGACCTGGTTCATGAGCGGGCTGCCGGTGGAGTCGCCGCCGTCACCGGTCATGAGCGTGCTGAGGATGCTGGTCTGCCAGTCGGCCAGGCGGGACATGGTCTGGCCCATGGCGCGGGCGAAGCGGACCACGCCCTGCTCGTCCAGGAGCCCCTCCGCCAGGAGGGAGTGGGTGATGCGCAGCGCCTCGACGTCGCTCTCGGCGAAGACAACGGCGTCGTCGGCCTGGGTGGGGAAGCCGAGGGCGCGCCAGACACGGCCCGCGATCTCGGGGTCCGCACCGGAGAGTTCGATCGCCTGCCGTTTGGTGTACACCGGTTCACCGCCGAGCAGGACGGACTCGATCGCTTTCGGGTCGGGACGCGACGGCATACGTTCTCTCTCAGACCATCCCCGCGAATACGGAGTACGAGCACTTCGTCACTGTGTCGGCGGTGCGGCGCGGTTGTTCCCCACCAGCCTACGCCCGCGGCCTCTTCCCAAAGGAGGGGTCGTCGGGCCACCACGGGAGCACGCCTCTCCGAACGGCGGGGACGCACGACTCCCGATCGTTGTACCAATGATCATGTCACGATCTTTCGGAAATCGGGAGTTCCACAGCCGAAACCGTACGAAGGTCAGGGGGAGCGGTCGCCGGGCCGGACGTGCACGACGTCGCCGACGGTCAGCGCCCGCTCACCGACGGGCCCGCGCACCACGAGCCGGGCCTGGGCGTCCACGGCGGCGGCCTCGCCCTCCAGGACGGAGCCGCCGGGCAGGTGGACGCGGACCCGGCGCCCCACGGTCGTGCACAGGTCCCGGTAGGCGTCGGCCAGGCCGCGGGCACCGGCGTCGCCGCGGGCGGCGCTCCACACCGTGTACAACTCCTCGAATTCGGTGAGGACCGCGGTGAGCAGGGCGGTGCGGTCCGGTTCGGCGGCCCCCTCGCCGGTCAGGGACGCGGCGGTGTCCACGGGCAGTTCGGCGCGGGTCTGGGACACGTTGAGGCCCGTGCCCACGACCACGGCCGGGGCGCCGGGGTCGGAGAAGTCGGCCTCGGAGAGGATTCCGGCGAGCTTGCCGTCGGCGGTCGCCGCGTCGGAGCGGGACCCCGCGGGGACGATGACGTCGTTGGGCCACTTCAGCGCGGCGGCGACCCCGGTCCGCGCACGGATCGCCCGGACGGCGGCCACACCCATGAGCAGCGGCAGCCAGCCGAGCGCGTCGGGGTGGGCGCGGGGGCGCAGCAGGACGGAGAAGGTGAGCGCGGCGCGGTCGGGGGTGGTGAAGCCGCGGCCGAGGCGGCCCTTGCCGGCGGTCTGGTGCTCGGTGGCGAGCACGGCGCCGTGCGGGGCGCCGCCCTTGGCGCGGGCGGCGAGTTCGGTGTTGGTGGAGCCCACGGCGGGCAGTACCTCGACGGAGCGCCACGTCCCGCCGGGGCGGACCAGGGCGGCGGTGAGCGCCGCCGTGTCGAGCGGCGGGCGCGAGAGGTCCTCGGTGTCAGGGGTCATGGCCCCATTACAGCAGCGAGGCGATCGCCTGGGGAAAACCTGTCCCGATGGGAGGGCAGCGGTTATCCTGAAACCGGCGCATCGGTGATCACGCGCTGCTACGTTCAGCTACCGGAGGTGGCGCCGCAGATGAGTATCGCGGAAGCGGAAACCGGATCGGTGACCCCGGTACCGTCCCGGTGGGACGTCGTGCTGCGCGCCTGGAAGGAACTGGACCTGCCCGAGGGTTGGCGGGCCGAGATCATCGAAGGCGACATCGTCATCATGACGCCCCCTAAATACGACCACAACCACATCGTGTGGCTGGTCAACAAAGCGCTGATGCGTGAGATCCTGCGCCCGGGCAGCCGCGTCTCCGAGGCGGAGGTCCACCAGGCACAGGACATCCGGGTCCCGGTGACCGACAGCGTGTACATCCCGGATCTGATGGTCCTGCCCGAGTCCGCGCCCGATCCCGACGCCGAGAACCCGGCGGCCGACGCGATCCTCGTGGTCGAGGTGGCCTCGCCGAGCACGGCGAAGAAGGACCGCAAGGCCAAGCTGTGGGGCTACGCGCACGCCGGGATCCCCCTGTACCTGCTGGTGGACCGCTGGGACCCGGACACCGGCCAGGAGGCCGCGACCCTGTTCGCCGAGCCCGAGCGCGGCGTCTACAAGCACGTCGAGAAGGTGTTCTTCGGCGAGCCGCTGAAGCTGCCCGAGCCGTTCGGCATCACGCTGGACACCTCCGGCTTCCCCGCCTGACTTCTCCCAAACAGAGCCTCGTCCAGCTCCCGGACAGCGAGGCGATCGCCTGGGGAAAACCTGCCCCGTTGGGAGGGCACGGGTTATCCTGAAACCGGCGCATCGGTGATCACGCGCTGCTACGTTCAGCTACCGGAGGTGGCACGACAGGTGAGTATCACGCAAGCGGAGACGCCGGCGAACACTCCATCCGCCTGGGAACTGTCGTTGCGCACCTGGGAAGCGCTGGACCTGCCTGAGGGCTGGCAGGCCGAGATCATCGAAGGCGGTCTCTTCTTCGTGGTGCCCCCCTCTCGCGAACACGCGCGGATCGTCGCCTTGCTGCAGAAGCAGCTCTATCGCGAGATCCTGCGCGACGGGAGCGGTCTTTCCGAAGCCGATGTACACCAGACACTCGATGTGCGGGTTCCACTGCGGTCGAGCCTGTTCATTCCCGACCTGGTGGTTCTTCCGTACTCGGTGCTGGAGTACGACCCCGACGGCATGGTCTCGGACGCTCTACTGGCCGTCGAGGTGACGTCGAAGAGCACGGCGGAGAAGGACCGCAAGGCCAAGCTGTGGGGGTACGCGCACGCCGGGGTACCCCTGTACCTGCTGGTAGACCGGTGGGACCCAGAGACGGGCAGAGGCGAGACCACCTTGTTCTCAGCGCCCGAGAACGGCCGGTACACCTCGGCGACCAAGGTCCCCTTCGGCAAGGACATCGACCTGCCCGAGCCGTTCGGCTTCACGCTGGACACCTCCGGCTTCCCCGTCTGACCCCTCCCGCGTACGCGAGCGCCCCCGCACCGGGGTGCGGGGGCGCCGACGTCCGTTCGGGGCTCAGCCGGTGTTCTGCAACCCGGCGGCCACGCCGCTCACCGACAGCAGCAGGAGCCGCTCCAGGTGCTGGCGGTCCTGCTCGGAGAGGGCGTCCGCCTCCTCGCCGCGCAGCGCCTCCAGGGCGCGCAGTTGCAGGTGGGAGAGGGCGTCCACGTACGGGTTGCGCAGGTCCACCGCGCGGGAGAGCACCGCCCGGTTCTCCAGCGGACGGCCGTGCCCGGTCACCTTAAGCACCAGGTCGCGGGTGCGGTCGTACTCGGCGAGCACGCGTTCGGCCAGTTCCGGTCGGCCTCCCAGCGCCAGGTAGCGCTCGGCGATGGTCCGGTCGGTCTTGGCAAGGCTCATCTCGGCGTTGTCCAGCAGCGAGGCGAACATGGGCCACTCGCGGTAGGCCGCCTGGAGCACGGACAGGTCCTCGACCGCCGCCAGGCCGGTGCCGAGCCCGAACCAGCCGGGCAGGTTCACGCGGGTCTGGGTCCAGGCGAACACCCACGGGATGGCGCGCAGGTCGCCCAGGCCGCGGGCGGCGCCACGGCGGGCGGGGCGCGAGCCCAGGCGCAGTTCGCCGAGCTCCTCCAGCGGGCTGACCCGGGAGAACCACACGGCGAAGTCCTCGGTGTTGACTAGGTCCAGGTAGGCCGCCTGAGCGGCTTCGGCGATGGTGTCGGCGTGCGGGCGGTACCGCTCGGCGGCGGAGCGCTCGTGGTCCTGGACGGCGTCGGTGGAGGAGATCAGGACGGCGTGGCCGACCTGCTCGATGTGGCGGCGGGCGATGGCGGACTGGCCGTAGCGGGCGAAGATGACCTCGCCCTGCTCGGTGACCTTGAACCGCCCGTCCACCGAACCGGGGGCCTGGGCGAGCAGCGCCCGGCTGGCCGGGCCGCCGCCGCGGCCCAGGGAACCGCCCCTGCCGTGGAAGAGGGTGAGACGCACGTCGTGCTTGCGCGCCCACTCGGCGAGGCGGGCCTGCGCGTCGTACAGGCGCAGGGTGGCGCTGACCGGCCCGACGTCCTTGGCGGAGTCGCTGTAGCCGAGCATGACCTCGACTCGCCGCCCGGTCTCGTCCAGCCGCCGCTGGACGGCGGGCAGCTCCAGCATGCCGTCGAGGACGCCGGGTGAGGCGTCCAGGTCGGCGCCGGTCTCGAAGAGCGGGATGACGTCGAGGACGGGGACCCGGTCGGCGGGCAGCGCGTGCTCGGCCAGTTCGTACACCGCGGCGATGTCCTCGGCGGTGCGGGTGAAGCTGACGATGTAGCGGCGGCAGGCCTCCACGCCGAAGCGCTCCTGGATCCAGGAGATGACCCGGAGGGTGGCCAGCACCTCCTCGGTCTTCTCCGAGGGGCGCTTGCCCTCGCGCAGTTCGGCGAGGGCGGCGGCGTGCACCTCGCTGTGCTGGCGTACCTCCAGTTCGGCGAGGTGGAAGCCGAAGGTCTCGGCCTGCCAGATGAGGTGCTGGAGTTCGCCGTAGGCCTGACGGCGCGCTCCGGCCTCGGCCAGCGACTCCTGGACGGTGCGCAGGTCGGCGAGGAAGGCCTCGACGTCCGGGTAGGCGAGGTCGGCGTCGCGTTCGCGGGTGGCGCGCAGCCGCGCGGCGGCGAGCAGGAGCAGCCGCCGGTGCGGTTCGTTGGGCGAGCGGTCGAAGATCTCGCCCATGAGGTCGGGGTAGCCGGCCTGGGCGGAGGAGAGCGTGTCGAGCAGGGCCGCGCTGGCGGGTGTGAGGTTGGAGTAGGCGGTGAGCGTACGCCCCACCCGGGCGCAGGCGCCCTCCAGGCCGCGCAGCACGTGGTCGGACTGGATGAGCATCGCCTCGCGCGTCACGTCGTGGGTGACGAACGGGTTGCCGTCGCGGTCGCCGCCGATCCAGCTCCCGTAGCGCACGAAGGCCTTGGCGCGCGGGGGACGGGTGCCGGTCCCCTCGGGGTCGATGGCGGTGTCCAGGCTCCGGTACACCTGCGGGACGACGTCGAAGATGGTCTCGTCGAAGGCGGCCAGGGCGGTGCGCACCTCGTCGAGGGGGTCGAGCTTGGTGTAGCGCAACTGGGAGGTGCGCCAGAGCAGGTCGATCTCCTCCAGCAGGCGGCGGTGCGCCTCGGCGGCGGCGCTGCTGCCCTCGTGGGAGGAGTGCCAGGCGTCGAGCTGGGCGCTGATGCGCAGGATCGAGGTGGACACGGCGCGGCGGCGGGCCTCGGTGGGGTGGGCGGTCACCACCGGGTGGAACTCCATGCCGTCGACGAGTTCGTCGAGCCGCTCCTCGCCGCCGCCGGACTCGCGCACGGCCCGCACGGCGGCGGCCAGGGACTCGCCGGGCGGGTGGGCGAGGTCGTCGCGCTCGCGCAGGGCGCGCATGCGCTGGTGCTCCTCGGCCAGGTTGGCCAGGTGGAAGTAGACGGTGAAGGCGCGCGCCACCTGCTTGGCCCGCTCCAGGGGCCATCCGGCGACGAGCGCGGTGATCTCCTCGGTGGGGACCGCGCCGTCGCGTGCGCCGATCACGGCGTGCCGGAGCCTCTCGACGTCCTCCAGGAGGTCGGCGCCGCCGCTTTCGGCGAGGACCGTCCCGAGCATCTCGCCGAGCAGTTTGACGTCATTGCGAAGCTGCTCGGGGACTTCCTGTCGTGCACTGTCGCGTTCTGCGCTTACCGCTGTCATAGGGACGACTTTACAGAGACCGTGCCTGCACCGATGTCCCAGGGGGCGCATTTCGTCGGTTTTGCCAGAGCGTTAACAATTGTGTATTTCCAGAGCGAATTCACATTGGATCACGCCGCAATTCCCCGACCCTGCCCCCGCCCGGCGGCGGCACGCGCCGCGGCGCCCCCGCGCACCCGCCCCGGCCCTACGCGCAAGTAACATGCCCCCGGTACTGGTCAGAGCGATAACGACGACTAACCTGGACTGTTATGGCCACCGAAGCCCCTGAACCACTGGCCGCGGCGGAGATCGACATCCACACCACCGCTGGCAAGCTCGCCGACCTGCAACGACGCCGGTATGAGGCGGTCCACGCAGGGTCGGAGCGAGCCGTCGAGAAACAGCACGCCAAGGGCAAGATGACCGCACGCGAGCGCATCGACGCCCTCCTGGACCCGGGTTCGTTCGTGGAGTTCGACGCCCTGGCCCGCCACCGCTCCACCAACTTCGGACTCGCCGACAAACGCCCCTACGGCGACGGCGTCGTCACCGGGCACGGCACGGTCGAGGGCCGACCCGTCGCCGTGTTCAGCCAGGACGTCACCGTCTTCGGCGGCTCCCTCGGCGAGGTCTACGGCGAGAAGATCACCAAGGTCCTCGACCACGCCCTCACCAACGGCTGCCCCGTCGTGGGCATCAACGAGGGCGGCGGCGCGCGCATCCAGGAGGGCGTCGTCGCGCTCGGCCTGTACGCGGAGATCTTCAAGCGCAACACCCACGCCTCCGGCGTCATCCCCCAGATCTCCCTGGTCATGGGGGCCGCCGCCGGAGGGCACGTCTACTCCCCCGCGCTCACCGACTTCGTCGTGATGGTCGACGAGACCTCGCAGATGTTCATCACCGGCCCCGACGTCATCAAGACCGTCACCGGCGAGGACGTCTCCATGGAGGAGCTGGGCGGGGCCCGCGCGCACAACACCAGGTCCGGCGCGGCGCACTACATGGGCGCGGACGAGCAGGACGCCATCGACTACGTCAAGGCCCTGCTCGCGCACCTGCCCGACAACAACCTGGAGGAGGCGCCCGAGCTTCCCCCCGAGAACCCCCTGGGCGACGAACCCGCCGACACCGACCTGGCCCTGGACACGTTCATCCCCGACTCGGCGAACCAGCCCTACGACATGAAGCGGGTCATCGAGGCGGTCCTGGACGACGGCGACTTCCTCGAAGTGCACCCGATGTTCGCCACCAACATCGTGGTGGGCTTCGGCCGCGTCGACGGGCGGTCCGTGGGCGTGGTCGCCAACCAGCCCATGAACCTCGCGGGCTGTCTGGACATCGCCGCCTCCGAGAAGGCGGCGCGCTTCGTGCGCACCTGCGACGCCTTCAACGTGCCCGTGCTGACCTTCGTGGACGTGCCCGGCTTCCTGCCCGGCACCGACCAGGAGTGGGACGGCATCATCCGGCGCGGCGCCAAACTGCTCTACGCCTACGCCGAGGCCACCGTCCCGCTGGTCACCGTGATCACCCGCAAGGCCTTCGGCGGCGCCTACGACGTGATGGGCTCCAAGCACCTGGGCGCCGACGTCAACCTGGCGTGGCCCACCGCGCAGATCGCGGTCATGGGCGCCCAGGGGGCCGTGAACATCCTGCACCGGCGCACGCTCGCCGCCGCCGACGACGTCGAGGCAGAGCGGGAACGGCTCATCACCGAGTACGAGGACACCCTCCTCAACCCCTACTCCGCGGCCGAACGCGGGTACGTGGACGGTGTGATCATGCCCTCCGAGACCCGCGACCAGGTGGCCAAGGCCCTGAGGGCCCTGCGGAACAAGCGCGAGCAGCTCCCGCCCAAGAAGCACGGGAACATCCCGCTGTGAGCGCGCCGAACGACCCCCGCCACCTGGCGGTGGTCCGCGGAGCCCCCTCCGAGGAGGAGCTCGCGGCCCTGACCGCCGTGCTCGCCGCGCGCGCCGCCGCCCGTGCCCGCACGCCGGAGGAGACGGACCGGCCCGCCTCCGGCTGGCGTGACCGCTCACGGCTCCTGCGCGCCCCGCTGCGGCCCGGACCCGGCGCCTGGCGCCTGAGCACGAGGTGAACCCGTGCCACCATCTGAGTTTTCCCGCCGAGCGGACGGCGCGCTCCCGCTCCAGCCACAGCGGAAGGAATCCCCACCGTGCGTAAAGTTCTGATCGCCAACCGCGGCGAGATCGCCGTACGTATCGCCCGCGCCTGCCGCGACGCCGGTCTGGCCAGCGTCGCCGTCTACGCCGAACCCGACCTGGACGCGCTGCACGCCAAGATCGCCGACGAGGCCCACGCCCTGGGCGGCACCACCCCGGCCGAGTCCTACCTGGACATCGCCAAACTCCTGGACGTGGCCGCCCGCACCGGCGCCGACGCCGTCCACCCCGGGTACGGCTTCCTCGCCGAGAACGCCGACTTCGCCCGGGCCGTCATCGACGCCGGGCTCACCTGGATCGGGCCGCCCCCGGCGGCGATCACCGCCCTGGGCGACAAGGTGGCGGCCCGCCACATCGCGCAGAAGGTCGGCGCGCCGCTGGTGGCGGGCACCCCCGATCCGGTCTCCGGGGCCGGGGAGGTCGTGGCCTTCGCCGAGGAGCACGGTCTGCCGATCGCGGTCAAGGCGGCGTTCGGCGGCGGCGGGCGCGGCCTGCGCGTCGCCCACACCATGGACGAGGTCGAGAGCGCCTACGAGTCGGCGGTGCGCGAGGCGGTCACCGCCTTCGGGCGCGGCGAGTGCTTCGTGGAGCGCTACCTGGACAGGCCCCGCCACGTGGAGACCCAGTGCCTGGCCGACACCCACGGCAACGTGGTGGTGGTCTCCACCCGTGACTGCTCGCTCCAGCGCCGCCACCAGAAGCTGGTGGAGGAGGCCCCCGCCCCGTTCCTGACCGCCGACCAGACCGAGCGGCTCTACAGTGCCTCCAAGGCCATCCTCGCCGAGGCGGGCTACGTGGGCGCGGGCACGTGTGAGTTCCTGGTGGGCACCGACGGCACCATCTCGTTCCTGGAGGTCAACACCCGCCTCCAGGTCGAGCACCCGGTGAGCGAGGAGGTCACCGGCCTCGACCTGGTGCGGGAGATGCTGCGCATCGCCGACGGCGAGGAGCTGGGCTACGGCGACCCGCAGATCCGCGGCCACTCCTTCGAGTTCCGCATCAACGCCGAGGACGCCGGGCGTAACTTCATGCCCGCCCCCGGCACCATCACCGAACTCACCCTGCCCGGCGGCCCGGGCGTGCGCGTGGACACCGGCTGCGAGGCCGGGTTCACGGTGCCGCAGGCCTTCGACTCCATGGTCGCCAAGCTCATCGTGACCGGGCGGACCCGCACCGAGGCCCTGGAGCGGTCGCGGCGGGCGCTGGCGGAGTTCACCGTGGGCGGCATGCCCACGGTGATCCCCTTCCATCGGGCCGTGGTGTCCGATCCGGCGTTCGCCCCGGCCGGCCCGGAGCACGCGTTCGGCGTGTACACGCGGTGGATCGAGACCGAGTTCGACAACCGGATCGAGCCGTGGTCGGGCGAGAGCGGCGACGCGGAGCCCGAGCAGCGCGAGACGGTCACCGTGGAGGTGGGCGGCCGGCGTATCGACGTGGTGCTGCCCGCGTCCCTGGGCACCGCCGCGACCGCCCCGGCCGCGAACCCGGGCGGCCGCAGGAAGCGGGCCGCGCGGCGTGGCGGCGGTGCGGCGGCGGTGAGCGGTGACGCTCTGGTCTCGCCGATGCAGGGCACGGTGGTCAAGGTGGTGGCCGCCGAGGGCGCGGCGGTCGCCGAGGGCGACACCGTGGTCGTGATCGAGGCGATGAAGATGGAGCAGCCGCTGAGCGCGCACAAGGCGGGTGTGGTCACCGGGCTGAAGGTCGCCCCGGGCGAGAGCGTGGGCAACGGCGCGGTGGTCTGCGAGGTCAAGGACTCCTAGGGTCCCGCGGTGCCGAGGGGAGGCGTCCGGGGCCGCCTCCCCCTCCCCTGCGTGCGAGGGCTCAGCGCATCCGCGTCAGATCGATGTCCAGGTGGCAGGGCGCGGCGACCTTGACCCGGTCGCGGTGCACACCGGCGGGCGCGTACCGGCCGGACAGCCGGTCGAGCTCGTAGACGTGCACCGCCAGTCCGTACTCCTCCTGCTCCACGAGCCAGAAGTGGGGGATGCCCGCCCGCGCGTAGAGTTCGGGTTTGCGGGCACGGTCCCTGAACTCGGACTCCGGTGACACGACCTCGACCACCAGACGCACATCCTGCACCGGAAACCACGTGTCGTCGGGGCCGCCCAGCGCGGAGGCACGGACCAGCATGAGATCGGGCTCGGGCCGGTTGCGCTCACCGAGTACCGTCGTCATCCCACGGCAGACGATGAGGTCCTCGGGCACCTGCGCGTCCATCTGCCGCTGCAACAGCGTGATCGCGAAGCATGGAAGTACTTCTGGGGGCTCACCAGTACCAGATTTCCGTCGATGAGTTCGGTGTGCCGGGGGAGACCGGGGATCCGGTCGAGATCGTCGGCGGTGAACCCGTCCTGGGGAGGCATCGGCAGCAGCAGCACACCGTCGAGTTCGGGGTCCGGGGGATCGGCCACCGTGGGAACGGACATGTCGTCGCCTCCGGTCGTCAGATCGTCCTCATCACCCATGGTAGTCATCCCTGCCACCTCGCAACGGTGCTTTCCTGAATTGTCCCATCCGTACCCGATGCCCGGCATGACCTCCCCGGCCACGCGCCGTATCCTCGGTGTGTGAGACCGCGAACACTGAGGTCACAGCGCTCCCGTCCGGGAACCCCGGGTCCGCGCCGTTCGTCTCTGACGGTGAAGGAGGCGAGAGGAACCACCATGACGCGCCGCTTGGCAACACCCACAGTGCTGACCGCCGGACTCGTGGCGGCGGTGACGGGAACCGCGGCCCTGCCCGCCGCGGCCGACGTCCAGCCCGAACTACCGGACACCCAGGCCATCGTCGACGAACTCGAAGGCGACGGCGTCTACATCGACCCCAGCATCGACCAGATCTCCCCGGCCGACGAGCTCGCCCTGGAGAACGCCGCGTCCGGCTCGGACGTGCCGGTCTACTACGTGATCCTGCCCAGCGGGACCGCCAACTCCAACTCCAGCGTCGACGCCGTCATGGACCCGGTGATGGCCGAGGTGGGCGACGGCGCCTACGGCATCCTGGCCGGTTCCGACGCCTTCGCCGTCACCTCACCCAATCTGGACGACCCCGGGGAGATCCGGGAGATCGCCCTGGCCCAGGGCGGCAACCAGATCGACACCCTGGTGGCCGTGCCCGACGCCGTCGAGCAGTCCGAGTCCGACGCCGGTGCCGCCTCCGGCGTGGTCCTGATCGTGCTGCTGGTGGCCCTCGTCGCGGGCGGCGCCTGGTTCGTCCGCCACAGCCGCAAGAAGCGCGCGGCGGAGAAGGCCAAGCAGGTCGCCGAGATCAAGCAGATGGCCACCGAGGACGTCGTGCGGCTCGGCGAGGACGTCGCCCGGCTGGAGATCGACCTCACCGCCGTCGACGAGGCCACCCGCGTCGACTACACGCGGGCCATGGACTCCTACGACCAGGCCAAGGCGCGCCTGGACACCATCACCGAACCCGAACAGGTGAAGGCGGTGACCCAGTCCCTGGAGGACGGCCGCTACCACATGGCCGCGACCCGGGCCCGGATGAACGGGGAGCCGGTGCCGGAGCGGCGCGGCCCCTGCTTCTTCAACCCGCAGCACGGCCCCTCCACCGAGGACGTCGTCTGGGCCCCGCCCGGCGGCGCGCCCCGGTCGGTCACCGCGTGCGCGGTGTGCGCGCAGGCCGTGCGCACCGGCGGGCAGCCCGACGTACGCCTGGTGGAGGTGGACGGCGAGCGGCGCCCCTACTACGACGCGGGCCCGGCCTACTCCCCCTACGCCGGCGGCTACTTCGGCACGGACATGATGATGGGCATGTTCACCGGCATGATGATGGGCTCCATGATGGGGTCGATGATGGGCGGCGGCATGATGGGCGCCGGAGACGTCGGCACCGACGACATGGGCGGCGACTTCGGGGGCGGTGACTTCGGCGGCGACTTCGGAGGCGGCGGGGACTTCGGCGGCTTCGACTTCTGACACCTGCGGCGCGAGACCGCGAACGCGGGCCCCGGGCGCGTGCCCGGGGCCCGCGGCGTCCTCTCCGCCCGTCCGGGGCCGCCGGTGGCTCAGGCCCCGGACGCGAAGCGCGCGTGCAGTTCCTCCACCCACGCGCACACGGCCTCGGCGGTGTCCTCAGGGGCGACACGGGTGGTGTCGACCAGGGTCAGCGGGGGCGTGAGGCGGTCGGCCTCGGCCGCGATCCACTCGACGAACTCCCGGTTCTCCGCGATCCGCTCCTCGTCCCAGGCCCGCCAGGCCGGGCGGGCGCGCAGGCGGTCGGCGAGCACGTCGGGGTCGCACATCAGCGACAGGTAGTGGATCCGTGCGAACAGCGCCCGCTCGGGAAGCGGCTCCAGCTCGGGGGGCATCACCGTGCCGCAGAGCACGACGGGGCGCCCGCTCTGCTGCACCATGGCGGCCGTGCGCAGCCAGGTGGAGCGGAACAGGCGGTGGTGGTCGGCCGGGTCGCGCAGCCCGCCCACCCACAGCAGGTCCTGTTCGAGGACGACGAAGCGGTCCCGGAGCCGTTCGAGCAGCAGGCCCGCGATGGTGGACTTGCCGGTACCGCTGGGCCCCGACACGCAGTACAGCGGCAGGCGGCGGTAGGGGCGCTCCTGGCCGCAGGCGTGGCAGCGCAGAGCGGACGCGCCCGCCCCGGTGTCGGGAACCTCGTTCCACTCACCGCAGCGGGAGCAGATCAGCGGATGCACGGCCGACTCAGTCGAAGAGCTCTTCCAGGAAGCTCTTGCGGCGCTTGCGGTAGCCCTTGGGCGAGTCCGGATAGCCGCCGCGGAAGCCCTTCGGGGAGTCCGGGTAGCCGCCGCGGAACCCCTTGGGCGAGTCCGGATAGCCCCGGTAGCCCTTCGGGGAGTCGGGGTAGCCGCCCGGACGCGGGTACCCCGGCGGGGGGCCCTGCTGGGGGTAGGCGGGCGGAGGGCCCTGGGGGGCGGCGGGCGGAGGGGCGGCGTAGTGGCGCTGCTCGGCCGCCAGGATGCTCTCCAGCTCGCCCCGGTCCAGGAAGATGCCCTGGCAGACGTCGCACCGGTCGATGTGGACGCCCTGCCGGTCGTAGGTACGCATGGGGCTCTGGCACTTAGGACAAATCACGGGCCCGAGCCTACATGCACCGGTGTCGGATCGGAGTAAGAGTCCGGGGCCGGAATCCGCCGTGACGTGCTTGGCCCCACGCACGGCGGACCCCGCGGCCCCGATCGCCCGCCTACTCCGGGGAGGCGAGCATGAGCGAGCGCGCCGCCTCGGTGACGCTGCCCGAGAGCGAGGGGTACACGGCGAAGGTGTGCGCCAGGTCGTCCACCGTCAGGTTCTGCTGGACCGCGACGGACACCGCTAGGATGAGTTCGCTGGCGCGCGGGCCGACGATGACACCGCCCAGGACGATGCCGGTGTGCTGTCGGCAGATGAGCTTGACGAAGCCCTCGTTGACCTCGTTCATCTTGGCGCGCGGGTTGGTGTTGAGGGGCAGTGTGACCGAGCGCCCGTCGATCCGGCCGCTGCGCACGTCGTCCTCGCTGGCGCCGACCGCCGCGATTTCGGGGTGGGTGAACACGGTGGAGGCCACCGTGGACAGCTTGAGCGGCGCCACGGCCTCGCCCAGCGCGTGCCACATGGCGATCCGGCCCTGCATGGCGGCCACGGAGGCCAGCATGTTGACCCCGGTGCAGTCGCCCGCGGCGTACACGCCGGGCACGGTGGTACGGGAGACCCGGTCGACCTCGACGAACCCGCCCTGCCCCAGCCGGACCCCGGCCTCCTCCAGGCCGATCCCCTCGGTGTTGGGGATCATGCCCACGGTCATGAGGCAGTGGGTGCCCTCCACCACGCGGCCGTCGGAGAGGGTCACCCGGACACCGGTCCCGGTGTTGGTGACCGACTCGGCGCGCGTCCGGTTCAGGATGTTCATGCCACGGCGCGTGAACACCTCCTCCAGGGCCTGGGCCGCGTCGGCGTCCTGCGTGGGCATGACGTGGTCGCGGGAGGAGACGAGGGAGACGTCCGACCCCAGGGACTGGTAGGCGCTGGCGAACTCGGCCCCGGTGACGCCGGAGCCGACGACGATGAGCTTCTCGGGGAGTTCGTCGAGGTCGTAGAGGTGGCGCCAGGTGAGGACGCGCTCGCCGTCGGGCTCGGCGGTGGGGAGTTCACGGGGGTGGGCGCCGGTGGCGATGAGGATGACGTCGGCGCGGATGCGCCGCTCCCCCACCGCGACGATGTGCGGGTCGACCAGTCGCGCCTCGCCGACGACGACCTCCACGCCCTCCTTGACCAGCCGGGCCCGGGTGTCCTCGGACTGGGCGAGGGCGAGGCGTTTGATGCGCGGGTTGAACGTGTTCGGGTCGACTTCGACCTCGGACTTGCCGTCGGGGCCGCTGGGGACGTTGATGCCCAGGACCTCGGACTCGCGTACGTAGGTCGTCCGCGTGGAGGTGGCGATGAGGCTCTTGGAGGGGACGCAGTCGGTGAGGACGCAGGCGCCGCCGATCCCGTCGCGCTCCACCACGGTCACGTCCGCGCCGAGCTGGGCGGCCACCAGCGCCGCCTCATAGCCCCCGGGTCCGCCACCGATGATCACGACCTTCGTCACGCTGCTTCACTCCCTCTTCGGTCGGCCGCCGTACCCGTCCGGCTCGGGAGTCGGGCGGAGCCGAACACCACCAGGTTCTCGCTCGCACCCATTGTCGTCCATGTCCGCCCGCGGTATCGGCAAGAGCCCCCGCGCACGGGGCGCCGGGCCACCGGATACCTGCGCGGGCCGGACCCGCGACGCGGCCTTCTCACCCGTTAATGGGACGAAGGACACACCCGTATCCCCCACACACCCTTCCCCGAACGACGCGTGCATCACCGCGCGCCCCCGGTCCCGTCCGTGATGTCGCACGACCGACACCGGCGTTCCACCCGCCGGACACACTGCACCACCCTTCGGATTGATCCGACTACCCATGGGTACCATCCGGGGTGTGAGCAACACAGAGCAGGAGCCCCGGACCAGCGAAGAGGCCAAGGACATGGCGTCCGAGGCGGCACGGGAGCTGCTGTCCCGCGCCGGTGCCGACACCTTCGACGCACTGGTGGTGCTCGGCTCGGGGTGGGCGGGCGCGGCGGACTCACTGGGTGCCGTCGACATCGAGTTCGACGTGAGGGAGCTGCCCGGCTTCCTCGCTCCGACCGCGCAGGGCCACTCCAGCAAGGTGCGGAGCGTGTGGGTCGGCGACAAGCGTGTGGTCGTGTTCATGGGGCGCGTCCACGAGTACGAGACCCACGACCCCATGGCGGCCACCCACGCGGTGCGCACCGGCCTGTCCGCCGGGTCCCGGATCGCGGTCCTGACGGGGTCGGCGGGCTCCCTGCGGGCCGACATCGCCCCCGGCGTCCCGGTGGTGGTGCGCGACCACATCAACCTCACCGCGCGCTCACCGCTGACGGGGGCCAGGTTCGTCGACCTGTCGCAGGCCTACACCCCGCGGCTGCGTGGGCTCATCGAGGAGGTGGACCCCTCCCTGGCGGAGGGGGTGTACGTGTCCACCGTCGGTCCGCAGCTGCAGACCCCCGCCGAACTGGCGCTGCTGCGCCAGGCGGGGGCGGACGTGGTCGGGCGGTCGATCGCGATGGAGACCATCGCGGCGGTGGAGATGGGGGCCGAGGTCCTGGGGCTGGCGATGGTCACCAACGACGCCGTGGGGTCGGTCTTCGCGCCCTTCGAGTCCGACCAGGCCCTGGAGGTCGTCACGCAGCGGGCCGGACGGCTGGGTGAACTGCTGAACGGCGCGCTCGAACGGGCGTGAGTCGCGCGAGCCGCCGGGTGTGGGTGGGGAAACGGGGCGCCTCCGGCCGTGGTGCAGATGAACCGGTACCGGCGTGGCGAGCTGTACACCCCGAGGCCTTGGGATGAACGGTACCGGCCGCGACCAGGCCGGAGGCGGTGCTTCCCCGGTGTCCCGCCGTGCGGAATCCCCGCAGATCCCGTTGGACTCACGGACGGGACACCTTTCCTGTATTCAGTTGAACCGCGCGCGCCGCCCTCGGGAGGAGAACCGGACGGAGGGACCATCCGCGCGAAGTCCGTCCATCCGGAACGTTCCCCCTTAGGCATGCCTTACCTAATCAGAAGCGGCGTGCGCCGTCAACCCCCGGGCACGAACACGAGGACACCCGCGATCGCGGCGGCCGTCACCGCCAGGACCGCGAACACCTCCACCGGCACCATGGACTGGGGCCGGTCCCCCGCCCCCAGGGCCGCGGGGCCCGCCTCGGCGACGTCCCTGATCGGCCCGCTCAGCGGCCGTGCCTTGCGGTGCTCGGCCTCTCCCCGCAGCTCGGCGGCGATCCGGTCCATCGGACGCTGCGGGGCGTCCCCGGCACCGGCCTCCGGGTCGACCAGGCCCGACGTCCGTCTCAGGTTGTCGCGCACCCGCGACCGCCGGGTCTCCCGCAGCGGCCACGAGCGCACGATCCGGTCCGGGGTGTGCACGCGCAGCACGTCGGTGACGTCCACCCACACCACCGCGGACCACGGCACGAACGTCTCCCGCACCGGGTTGACCACCCGCAGGCCCCGCTCCGTGGCGACCAGGCGCGGCCGCAGCCACACCAGGTACACCACGGCGATGCTCACCACCAGGACGGCACCCGCGATCCACGCGGACCGGCCCCGGCCCGCCAGGAGCACCTCGACCAGCAACAGGAGCGCGACGGCCGTCCAGAGCGCCGCCATGACCCGCGTGAACGTCACCGCGTAGGTCGTGGAGCCCGGCCGCTCCATCAAGACGTCGCCCACTTCAACTGCGCGAACCCGGGCTTGATCACACCGTTGATCAGCGACAGGCGCTCGTCGAAGGGCAGGAAGGCCGACTTCATCGCGTTCACCGTGAACCACTCCAGGTCGTCCCAGCCGTAGCCGAAGGCGGCGCAGAGCTTCGCGAACTCCTCCGACAGGACGACCCCGCTCTGGAGGCGGTTGTCGGTGTTGACCGTGACCCGGAAGCGCAGATCGCGCAGGAGCCCGATGGGGTGCTCGGCGACCGACGCGGCCGCGCCCGTCTGGACGTTGGAGCTGGGGCACATCTCCAGCGGCACCCGCTTGTCCCGCACGTACTGGGCGAGTCGGCCCAGCCGGGGCGGGGCGCCCTCCTCCACGGTGATGTCGTCGATGATGCGCACGCCGTGGCCCAGGCGGTCGCACCCGCACCACTGGAGGGCCTCCCAGATCGAGGGCAGGCCGAACGCCTCACCGGCGTGGATGGTGAAGTGGAAGTTCTCCCGGCGCAGGTACTCGAAGGCGTCCAGGTGCCGGGTGGGCGGGTTCCCGGCCTCGGCGCCCGCGATGTCGAACCCGGACACGCCGGCGTCGCGGTAGCGCACCGCGAGTTCGGCGATCTCCGACGAGCGCGCGGCGTGCCGCATGGCCGTGACGAGCTGGCCGGTCCTGATGGCGTGTCCCTGGTCCGCGGCGCGCTTTTGGCCCAGCTCCAGCCCCTCCTGGACGGCCTCCACGACCTCCTCCAGGGTGAGCCCGCCCTCCAGGTGCTGTTCGGGGGCGTAGCGCTGCTCGGCGTAGACCACGCCGTCGGCGGCCAGGTCCTCCACGGCCTCGGCCGCCACGCGCACGAGCGCCTCGCGTGTCTGCATCACCCCGGTGGTGTGCGCGAAGGTCTCCAGGTAGCGCTCCAGGGAGCCGGAGTCGGATGCGTCGCGGAACCACGCGCCCAGTCGGTCGGGGTCGTCGGTGGGCAGCCCCGTGTAGCCGGTCTCCCGGGCGAGTTCGACCACGGTGGCCGGGCGCAGGCCGCCGTCGAGGTGGTCGTGCAGCAGGACCTTGGGCGCCCGCCGGATCTGCTCAACAGTGAGTGGCTGGTTCATACACCTCAGAATGCCACCCGGCGGCCGGACGCCGGTGTCACAGTGGCGTCACACGTTCCGGGGAAACCGCTGGCAGGCGGGACAGCGGCTCAGGCGAGGGCCTCGTCGTCCACCCGCTCCCCGGCACGGCTCCGGTTCCACAGGGCCGTCAGCGCCGTGGTCACCATGAACCGGGTGCCCGCGCCGATGGCGCGTTCGTCGACGTCGAAGGTCCCCCGGTGCAGGTCCAGCATGGGCCCCTCCCAGTCGGGCGAGTGGGTGCCCAGGCGGGCCAGTGCCCCGGGGACGTGCTCCAGGTACCAGGCGAAGTCCTCCCCGCCCAGGCTCTGCGGGGTGCCGGCCACCGCGTCGGCGCCGAGCGCCGAGGCGGCCGCCTCGCGCATCACCTCCACGCTCCCGGCCTCGTTGATCGTGGGCGGGACGCCCCGGCGGTAGGTGACCTCGACCTCGGCCCCGTAGGGGCCGGCCACCGACTCGACCAGGCCCTTGATGATCTCGGGGGCCGCATGCCACGCCTCGTCGTCCAGGCAGCGCACGGTGCCCTCGGCGACGGCGTCGTCGGGGATGACGTTGGGGGCCGCACCCGCGCTGATCCGCCCCCAGACCAGGCTGAACCCGGCCCGGGGGTCGACGCGTCGGGACAGCGCGGCGGGCAGTTCCGTGACCACCTTGCCCAGGGCGTAGACGAGGTCGGAGGTCAGGTGCGGCCGCGCGGTGTGCCCGCCGGGTCCGGACAGGCGGACCATCACCTGGTCGCACGCGGCGGTGATGCCGCCGGTGCGCAGCCCGACCCGTCCGGCCATGAGCCGGGGGTCGCAGTGCAGGGCGAAGATGCGCTCCACACCCTTCAGTGCACCGTTGTCCACCACCTCGACGGCACCGCCCGGCAGTTCCTCAGCGGGCTGGAAGATGAGCCGCACCCGCCCGGGAAGGGAACCGGAACGGTCCTGCTGGGCGAGGAAGACCGCCGTCGCCAGCAGGACCGTGGTGTGCACGTCGTGACCGCAGGCGTGGGCCGCCCCGGGGACCGTGGAGCGGTAGGGCACGTCCTTCTTCTCGTCGGTGAGGGGGAGGGCGTCGATGTCGGCCCTCAGGGCGACCAGGCCCCCGGGGCCACTGCCGACGTCGCACACCAGGCCGGTGCCCCGGGGCAGGACGCGCGGGTCCAGCCCGGCCTCGCGCAGCCGCTCGGCGATCCGTCCGGTCGTCCGGTGCTCGGCGAAGGCGAGTTCGGGGTGCATGTGCAGGTCCCGGCGGAAGCCGGTGAACTCCCTCTCATGGCGCGCCAGAAAAGCGGTCAACTGCTCCGGCAGGTCACGTCCCTGCATGCGGGGGTCCCCTCTTCATTCGCGTATCAGCGTGCACCGGCTCCGCCGCCGATGCCGACCTCTGCGCGCGCGGGGCCGCCGCGGAGCTCGTCGACCAGCATGTCCACGACGTCGTCGAGCGATCCGCCGTCGGCGACGACCGCGCGCTGCCGTTCGTAGGAGGCGCCCTTGTCCAGGGTCTCGGAGACCAGGTCCAGGTCCTCCGCGCAGCCCAGGCGGGCGGCGACGGGGCGCAACTCGCGGACCAGCTCGTAGAGGTCGTCGCGGATCGGAACGGTGGTTCCATGGATGTCCGTGATGACACGAGCGTCGAGCCCGTAGCGGGTGGCGCGCCACTTGTTGTCACTCACCAGCCAGGACGGCGGGTTGGGCAGTGCGTACCCGCGGTCGAGCTGGTGGTCGAACGCCTCCACCAGGGTCTGGGAGAGCGCGGCGGCCATGCCCACCTCGCGCAGGGTGGGAATCCCGTCGAACATCCGGATTTCGATGGTGCCGAAATCCGGGTGCGGCCGGATGTCCCACCACACTTCCTTGATAGAGGCGATGGTACCCGCCCGCTGAAGTGTTGCGAGGTATTCCTCGAAAGCAGTCCATCCGGACAGGTTCGGCGGGGGGCCGGCGGTGGGCAGGGCCCCGAAGACGACGGAGCGGGCGGAGGCCAGCCCCGTGTCGTGTCCGCTCCAGAAAGGACTGGAAGCGCTCAGAGCGAGGAAATGCGGGAGGAACTTCGTGAGCGCGTTGACGATGGGGATGGCCTTCTCCGGGCTGCGCACGCCCACGTGGACGTGGACCCCGCAGGTGAGGATCCGCCGGGCGAGCCACTGCAACTGCTCGATGAGTTCGTCATACCGCTTTCCCGGGCTGAAGGACTGGTCGCGCCAGTCGTCCATCGGGTGGGTGCCCGCGCAGGTCAGCGTGGTGCCGCGCGGTTCGAGGACCGCACGCATCCGGTCGATGCTGCGAGCGAGGTCGAGTTTGGCCTCCTCCACCGTCTCGCAGATGCCGGTGACCACCTCCACCTGCGACTGCATGAGTTCGTGCCGCAGCGGAGGGGTGTCCGTGCGGGCGCTGAGTTCGGGGAGTTCGGAAAGGAGTTCCCCCGCTTCCTGCTTCAGGTGGCGGCTCTGCCGGTCCACGAGTTGGAGTTCCCACTCCACACCGAGTGTCGGGCGTTCGGACGACTTGAATGCGATTCCCATCTGCCCTCCGAGGGGGGTGATCGCCGACTGTCACCGTCGGCAGCCGGTGCGTCCCGATGAAACGGTCGACCGGGACAGAGGAGGACTACCCTTCCCACACCCCGCGCATACGGGTCGCTGTTCCACGAGTGGGTGTTTTTCCTTATATACGACTAAAAGTCGCTCTTCGCGTATTTAGTCAGCAGTGTCGGAGGGCTCGGGCATCGCCGTGTAGGGCGGCGGAACCGGCAGCCACGTCGCGGCCCACGAGGCGCTCAGGACCACGAGGCGCATCACGAAGTTGATCCACACCAGCAGCCCCACCAGCACCGCGAACGAGGCGTACAGCGGGTTGCTCAGCGTCCCGGAGAGCAGCATCGCGGCCACGGACTTGAGGATCTCGAAGCCGACGGCACCCAGGAGGGCCCCGTGCCACAGCTCCCGGACCGGCCGACCGCTCCCCGAGAGCAGGCGGAAGACCATCGCGAAGATCGCCGTGTTGGCCGCCACCGCGATCACCAGCGCCAGCCCCCGCAGCGCCAGGTTGGCCACCAGGGAGCCGTCCAACCCGACCAGCGACAGCAGGAAGCCGGTGGCCGTCTGCGCCACGCTGGTGAAGGCGACCGTGCACAGCAGCGCCACGCCCAGACCCAGCATGACCAGGAGGTCCAGTACCTTGCCCAGGAGGAAGTTCGGGCTGTCCTTGACCTTTTTGAGCCAGACCCTGTGCAGGACCTGGCGCAGCTCCGACACCGCGTTCAGCCCGGAGTAGAGCAGTCCGAGCACACCGATCAGGCCCGCGCCCAGGCGCGCGTTGGCGATCTCCTCCACGGGAAGCTGGTCGGACAGTCCGGGCAGGATCTGGTCCAGTGCCTCTTCGAGATAGGAGGTCAGGTCGGCCTGACCCGCCGCCACGAAGCCGACCGCCGCGAAGGCCAGCGCCAGCAGCGGGAAGAACGAGAGGAAGGCGTAGTAGGTGACCGCCCCGGCCAGCAGACTGCCGCTGCACTCGGAGTAGCGGCCGAGGGCGCGCACGAGGTGGTCGAAGACCGCGCTCCTGTGGCGCAGCGCCCAGAAGGCGTCCATGGACATGTGGCGGTAGCGCCGGGCCGCGGCACGGCCCCGGTCCACAACTGCGGGCATGGCCCCCTTCACTCCACGGTCGCCGCTGGTGGGCGCAACACTAGAGGAGAACGGGCGGGAGGGGAACCCGCCACACACGGCCGTCCGCGCACAGGAGCGGACCGCGTGGACCAGGTGGGAACCGAGTGAAAGAGGTCGTCTGTTGGAACGCGCTGTGACCCGGTTGCGCGCCGTGCTGGGCGTGCGGTCGGCCGGCCCGCGGGGCGCGTGGCCGTCGGCCGCACCCGGGGCCGACCGGCTCCTTGCGGAGTTCGGCTCCCGGTACGGTTCGGCGGCCTCGGGCGTGTGGCACGCGCCGGGCCGCGCGGCGCTCCTCGGCGAGCACACGGCGTCCGTCGGCGGCGGCGCCCTGTACGCGGCCCTGCCCTGGGGCGTGACCGCCGCGGCCGACACCTCCCCCGACGGCCGCACCCGCGTGGCGACGCCCAGAGGGCCGCTGAGGCCCCGCGACCCCTCCTTCCGGGCCGTGACCGCGGCGACGGACTCGGCACGGCGTGCGGGGCTGCTGGGCGGCGGCCAGGGGCTGCACGTGCTCCTGGACGGCAACCTGCCCCGGCACGCCTCGCTGGGGTACGCGGCGGCCGTGGCCGGAGCGGTCTCGCTCGCGCTCGCCGACATCACGGGGGGGCCGCCGCCGGAGGGCGCGACCGCCGACGAGCGGGTGGTGCTCACGGCCCGCCCCGGCCACGCGGTCCGCGTGCGGCCCGACACACTGCGGACGGTGATCCTGCCCTTCGACCTGGCCGGTGAGGGGCTGTGCCTGCTCGTCGTCGACACCGGGGCCCTGCCGCACCGCGACCCGCGACCCGCGCACACGGCGGCGCTGCGGCGTGCCCAGGAGGCCCTGGGTCCGCTCCGGTCCGTCCGGGACCCGCGCGCGGCACTGCGGGAGCTGCGTGAGCCCGCGCTGCGCGCCCGCGCCGAGTGCGCCCTCACGGAGGTACACCGGCTCAACGCGGCCGTGGGCCTGCTGCGCGCCGGACGCGCCGGGGAGACCGGCCCCGTGTTGGAGTCCTCCCACCTGTCACTGCGCGGCTGCGGCCTGACCACCGCCGAGGTCGAACTGGCCGCCGAGGCCGCCTCCCGTTCCGGGGCCCGGGGCGTGCGGGTGTCCGGCTGGGCGGGCACCCTGGTCGCGCTGGCCGCCCAGGAGCGCGTGGAGCCGATCACGGCCGCCCTCACCCGCGCCTTCACCGACCGCGGCCGGGTCCCGCCCCGCGTCCGCTCCGCCCTGCCCTCGGCCGGGGCGCACCGGTTGCGCTGAACCGAGCCCTCCCGGAAGGTGGCCCGGGCCACCGTAGGCGAGTGCGAACCCGGCTACAGTTTTCGCGGTCATACACGGGCAGCAGGAACCTTTCGAATCGAGCAGAAGCGCGACGGGCGGGCGGATCGATGACGGACTCACAGAACCGGGGCGGTTCCGGCCCCACCAGCGAACACGACCGGGCGGGCGTGTTCCGTCGCGCGGGCGATCCGGACAAGCCGGACGAGTTCGAGAGGCTCTACCGACAGCGCGAGTCCGAGCGGCGGACCGTGGGGGCGGCCCGGCGCGTCCCCGAGGCCGGGGAGGCGCCGCCGATCAGGCCGGAGAAGCGCCGGACCCACAGCTCCGGCAGGGTGTACGACGGGACCGGGAGGGACCGCCGGTCCCGGCAGCGGCACAAGAAGCGCTTCCGCAACGTCGCGGCGGGCGTCCTCGTCGTGCTGATCATCCTGCTCACCGTGCCGCCCGCCCTCTTCTACTCCTGGGCCGACAGCCGCCTGGTCCGCGTGGACGCCGTCACCGACTACGAGGGCCGGCCGGAGGGCCAGCCGGGTACCACGTACCTGATCGTGGGCTCCGACAGCCGGGACGGGCTCAGCGAGGAGGAGATGGACGAGCTGGCCACCGGGTACGCGCAGGGCCGCCGGACCGACTCGATCATGCTGCTCTACATCCCCGAGGGCGACGCCTCACCCACCATCGTCAGCGTCCCGCGCGACTCCTACGTGCCGATGGCCATCCCCGGCTACGCGGACAACAAGATCAACACCGCCTTCGCCGACGCCGTCTGCGGGACCGACGACGCGGGCGAGGAGGTCTGCGGCGGACCGGGGCCGCTGGTGGAGACCTTCGAGCGCGCCTCCGGGGTGCACGTGGACCACTACGTCGAGATCGGCATGGGCGGCTTCGTCGACCTGGTGGACGCGGTCGGCGGTGTGGAGCTGTGCCCCGAGCAGGCCATGCAGGACCCCAAGGCCGGGCTGGACATCGAGGCCGGGTGCCAGATGATGGACGGCGGCACGGCGCTGGGCTACGTGCGCACGCGCGCCACCCCCCGCGCCGACCTGGACCGTATCCAGCGGCAGCGGGAGTTCTTCGCCGAGCTGGTCCAGACGGCCACCGAGCCGTCGACGCTGTTCAACCCGTTCCGGGTGATGCCGCTGGTGACGGCGGGTACGGACACCTTCATCGTCGATGACGACGTCCACCTGCGGCACCTGGCCACGATGGTGCTGGCGATGCGCGGGGGGACGCAGACCACGTCCGTGCCGGTGGGCTCGACCCCCACCCTGGACGGGGTGGGCTCCGTGGTCGTCTGGGACGAGGTCCGCTCCGAGGAGATGTTCACCGCCATCCGAGCGGGTGAGCCCATCCCCGAGAGCGCCATGCAGGACTGAACCCGGCCCGTCCGGCCGATCTGGCCGACAGACAACGTGCGTGAGCAGCGCGAGCGGCGCATTCGGTCTCTGCAGGAGGAGTCGCTGCCGCAGCGAGGAATGAGCAAGGAGGGGCCGCGGCCGGAGGCCGTCCGTTGAGGGTGGTGGTGGGCGACGGGCAGGGAAGGCCGCGG
>NZ_JBHMIV010000015.1:0-120619 GCF_048060475.1 Nocardiopsis sp. LOL_012 | reverse complement strand
GGTAGTGGGCGCGGTCGGCGCGGCCGGTGAAGTAGTGGCGACAGCGCGGCGGCACCAGCGCGCCGAGTGGGACGGTCACCTCGGGCAGCGCGGCCAGCGGTGTGGTTACGGGCATGCGGACAGACTCCTTCGCGTGTGCTGGGGGAACGTGATGGTCGAGCGTGCCCGCAAGAGGGACCTTCGAGATTCCCGGGCAGCGGGAAGGGGCACGGCGTAGCCTGACCAGGAGACTCTCAGTGAGACCCCGATCACTGGCCATACTTCGACAGTAGAAGTGAATGTCACCAGAGTCAAGCGGCTTGCAGAATATTCACTTGAAGAGAGATACACTGGCTCCATGCAGCGCCCTCACAGCCCCACCCTCCGCCGCCGACGTCTGTCCGCCGAACTCAAGCGAGCCCGCAACGAAGCGAATCTGACCACCACACAGGTGGTGAAGTCACTCAAGTGGGCCACTGGCAAGCTGAGCAAGATCGAGACCGCCGAGACACAGACGATCAAGGCTGACGACCTCGACAAGATGCTGGACCTGTACCAGGTCACTGAATCTGATAGACGTGAGGCCCTTCATGCTCTGGCCAGGGACGCCAAGGTCCGGGGGTGGTGGTCCAAGTACAAGGAGGTCTTCGGGCCTCAGTCCCTCCCAGACTTCGAAGCTGAAGCTTCAAACGTCCGCACCTTCGAGTCATCAGTCATCCCTGGACTACTCCAGATCCCCGACTACACCTCGGCACTACTACAAGGCGGTCGGTACACCGAGGCGAAAGAGATCGAGCGCCGGACTCAAGCCCGCATGGAACGTCGACAGATCCTGACTCGCATCAACCCCGCACGGCTCCGCGCAGTGTTGGACGAAGCCGCACTCCGCCGTGTGATCGGCGGCCCAGCGATCATGGCCGACCAACTGCGTCACCTGCTCTATATGGCAAAGCTTCCCAACGTCGACGTGCAGCTTCTCCCTTTTGCCGCAGGTTCTCACGCTGCCCTGGCCGGTTCCTTCACCATTCTGGACTTCCCAGACCCACGCGACCTACCCGTACTGTTCATCGAGACCGCAACAGACGGGATCTTCCTGGAGGAGGCCGAAGAAGTGGACTTGCATACTGTTACCTTCAGCGATGCCCAGGGCTCCGCGATGAGCACTGCCCACTCAGCAAGGTTCATTGCTGACATCCTCAAGTCTCTAGAGAGCAAACGATGAACAACGAGCTCGTGTTCAAGAAGAGCAGCTACAGTGCCCACGGCCAGAACTGCGTCGAGGTCGCCCACATCCCCACCGGGTTTCGGAAGAGCAGCTACAGCAGTGCTCAGAGCCAAAACTGCGTGGAGGTGGCCGAACTCCCCTGCGGCGCTGCCGTTCGGGACTCCAAGAACCCCTCGCGGGGCCACCTGCCCTTCCCCGCCGCCGAGTGGGACGCCTTCCTCACCCTCGCCCGCGACTCCCGCCCGTAGACCCCCACCCCACCACCTCCCCGACTCCCACCGCCCCGGCCAACTCCACTGGGCCGGGGCAGGACCGGTTCCACACCCCCGGCCGATCGCACACCACCCCTGGGAAGGCAGCACCGTGGCTTCCACCACCCAGATACGCACCTACACCGTCCGTGAGGGACTGCTCGATGAGTGGGTTCAGCGCTGGAGGGAGGAGATCGTCCCCCTGCGCCTGGAGTTCGGCTTCTCCCTCGGCGGGGCCTGGATCGACCGCGAGCGCCACCACTTCATATGGGAGATCTCCTACGACGGACCCGAGACCTTCGCCGAGCGCAACCGCCGGTACTGGGACTCCCCCAAGCGCGAGGCGATGGACCTGGACCCGAAGGACTACCTGGTCTCCACCGAGACCCGCGAGGTCGCCCGGGTCTACTGACCACTACCAGGCTCCCTACCGGATCAGAGGGCCTCTTCCGGGGCCTGCGGCGGCCTGCCCGGCGCTGACTCGGTGATCCACAGCGGTTTCCCGTCGCCGCACACGACGCGGATCCCCTCGGCCGGTTCGAGGCTGGTGCGCCGCACGTGCAGCCACGCGCCGTCGACCTCGGCCACCGGGCGGTCGGGCGAGCGCAGGAACCGGTGGGTCCTGACCTGGTCGTGGATGGTCCGGGCGGCGTCGGACCATTCGATGGCGGCGAACCCCTCCTCCATGAACCCGGCGTAGGTGGCCTCGGACCCCTCCTGCGGTTCACCGGGGTGACCGGCCACCACGCGGTCCAGTGACGCGCGCAGCAGGTCGTAGACGACGGGCATCGCCTCGGTGCAATAGTTCGCCCAGGTGATGTCGTCGGCCAGGGGGATGCCGTCGCGCTGGGCGAGGATGTTCCCGGTGTCGAAGTCCTCGTCCATCCGGTGCACGGTGATGCCGCCGGTCGGGTCGCCATTGCGGATGGCCCAGAGCAGCGGAGCCGGTCCCCGGTACTGCGGCAGCATCGACACGTGGACGTTGATCGCGCCGTGCCGGGGGATGTCCAGCACGGAGCGCGGGAGCCGCCAGGCGAAGCCGAAGACGATCAGCAGGTCGATCCGGTAGCCCTCCAGCAGGCGGGCGAGCCCGTCCACGCTCCCCGGCAGCAGCAGGTCCATCCCCCGGGGCAGAGCGCCGACGATCGACGCGGCCGTCTCCCCGGCGTCACCGAGGTTGGGTCCGCCGGAGCGCAGCGAGCGGCCGTAGAGGTAGGCGACGGGACGGTGTCCGGAGTCGGCGCAGGCCGCGTGCACGGTGGAGAACTCGGCCGGCCCGGAGGAGATCACGGCGATACGCAGAGGGGTCGACATCTCCCTGTTTCTCTAGGGTTCAAGCCGCAGAACCCGGTCGGTCCGTCAGGTCAGCGTGTACTCGTCGTGCGGGATAGCCAGGTCCCAGGCCGAGGCGAACGCCCCGGCGCAGATCCGCGCCACATCGGGGTCGGTGCTCACCTCGTTGCCGACCCAGCCGCCATCGCCGGTGAAGTGGTTGAACAGCACGGTCGCAGAGTCGAAGACCCAGCAGTCGTTGCCGGGCAGCGCCAGGCCGGAGGCGCGGGTGCGGGGCAGCCAGCGCACGTCCTCCCCGGCCGCGATGTTCTGCGGTGTGCCCTCGTGCTCGAAGCGGATGTACTCGGTGACCGGCTCGGAGACGATCCGTACCCGGCGCAGTTGTACCCCGCGCGCGGCGGTGGCCCGCATCAGGTCGAGCCAGCCGGCCTTGCTCGCGGCGTCCTGTTCGGGCCCCCACTGCCCGGCCCGCCACTGCTCGATGTCGGCCAGCTCCTCGGCGACCGCGTAGTGGTCGCGCATCTCCAGGTGGTAGGCCGATTCACGGCACGCGTGGAAGAGGCGCGCCCAGCCCTCGGCGTCAAGAGACTCCACTCGCGCCGCCCTTAGGCAGGTGGTCGAACAGGGACGCCGGAACGCGGACCACCGTCTCCCCGCCGGGGATCTTCATCTGCCGGAGGTCGTCCGGGTCGCTGACCACGTAGCCCTGCACGATGAAGTCGCCGCTCTCCTCGTCCCGGTACAGCCGTGGCGAACCGCCCTGTCCGGTGGAGCCGCCGACGAAGGTGATTCTCATGGCCGAATTCCCCTTGCCAACGTCACCCGAAACACCGACCGAACCGTCCGTCCGGTCACCAAACAAACTAACAGCCGGGGCGGTCCCGGGAAAGAAAGTTCGCATCTCCCGAGGCTGATGAGTGGAATGAGATTCCATGGGGATTTTTCGGACCATGGCCCCGCTTCGGTGCGTCGGCTGACGGGTACGCCTGACGGGCGGTGCCAGACAGGTGAGCCGGAAGGAACCATGCCGAAGAAGCCGAGCGGGCGGGGCGGCGAGCCCGCACCCGAGTCCCCTTCAGGGACCCGCAACACCCTCTCCGGGTCGGCGGACGCGGTGGTCCAGGCCCGCGAGATCAGCGGCGACGTGCATTTCCATACCTCCACCCCCGCCCCGGCGCACCGTCCGGCGCAATTGCCGGGGGACGTGCGCGGCTTCGTCAATCGGACCAACGAATTACGGCACCTGGACACATTTCTGGAGGAAACACCCAAAACCCTCCGGGATTCCGCGACGCTGCGTGTGGCGCTCGTCGTCGGCACGGCCGGGGTGGGCAAGACCTCGCTGGCCGTCCGCTGGGCGCACCGGATCAAGAACCGCTTCCCCGACGGCCAGTTGTATGTCAACCTGCACGGATACGACCCGGGTCCCCCGGTGGCCGCCGCCGACGTCCTGGGCCGGTTCCTGCGCGCGCTGGACGTGCCGGTGGAGCGCATCCCCTCCGGGGAGGAGCCGCGCGCGGAGCTGTTCCGCTCGGTGACGGCCGGGCGGCGCGTGCTCGTCGTCCTGGACAACGCCGCGGCCGCCGGGGAGGTCCGGCCGCTGCTGCCCGGCTCCGGGGGCTGCCTGGTGGCGGTGACGAGCCGCACGCGGATGTCGGGTCTGGTGGCGCGGGAGGGGGCGCATCGCGTGAGTGTGGAGACGTTGTCGCGGGCCGAGTCCGTGCGGTTGCTGCGTACCGTCATCGGCGGGCACCGCACCGGCGACGAAGACGCCGACCTCGCCGAGCTGGCGCGGCTGTGCGCCCACCTGCCGCTGGCCCTGCGGATCGTGGCCGAACGGGCGGTGGCCCGGCCGCGTATGCCGCTGCGCGACCTGATCGCGGAACTGCGCGACGAGTCCGGGCTGTGGGACGCGCTGTCGGCGGCGGGAGAAGGCGGGGCCGACGAGGCGGACGCGGTGCACGCGGTCTTCGCCTGGTCCTACCGGGCGCTCGCCCCGCCGACCGCCCGGATGTTCCGCCTGCTGGGGCTGCACCCGGGACCCGAGTTCGGGGTGGAAGCCGCCGCGGCGCTCGCCGCCACCACCCCGGCCCGTGCCCGGCGCCTCCTGGACACCCTGGCCGGGGCGCACCTGGTGGAGGAGTGCGGCCACGACCGCTACCAGTTCCACGACCTGCTGCGCGCCTACGCCGTGGACCAGGCGCGGCGCGAGGAGTCGGCGGAGAGCGGGCACGGCGCGCTGGAGCGCGTCCTGGGCTGGTACCTGCACTCGGCCGCGGCCGCCGCCCGTGCGGCCTCCTCCGCCCCCGCCATGCCCCTGGACCTGGAGCCACCGGCCGACAGCGTCGAGCCGGCCGCCTTCGACGACGCGAAGGCGGCACTCGCCTGGTACGAGACCGAGCGCGACAACCTCACCGCCGCGGTCCGCGCCGCCCACACCCACGGCATGGACCGGATCGCGTGGCACATCCCCGCGGCCCTGGCGATGGTGATCGCCGACCGGGAGCCGGCCGGCACCTGGCTGCCCGCCCAGCAGGCGGCCCTGGAGTGCGCGCGCCGGGCGGGCGACCGGTACGGGGAGGGCGTCACCCTCGACCACCTCGGCATCGCCTACCGGCACCTGCTACGGCTCACCGAGGCACGCACGTGCTTCGACGGCGCGCTGGACGCCTTCCGGGAGGTGGGGGACGTGTTCGGCCAGGCCCGGGCCGCCAACGGCCTGGGGGTGGTGCACATGTTCGCACGCCGCCCGGACGACGCCGAGGCGTGCTTCGCCAAGGCGCTGGAACGGGCGCACGAACTCGGCGACGCCGTCTACGCCGGGGCCTTCACCCGCAACCTCGGGTGGGCCCTCCTCGAACGCGGCGACCCCGACGGCGCGCAGGCGCTGCTGGAGCGCTCGGCCGCCGCGCTGGCCGAGGCGGGTGAGCCCTTGGAGCAGGCCGAGGCGCTGACCCTGCTGGCGTCCACGCACCGGGAGGCGGGGCGGTTCGCGCGGGCCGAGGAGGCGGCCGAGCGGGCGCTGGCCGTGGCCAGTGAGGCCGACGGGACACTGTTCGTCTCCCTCGCACTGCTGGAACTGGGCCGTATCGCCCTGGCCCGGGAGGAGGCCGCCGAAGCCCTGGAGCACCTTCAGCAGGCCGCCGTGCTGTTCGCGCGTGTGGGCCGACCCGACCTCCAGGCCGCCGCGTGGGACGCGACCGGTGAGGCGTACCTCCTGCTCGGCCGGGTTGAGGAGGCGGTCGCGTTCCACCGGCAGGCGTCCTCGGTGTTCCGGGGCGAGGACGGGTGAGGCGGCCCGAGCCGTGGCGAGCCCTGTGCTGGAGCCACTCTCGCCGCCGAGTCCTGCTCCAGCGCAGGGGTCGCCGCCGCTACCGGTCAGGTGAGGCCGACCAGTTCCGTGGCCCAGGTGTCCTTGTCGAGCACCACCACCGCTCCCGGCACCGCGAGCAGCGCCGGGGGATACGTATCGACGGGGACCGTGCCGTCACCGGCCTGCCAGCCGGCGGTTCCCAACCCGGGATCGATGGTGTACGGCTCCCCGTCCCACGGCAGCGCCTCCACGGTGACCGGTGCGCGCGTGACACCGTCGTCCCCCAGGTAGCGCAGCCTGAGAACCGCCTCTCCGGTCGCCAAACCCGGATAGAGATCCGCGTCCCCGACCGCGTTGCCAGCCACGGTCTCACCGCTCGTGGAGCCGTCGAAGCGCACGTGGGAGTAGCGGACACGGTCACCACCGCCGCTGTCCGGCGTCCGGACGACGTATCCGTCCTCTAGGCCCCAGAACGGATACCGCGAGTCGCGGGCCAGGACCCGGCCGGTGGAGGGGTCCACCAGCAGATGGACCGGGCCGCCCCCCGGTTCGACGAAGCCCAGGTGGAGGGCCTCCCATGAGGGTTCGTAGCGCACTTCGACGGTCTCGTCCCCGAAGTCGGAGACCGGGTACTCCTCCTCCCACAGGAGGTCTCCCCTGGCCGCGTCCACACCGACCGCCACGAGGACGTGCTCTTCGCCGGTGCCCGACCCCCTGGTGAGGACCGCGGTGGCGGCCACGGCGTCGCCCGTCGTGACGAGGGGGCCCGCTTCGCCGGCGCCGCCGCCCTCATGGGACCAGACCGGCTCGCCGTCCACGAGGGCGAAAGCCTCGACAGCGAGGGGGTCCTCGCCCGGGGCGAGGAAGACCTCGTCGGACACGTGGGCGAACCGGGAGGGCCCCGGTTCCTGCGGCAGCGCCTCCGGTTCGTACTCGGCCCGGAGCCGACCGGTGCGGCCGTCGAGGAACACCACGGTCTCACCCGGGTCCCCCTCCTCGGCAGCCGGATCTGTATAGGAGACCGCGATGCCTGCGCCGTCGGGGGTCACGCCCGCCGAACGCACGATCGCGTCCGAGCGGCGGTAGTGCCACCTCTCCTCTCCCGAGGGCCCGTCCAGCGCGACCACACCGGAATCGAGGACGGCCACCGCACCGCCGGGGACCGGTAGCACCGTGTCGACGACCTCGTTTCCGGGAGGCCGCCATCTCCATGCCACCTCGGAGACCGAAGCCGGAACCCCGTGCTCGGGCGCGGCGGTGTCGGCCACCCGGTGGTCCACCGGCCAGAGCCGCTCCCTGAGACTCGGCACGGCGAACGCCCCCACCACCGACACAGCGAGTGCTGCCAGAACGAGCGAAACCATACGCAGAGATAATGAATCACTGCATCTGATGCATACATCCGCAAAACTATCGGCAACATGCGGGTTCAGATGGCCTGCAGAAACATTAAACCACTCCTCACCAGCAGCATCCTCAACGGAGTTACCCGTGTGGAACATGCCCTCCTGAAGGGTCGGATCTGACACGTAGTCGGTTGCGCACGGAAAATGGGAGGCCCATCACCATCGATGCGCAAACCCACACGGCCGCACTGCTCTCCCTGACTGCTGCCACGAGGAGGATGCCTTCATCCGGCGGCCCACAGTGATCCGGCCACGGCGGCCAGCAGGCTGAACAGCGCGGTCCCCACCACGGCTCTCGTGTACAGGGTCGACGAGATGGCGATCCCTCCGACCTCTGGGATGGGTCGCACCGCAGGAACACCGCCCTGCTCCGTCCGCGCCGCCCGCCGGAACAGGGCGGCGCGGACGGCGGCCCACTTAGCCCTCTGGTGCTGTTCGTGGTGGCACCCGCGCCACCTGCCGCGGGTGTTCCTGCGGCACGGCCGGTCCCGCCGGGTCGGGGCGGAGCAGGGAACCGGCCGGAGCAGGTGTTCATAGACCAGGAGGAACAGGACCGCCCACGCCGACACGTACCAGTCCCCGGTGCCGACCGCTCCCGCGATGAAGAGAAGCGCCATCCCCCAGACCCATAGGTACTCCCGACTCGCCCCTGCGGAGACCACCATGGTCAGCCCTTCCGTGGATTCGCGGACCCGACAACAACGACTGTGGCGCCCCGGGGCGCCCGATGCCACGGCACCCGGTGTCCGATTGCGGCCAATGGGCTCCCACCGGCCCCTGGAGTACGGCAGGACCCTCCCGCCCCGGATGCCGTGGCATTCCGCCGATCCGTGGGGGTGTCTGGGCCGCCGAACCCCGACAGCCCCTCCCCGTGGTCCCCGGATCACGCTTCGGCCCACCTCTGCCGCAGTCGTTCGGCCAGGTCACGGCGTTCGAAGGCTTCCAGGAGTTCAGTGAGGTTCTGGACGACCGCCGACTTCTGGTAGTCGTCCAGACCGGACAGGAAGGCGTCCAGGACCGGGTCCCGCCCGGCTCCGGCGCCCTCCTCCGGAAACACGTGGCCGGGGCGGGGGCGAACACCTGCCGCGGGGACAGCAGGTCGAGGGCGGCGCCGGCTGCGGCGATCTCGTTCCACCGGTCCTGATGCTGCTCGAACCACCACACGCGGGCGGTCAGGGGGTCGTGGAGGACCTCGTCGAGCAGCTCCCGGACCCTGCGCATGCGCACCCGGTGCTCCTCTCGGGCGACCTCGGCACGGTGCCACACGAGTTGGCGCTGGCGCTCCAGTGCCAGGTCCTCCTCATGCACGGTGAGGGCCACTCGGACGCTCAGGCGGTGGACGGCCTCCACCCCCAGGCCACCGCCCTCGTTGAGCACGCAGGAGACCTCCGCCTGGGCGCGCCCGTGGTCGCCGAGCGCGAAGCCCGAGCTGCGGCGGGCCGCTTCGCGGATCAGCGAGCTCTGAAGACGGGCGCGGTCACGGACGCGGTCGCCGTCCTGGCTCCGGTGCCAGGTGACCGCCAGGTCGAAGGCGGCGTCGAACCACAGCCCCTGGCCGCTGCTGGGCAGGCGCGCGGGGAAGGCGAGTGTCTCCTCGGGGAGCTCCTCGCCGAAGCGGTGCCCCGGCGGTGGGCCGAAGAAGGCGCGGAAGAGTTCTCGAAGCACGGTGTCCTCCTCAGATCCCGTCGAGGGTGCGGCGCAGCCCCTCGACTGCGGGTGATGTGCGGGTGTGGGCGTGGGACCAGCGCCGTGCGCAGCCCCGGAGTTCGGCGGCGAAGCCGGGGTCCTTCGCCGCCGCGTCCATGAGTGTGGCAGCGGCGGGACCCCCGGTCCCCGGCCGGTCGGCGAGGGCATCGAACCAGGACCACAGCACGCGCTCCACGCCGTCTCCGGCTCGGAAGGAGGCCGTCCAGGCGTCGGCCACCGTTTCCGTCCTCAGCGCGCCCCGCTCCAGTTCGTCCTGTAGGCCGGAGGCCTCCGCTGTACCTGCGTGCAGGAGCCGGAGCAGCGCCACGGCTCCGATGCCGCCCCCTGGGCCCGACCAGCCGGAGACGGTCTCCAGCACCCGGGGGAGGTTGCCCGGTTCGGCGGCGATCTCCACCAGTGCGCGGATCAGGCTCTCGGTCCACTTTTGGGGTGCCTTGTCCGCGATGTGGCGCAGCCGGGTGAGGGCGGTGCCGGGCTGGACCCGGCCGTAGACCCGGCACACCTCCAGCACCATCAGGTCCTGCGACGTCGCCTTGGGCGAGGTGGCGACGCGGTAGAGCCGGGAGCGCACCGCCGACCCCAGTTCCCGGGTGACGGCGGCCTCCGCGAGCACGGGGATGGCCGCCCACCTCAGGGCGGGCGAGTCGGACCACCGGTGCAGCAGGGTGTCGACCGGCGCCGGGTCGCGGTGCCGACGGGCCAGTTCCAGCCAGCGCCGGGCCACCAGCACCCGTTCCCTCCTGGGGAGGTCCCGCACCGCTCCGCAAGCCCACTCCTGGAAGGGGCCGCGTGCGTCCGGATGCTCGCGCCACAGGTGGTCCAGGGCGTCGTCGCGGTGGCCGGGGCGGTGGAAGCGGACCCGGTCGTCCCGGACCCGGGCGCCGATCTCCGCGAGGTCCCCGCTGAATCCGTCACCCGAGACGGGGGTGGGCCGGATCGGCGGTACGCCCCACGCCTCGGCGAGCCGGTGGGTGTGGTGGGCCACGATGCCCGAGGGGGCTCCCTCCAGCAGCGCCACCGCCTGGGTCAGGACACGGCGGAACTCGGTGCCCTCGCCGTCGTGCGACCACCCGGGGAGCACGTCGGCAGGGTCGGTGAAGTCCTTGAGGGCGCGGTCGATCCAGGCGGCGTGGTCCTCCTCGGCGAGGGGCGCGTGCGGCGGACGGGTCCGTTCGGCCTCGCGCACCAGCCGCACCGCACGCTCCGGTCCGGCCCCCGACAGCGCCGCCGCCACCCGGGGATCGTCCGCCCAGCGACCGGCGCGGTCCGCCCCGTAGCGCCGGGCCATGGTGCGCCGGAAGACGTCCGCGGCGGCCACCGGGGCGTCGATGCGCAGCCGCGCCCGGCAGGCGGAGAACTCCTGTTCCCAGGGTCCGGGGCGGCAGACGAGGACGAGGAGGGCCCCGGAGGCGCGGACCCGCTCGACCAGGGTCCTGACGGCGGCCCGCTGCCCGGCTGCGGGAGCGGGCAGATCACTCAGGTCGAGGAACCGGGGGCGGTCCGGGACGGGGGTGAAACCGGCCAGTCCCGCGTCGGCGGTGTCGGCGTCGATGACCACCTCGTCCACGGGTGCGCCGGGGCTCAGATCGGCCAGGGCGTGGATGGCGGTGTGGGTCCGCCCCCGGCCGGGTTCGCCCGTGATCAGGCCCAGGCGGTGCCGTGCGAGTTCCTCGGTGAACACGGTGTACTTGCGGGCGTCACTGGGGCAGAAGGTGTCCAGGACGTCCCTGATCCGGTCGGGGCCCAGACCGGACGCGTGGCGGATCCTGCGCAGGGCGGACTCGACGAGGGAGTCGAGGCTCTCGTGGAAGTGCACCCCTCCGTGCAAGGTCCCGGCTTGGACGAGACGGCCGTGGTCGTTGTGGCCGACGTGGTGGGCGGCGGGCCGGGTGTCCCAGGGGTCGGGCGGCGCCGCGTCCTGGTGCCCCTCCTCCTCAGGTGCCATCGGAGACGCCTCCGAACGTGACGCCGCCGTTGAGGGTTCCGGCCTGGACGACCTGGCCGTGGTCGTTGTGGCCGACGCTGTTGCCCGGTGCGCTCTGAGTCCCAGGGGAGGGCTTCGGCCGTGTCTGCGCCCTGTCTCCGCCCTCGTGTCCGGGCTCCTCCTCGGGGCGGGCGGTGCCGGCCCCGAGGGAGGGGGTGGGGACGAAGAGGTAGCCCTCGGACCGGAAGTCCTTGGCCGGCACGGCCGCCTGGACGGGCCGCCAGCGGCTGGCCCGGACGGAGCTGAACCCGCCGAGCACCACGTCCTCGTAGACGCGCCGGGAGATGATGGTGGCCAGCAGGGTGGTGTCGGGGTCGGAGCGCTCCAGCTCGCGCCGTACGGGTTCGGAGTCCAGCAGGCGGTGGGTGCTGACCATCGCCTCGCCCATGGCGTCGAGGCCGCTGCCGTCGCCGGTGTCGGGCAGGGGGCCGACGTCGATGCTGGCGCGCAGCCGCATGCGCAGGTTCCGGTCGAGGACGGCCAGGTGGGGCTGCGCTCTCTCCAGGGCCTTCTGCAGCTCCTCCAGGAAGGGGCTGATGAGGTAGGGCAGGTGCTCGGGTTCGGCCCCCATGACGTAGCCGTCGCCGCTGTGACGGGGGAAGCGCGCGTCCTTCCACACGGGGAGCATGTCGGCGCAGGTGAACGCCTCCTCCAGCACCTGCGGTATCAACCGGCCGATGGCCTGCTGGTTGCGGGCGCTGCTGGCGCTGAACTTCTCCATGTCCACCGCCAACACCGCGCGGTAGGGCGGAAGCGGCGTGCTCTCGCCGATACGGGACAGGTCGATCTCCACGGCGCACTCCTGGGGGTCGGGCCTCGTCTCAGGCCGGTCGGGACCACACTCCCCGCAGGCGCCGTGGCGCTGTGTTCACCTTTGAACACAACCGGGCGGAAGTGTCCGCCGTCACACCGCCCGGCCTTCCTCCACCAGTTCCTCCAGCGCGGCCAGGTCCAGGATCGCCACGTACTGCCGTCCGGTGCGGATGATGCCGCGCTCGCGCAGGCCGGTGTAGGCGTGGTGCACGGAGGTGCGCGACATGCCCGCGAACTCGGCGATCTCGCGCTGGGCCAGCGAGATCGCCAGCAGGCAGCCGCGCGCGGACCGGCCCCCGCCCTCGCGCGCGGGATCGGGGATGGGTTCGCCCACGACCGAGGCGAGATGGAGCAGTGCGGCGGGCAGCCTGAGTTCGACGGGCAGCGCCGCCTGCCGCACCCTGATGCTGTCGCCCTCGTCCTGGCGCATGAGGACGCTGCGCCACAGGACGGCTTGCAGGTCGAGTTCGGACAGCAACCGCTGGAAGCGCGCCGCGGGCAGGAAGGCGGTGGTGCTGGGGCACAGCGCCGTCACCGTGGCGTTCCTGGGGCGCTCCGCGCCGACCAGCGCGGACTCCCCCAGCATCTCCCCGCAGGCACGGAAGGCCAGGGGCACCCGGGAACCGTCGGCGCGGAGGAAGACCACCTTGGCGCGGCCGCTGACCATGAGGTGGACGCCCGCGCCCGTCTCGCCCTGGCGCAGCAGGGCATCGCCCGTGGTGAAGGTGCGCGGCACCGCAGCGGCGACCAGGCGCCGCCACTGCTCGTCGGTGACCAGCCCTCCGAAACCGTGCCTGCGCATACTGCGGCCTCCTTCTCCGACGGGGCACGACCGGCAAGGAGATTCTCACCGTCCGTGGCGTTCCCGGCGAGGGGATGGCCGGAAACGGCCGCGGTACCCCCGGGCGACGTCCGGCGGCCGACCCAAGACCGCGACCTACCCCGGTTCGAGGCGCACGGCGTCGACGAGGGCCCGGGCGGCCCGGATGTCGCCCTCGACCTGGACGCCGACGCTCGCGTCGAGCCGCCCGCTTCCCAGGACCAGTGGCTTCCAGGCCCGGGTCGTGGTCCGCACGACGGCGTCGACGGCGGCGTCCGCGGGTTCCTTGGCGATCGACGTGCCGTGCGCGGTCACGGTGGCCGAGTAGCCGACCGGTTCCCGGTCCAGGGCCCGGGGGTCGGCGAGTTCGAGCGCCACGCGCACCGCCCGCGCCCCCGGCGGCAGTGGCCGTGCGTGGGCCCGCATGGCGAGGACCAGGGTGTCCGGGCTCATGTCGGCGTCCCGTGGGAGCCGCGGCGATCCGACCGCCCACAGTGAGAGCGCCGCGTTGACCGCTTCGAGTCCGCGCCCCCAGTCCGTCAGGTCGTAGACGGCCACCCGGGCCGGGCTCGGCAGGGTGCGCCGCAGGGCGACCCCGGCGGACTCCAGGTCGTTCAGGCGGTGGGTCAGTGCGGTGGGGCCGATACCGGGGATGTCGCGTTGCAGGTCGGCGAAGCGTTTGGGGCCCAGGAGCAGTTCCCGGACCACGATGAGCGCCCATCGCTCGCCGATGAGGTCGAGTGCGTGCGCCGAGGCGCATCCGTCGTTGTAGGAACCGTACGTTCTGCGTGCAGCCACACCCCCATGTTAACTACTTGACCAGTAGTGGCTACTACTGTTTATGTAGTGCCATGAATCGACAGGACTCGGCCGCCGTGTGGCGCGCCGTGCACGCCGAGCGCGCGGCGCTCATCCAGGACCTGGCGGACCTCGCTCCGCAGCGGTGGGAGACCGCGTCGTTGTGCCGCGGGTGGACCGTCCACGATGTCGTGGCGCACCTGGTCGACGGCGCGAAGACGACACGGCTCGGCTTCGCCAGGCAGCTCATCGCCGCCCGGTTCGACTTCGACCGCGGCACCGCCGTCGGGGTGGAGCGGGAACGGGCCGGTGATCCCGCGGACACGCTCGCCGCCTTCCGGGACGTGGCCGGTATGACCGCCACACCCCCCGCGTCGCTCGCCACCCGACTGGTCGAGGCCTTCGTGCACGGCGAGGACATCCGCCGCCCGCTGGGGCTCCACCGGGACTACCCGTCACAGCCCGTCCTGGCGGCGGTGCGGTACCAGGTCAGGACCCCGGTGGGCTTCGGCGGCGGCAAGGAGCGGGCTCGGGGCCTGTGCCTGAGGGCCGGCGGAGCGGACGCCCCGATCGGTACGGGCCAGGACGTCCACGGGTCGCCCATCGCCCTGCTGCTCGCCCTGTCCGGCCGGCCGACCCGGGAGGGTGAGATCAGCGGCCCGGGAGCCGCGTCCCTCACCGGGCGGTGAGGCACCGTCCGGTTTCGGGCGTGTCCTCCGCCGTACCCCCGCCCACCCGTCCGGCGGATCCGCGCGGCGATACCCGCCCCTCACCGGCCGGAGCGGCGCAGCGCCTCGTACACGGGGGCCAGGCGGGCGGCCACGCCGACGCCGCCGACCCACGGCGGCAGGAGCACGCCGAACCTGGGACCGGGGCGCGGCCGCCTCGGTGAGCGGGCCGTGATCCAGGGCGTAGGGGTGGGGGCGGAAGCGCTTGCGGGAGGCGGTCGCGGCGGGCAGTGCGGGGTCCAGGCCCCACACCCGCAGCCGGTCCGCTTCCCAGAACGCCTCGATCACATGCACATCTCCCACTGTCACGGCTCAGCGGAGGTGGCGTGACCGGTTGGGGAGCCTCCCTGGTGGGGTCGGGGTTCGCTCTGCGGCACAGGCGGGCGCTGGATCTCGTCGTGAGGAGAACCTCGACCGCGTGATGGCCTGTGCCCTCCCGGTCACTGGGTACCGTGTTCCCCGGCGCGGTCGTTCAGGGCGGGGGGGCGGACGCGCGGGTTCGAGCGGCTCCCGGCGCGGATCTTCGACTTCACGGCGGGCGGCCGCCGCGACCTCTACTTCGCGGTCCTACACGTGTTCAACGACGCCAACGAGCGGTTGGAGACGTCCCTGCTGGTGGAGGAGGTGCACGCCAGGCTGCAGCGGGTCAGCGCGCTCCTGGACGGGGTCCGGGTGGGCGCGCGAGGGCTGCACACCAAGCTGGCCGAGGAGCAGCGGCCGCGCTCCTCCGACCTCACCGAGGAGGAGCGCGGGCTGTTCGACCGGGTGCTGACCGGTGACACGCGGCGGCACCTGGCGGACCGGCTGCGCCGGGCGAGCGGGCTGGTGGAGTCGATGAACGGCCGCCTGGCACGGCTTCGCGGATCGCGGTGCGGCTGCGCTGGGAGGTGGCCCCCGACGCCCCGAACGGCACCCGCAGCGCGCGAGTTGCTGATGCGCGACCCCCGGCGGCTCAGCGACGCCGAACGCGAGGCCCTGCACGGGTTCTTCCGTGAACGGATCGACGACGCGCGCTCGGAGGACTCGTCGGCGACGAGGAGGGCACCAACGGCCTGACCGGCGAGCACCTCGACCTCGCCACGAGGCTGGAGGAGGCGAGCGGGGAGGCGTGCAGCGTCCCGGTCGCCATCGCGCTCGGCGAGTTCGCCGAACACTTCCTCGGCGTGGTCGGGGAGATGACCTCCCTCAGCGCGAGCGCCACCGGGGGCGCGGGCGAGGCCACCCTGCACTACGTCAACGGCAACCTGGAGATGGCCGGGGACGCCCAGGCCAACGCCTGCGCGGTCCCCGACGGGTCCGGTGACCCCCTGCGGCCGCACTGACCCCGCCTCCGGAGGAGAGCGATGGTCACCGCTCCCCCGCCATAACCTTCCCTTCCCCCTCACCCCCTAGGGACCATGGAATTCACCACCTTCTCGATCGAAGCGTGCGCACCGGCTGCGGACGGCGGAGTCGTCCCAGGGCTGGTGCCCGTCCCCACCCTCGACCCCGACGCGCTGGAAGAGGCGGCCGGGAACCTGCGTACCGTCGGTGCGGCCATCGAGGAGTACGGTTCGGACATCAGCTCCGCCTGGGCCTCCCTCACCGGTATCTACGCGGCGCCCGAGTCCGACCGGCCTGGGTGTGGGCACCGGCCTCTACCGGGACGGGGAGCTGGCGTATCCGTTCGGCAGTGAGCACGGGCAGAACCTCCTGACCAACCTGGACGAGGCCCAGGACAGCTTCTGGGCGCTGGTGGGCTCGGACGAACGGGGAGGATGGTCCGACCCCGGCCACGCGGGGACGCAGTACCACAACGCGCAGGGCGCCTGGATCGAGGGGGGCGACTCGATCGTCCCGGTCAGCGAGTGGGACGACCAACCGATGTACACCGTCGTCAACGGCGCGGGCAACATCGCACTCATGTTCACCCCGGCGGGGTGGTCCAGGACCTTCCTCGGCGACACGGATCTCGGTCCGGGGACGGGCGGGGACGGCTCCTTCCCCGACGGGCGCGGCTCCGATGGCACGGGGGGCGGGCGCGGCGGCGGGTTCCACGGCACCGACACCGTGGACGCGAGTCCGGACGGGCCCAGCGGCACGGTCGACCCCGACCCGGGCGGAGCGGTCGGGGGGATGCACGACTCCCTGGCCGACCTCCAGGAGCAGATGGGCGGTTCCCAGGGGTCGGGGCCGGGCGCGCCGACCGATTCTGCGGAGCCTGCGCCAGCGCCGTCTCCGTCGCCGGAGACCCCCGGCGACCGGGCCGGTGGGGCGGAGGAGGCCCCTGTTCCGGACAGCAGAGTCAGTACGTCGGCCGCCCCCGAGGGGAGGGACGGACCGTCGCCTCGGCCCGGGCCGCCCAGCGGCTCGCGGTCTCGGCCGAAGCCGAACGCCTCCTGGGGACCGCCCTCCCCGACACGCCGCCCGCGCAGCCCTGGTGGGTGGAGGCACGCCCCACCGACGCGGGTCTGGCCGCCCCGGACACCCGGCAGGCGGTGCGCCGTTTCGCCGACAGCCTGGTGGAGCGGTACGGCGGGCTGGTGTGGCAGTCCGAAGCGCACCCCATCGACCACCTGCCCGGCCAGGGCACACCGGCCGACCCGGGCCTGGTGCTGGGCACGACCGCGGAACTGCTCACCGAGGCCCTGGCCGGGGCCGCCCCTCCCTCTTCGGGCCCACCGAACCCGCCGCTCTGGCCTGGGACACCCGCGGCCTCACCGGACTGTGCCGGGACCGGGCGCCCCGCTCCTCACGGCTGGTGTTCACCGGCCCGCCGGTCTCCGTCCGTCCCGAGGGCGTCCCCGCCTTCTCCGGCACCCTGCGGGTGCGCCGCACCCGTGACGGCCTCCGGGAGACCGTGACCCTCGCGGTGAGCCACTCGCCGGGCTCCGCACCCGACCCGTCCGCGCTGGTGCCGCTCGTCCGGGAGTTGGCCGACCGGGGTGTCCTGCACGTCATGGAGGTACGGCTGCGCCGGGGCCGACCGCGGCAGCGGTTGGAGGGACTGCGGCGCGCTCCTGGCCCACCTGGGCCCCGACGAAGCACGGGACGAGGAGACGGACCGCGGCCCGAAGGCACCGGCGATCCGGTTCCGGTTCACCCCACCCGCTGAGGTGCGGTGAACCGGCCTTCGTCCCCAGGCGAAGCCCGGCGTCCCTTCTCGGCCCAGAACGAAGAGCGGCCCGCCCTCAGCGGTGGGCGGGGGCTCCACAGCACTTCTTGTACTTGCGGCCCGAGGCGCACCAGCAGGCGTCGTTGCGCCCGGGCGGCCACGGCCGGAGCCTGGGGTCGCCGACGGCGAACTCCACCCCCACCTCACCGAGTTCGGTGCCCTCCTGAGACAGGTCGGCGCCCGCCCGATCGGCGGCCTCCACGGCTTCGGCGGCGCTGAGCAGCACCACGTTCCAGCGCGTCTGCGGGTACTGGCGCGCCCGCGCCCGCAGGGAGCGCTCGGCGGCGCGGTAGTAGGCGTCGGCGCCGCCCTCGGCGGCCCGCTTGGCGAGCAGGCCCCGTTCACGGGCCTCGTCGAAGGCGGCGCGGGAGTAGAGCGCCTCCACGCCCTCCACCCCGTCCGGCCCTTCCTCCCCGTCGAACGGCTCCAGGAGGTCCCCGGTCCGCTGTTCGGCCACGGCCAGGGCCACCTCGTCGTGGCCGTCGGCGGGCAGGCCCAGGCGCATACGCATGAGCAGGCGGCCGACGAGCGGGGTCAGGGTGAGGGCGTCCGCGCCGTCGAGCGCCTCCGCAGGCTGGGCGAGCAGCCCCCGGGCGGAGATGTTGTAGCAGCGCAGGGCCTCTTCCCAGCGCTCCAGCTCCTGGAGGTCCTCGCCGAGGATCTGGGCCGGGCCCTCGCCCAGACCGCCGGGGCTCAGGAGTTCGGCGGTGATCCGGTCCGCCTCGGCCGTGTCCCGAACCCGGGGCTCCCCGCGCAGGAGCCGCGCCAGTTCGACGGCGGCGTACTGGCCGTCCTCGGGGGCGGGCGGGTGCTCGCTCACGGCCGCCAGCAGGCGGCGGGCCTGCTCATGGTTCCCGGTCCGCACCAGGTTCTCGGCGTGCTCCAGGAGAAGCTCGCCCGCGAATTCGGGGGCGGCGGCCGCGTCGTCCAGCAGACGGCGGGGCAGGTCCAGGTCGTGGAACGCGGACGCCAGGGGCACGGCGGCGGGGTCGTGGTCGGTCATGGCCGTCAGCCTAGGATCCGTCGAGGCCGCCCGTGGCCGATTCCCCGAAACCGGCGCACCGCCGCCGCGCTCTCACTCGCCCTTGAGCCCCCGGACCACGGTGAGGGCCTCCTCGACGTGCTTGTCGATGCCGGTCATCGAGTTGAAGACGTGGCGCACCACGCCCTCGCGGTCGATCACGTAGGTGACCCGGCCCGGGAGCAGGCCGAGCGCCGAGGGCACACCGAACTTCTTGCGGACGGCGCCGCCCTCGTCGCTGAGCAGGGTGAAGGGGAGCTTGTGCTGGTCGGCGAAGGCCGCGTGGCGCTCCACCGAGTCGGAGCTGATGCCGATCACCTCGGCGCCGGCGTCGGTGAAGACCTCGTGGCTGTCGCGGAAGGCGCACGCCTGCGCGGTGCAGCCCGCGGTGTTGTCCTTGGGGTAGAAGTACAGCACCACGGGGTGCTCGCCGAGCCGGTCGTGCAGGCGCACCTGCTCGCCGGTCTGCGTGGGGAGGGTGACGTCGGGAACGGTGTCGCCGACCTGGATGCCCTTGGCCATCGTCGCCTACCTTCGTATCGGCCGTATGCTCTGCACGGCTTCCGGGGTCCTCCCGGTGAGACTACCGATGGCCGCGCGCCCGGCCGCGAGCCCCCCTACGGCTCGGTGCCGTAGACGTCGGCGGGCCGGTCGAGGGCGCGGGCGTCCAGGACCAGGGAGACGGCGCGGCCGTCGGTGTCCCGGCCCAGCCACACCGGGCAGGGGCCGACGCGGTCGACGAGGACGGCCAGCAGTTCACCGCCCTCCGGGGCGCGCAGGACCCTGAACCACGGGCTCGTGTCGCGGGAGCCCGGAGCCGCGGGCGGGCCGGGGTCCTCGGTTCGGGCGATGGCGTGCGCTAGGCGCAGGAGCGTGTACGGGCCGTCCCGGAACTCCAGCTCGCCTTCGAGGGAGTCGCTGACGGCCTCGGCGAACTCCTGAGCGGTTTGGGTTCCGGGGGCCACCAAGAGGGCGCGGGCGCTCTCCTGGAGGCGGCGTTCCCGTTCGGCCAGGCGTTCCCGCTCCCGTTCGGTGTAGCCGATGAGGAGGTTGGGGTCGCGGTCGGGGTCGGTGAGCAGGTCGGCGAGTCCGGGCAGGGACGCCGCGTCGCACAGGCCCACCAGGCCGGAGTCCCCGTCCACGTGCGTGCCGTGGAACCAGCCCTCGGCCAGGCTCTCGCCGGGGCGCAGGGCCATCTCCCAGGAGGCGGCCTGGTCGGCGCCGGCGGCGTCGACGCGCACGGTGGCCACCCGGGTGGAACCGTCGTCGCAGCGCAGGACGGACAGGCGCACGGGGTGTTCGCCGGACGGCAGGGGCTCGGTGAACGCCGTGTCCTCTCCCGCGAACCCGAGCCCTGCGGGCGCGTGGGCCAGGACCCGGCCGGTGGGCAGGGTGGGGGTGCCCGCGTCGTGGACCTCCAGGACGTCTGAGGCCTTCGTCCCGGCGTCGCGGCACGGCCTGCCGGGCTCGAAGAGCGTCTGGACGCCGTCCGGACGTGTCCGGGGACCGCTCCCGGAGGAGGGCCAGGACGCGCTCGAAGACGGCGTCCTGGCTCACGGTCGCACGCATCGGTCCGCCCCACATGGTTCCCGTGTGTCCGTCTGGCCCGGACATCCAACCAGAACCGTCGGGGGCGGCCCGCGCCGACCGCCCCGGATCAGCGGCCCCGCTCCTCCAGTGCCGTGCACTCCTGGAGGGTGACGCTCTCCTTGTCGAGCGCCTCTCCGCAGGTGGCGGCGCAGATCACCAGGGACCAGAACGAGTCGAGGCGCTCACAGCGGACCTCGACCGGCTGCTCGTCGCCCTGGGCGTGGGCCGTCCCCGGAGCCAGGGTGAGGGCCGCCGCGAGCGCAGCGGTCCACAGTGTCCTTCCAGCGGTCATGGTGTTCCCCCGAAAACCACGTTGACTACTCTCCGATTCCATTCAAGAGCAAAGAGTAGTGCACTTGGGGATCGCACACGGGTGACCCGTGGCCGTTCAGCCGGTGGAGGGGGCGCCGCAGCACTTCTTGTACTTGCGCTCCGAGCCGCACCAGCACGGCCGGTTGCGCTCGGGCGGCCAGGGGCGGCGGCGCGGGGAACCCTCGGGTGCGGTGTCCCGGGCCCAGCGGGCCAGGCCGTCCTCGTCGCCCAGCAGGTCCGCGACCTCGTCGAGGCCGGCCAGGACCACGGCGGGGCGCTCCCCCGGCCAGGTGCGCAGCCGCCGTTCGGCCGCCAGGTAGTAGTCGGCCGCGGACTGCTCGGGGACACGCCCCTCGGCGCGGGCACGCGCGTGGGAGGACGGGTCCAGCACCACCAGGGCTGCGGTCCCGCCGTCGGTCCCGGCGGGGCCGTGCAGCTGTTCGTCGAGCAGGTCGAGTTCGTCGCGCAGGGTCGCCTGCCGACCGTCGGCGGACAGGGCCGCCTCGTCGTGGGCGTCGGGGGCGTGGCCGAGCGCGCCGCGCAGGCGCGCCCGGGAGAGCAGGGGGATGAGGCCCAGGGGGTCCAGGCCCGCGACGAGGTCGGCGGGATGGGCCAGCAGCCCCCGACAGCTCACGTTGTAGCAGGCCAGGGCGCGTTCGAGGTCGCCGTCGGTCTCGAAGTCCTCCGCCAGCACGAAGGCGGTCTCCGGCAGGAGCGTGCCCGGGTCCATGAGTTCGTCGATGAGCCGGTCGGCCTCGGCGGCCTCCCCCTGGCCGCGCAGGATCCCCGCCGCCATGTGGACGGCGTACTGGCGGTGCACGGGTTCGGGGGCCCGCTCCCGCAGGACGCCGAGCAGCCGTTGGGCCCGGTCCGGGTCGCTGTGGCGCAGCCCGTCGGCGAAGTCCAGGAGGATGCCCCCGGCGTCGGCGGGGTCGGCCGCCAGTTCGTCCACGCAGGCCTGGGGCAGGTCGAGGGCGAAGACGGCGCCGAGGAACTCCGGCGGGAGCGGGGCCGAGGGCTGGCTGTGGATCATGTCCCCAGGCTAGGTGCCGCCGGGGTGTGCTCGACCAGACACGACGTGTGGCCCACGACGTTCCAGCGGCCCACGGGGGTCAGCCCAGCGGGAGGCGGGCCCAGGCCAGGGCGAGCAGGTCGAGGGCGCCCCGCCCGTACCGGGCGCCCGCCTCCAGTCCCGCCGCCGCTGCCAGGACTGCCAGGAGCAGGGCCAGCGTCCAGGCGAGCCCGCGGCGCCGCCGTCTGCGGCGGGACCTGAGAGGACCGTCGGCGTCGATCCAGGACTGGTCGAGGCGGGCGACCTCGCGGCGCAGGTCCTGTACCTCGGCGTGGTAGTCGTCGCGCTCGCCGCGGACGCGCTGGAGTTCGGCCCGCTCGGCGCGGACGGCCGCGCGGGCGTCGACGATGTCCACGCGAGCCGCCTCGGGGCCGCGGCGGGTGTGCCAGCGCTCCAGGCGGGCGAGGGGGAGGTCGGCGTACTGGGTGGGCCAGTTGCCCTCGCCGGCGAGGTCGGGGCGGATCTCCTCGGTTCCGGGCAGGGTCTCGGAGGCGTAGTCGGATTCGAAGGCGGGGGCCGGATACTCCCGGGAGGGGCCGTCGGGGGCGGGCGGCTGTTGCGCTCCGGTGTCGTCGGGCGGCAGGTCCTCCGCGGCGGGGACCCCGTCGTCGGGTTCGGGGCCCGGGGCGTCGTCGTCGAACGGGGCGGGCACGGTACCGGGTTCGGGGAGCGGCCGGTCCTCCTCGGGAAGGGCCTCGACGACGGGCTCCTCCGCCTCGGCGGCGCCCACCCCCTGCGGCTCCCCGTCGTCGGGCCCGAGATCGGGGAGCGCCTGCGCGGCCAGGGCGTCGTCGCCCTCCCACGGCGGCCGGGGGGCGGGCTCCGGACGCTCGGCCTCCTCGGCGGGCCGGGGCCGGGCGCGGGGGTCGAGCCAGTCGCGCAGCAGGTCGCGGCGTTCGGTGAAGGTCGGCGCGTCGGGCACCCCGCGTTCGTGCAGGTGGTCGGCGAGTGCGTCGCCGCCCTCCTCGCGCAGGAGGGACACCAGGGCCTCGGCCACCCGCAGGAAGTCGGGCGGCGGCGGGGCCGGGCGGGGGGAGAGCGTGTCGGCGGGGGGCGGACCGAAGGCGGTGTGCGGGCCGTCGTCGGGGCCCAGCAGCGGTTCGTAGGTGGAGAAGGACCAGTCCCATCCGGCCGCGGGCAGTGCGTCGGCGGGGGTGAGGACGTCGTACAGGATGCGGTGCAGGCCCCAGAGGAAACGTAACTGGAGGCCCTGCCACAGGTCGGCGTGCTCGGGTTCCAGGGCGAGGCGGACCGGGCGTTCGGGGTGGGCCAGGGCCGCGGCGACGGCTCCGGCCAGGACGGGCTCGCCGCAGATCGTGGTCTCGGCGGCGCGGCGGTCGCGGTTGCGCTGGGCGCCGGGGGCGGCGGTGGCCTCCCACGGTTCGGGGACGGCCAAGGGCTCCATGGTCTCCCAGCCCGGTCCGGGGGGACGGCTCTCGGCGGGGCGGGTGCGGGGGTTCTCGTGCAGGGACAGCACACGGGGGAGGGTGAGTCCGTGGGCGGGGCCCACGATCGCGCAGGCGTGCGCGCGGTGCACCTCGCCGGGCCAGCGGTAGACGAGGGCCGCCTGCCCGTCGGGATAGGCGCGGGACCAGAGGGTCTCGGGATAGTCGGAGGGGGGCGTGCCGGGCAGGGCCGCACCGTAATCGGCGGTGAGGGCGGGGACGAGCCGGTCGCGCCAGGAGCGCAGCGCGGGGAGTTCGTCCTCGGGCAGGGAGGTGGCGGCGGGGCCGGGGCCGTTGCGCCCCAGAAGGGTCGGTTCCGCCCAGGCGAAGTGGATCTGGTGGTAGGTGCTGTCGGGCAACGCCCCTCCCGGGTGCTCGGACCGAGACGGCGTGTCGGCCGCCCCTAGGAAGGTATCCGGGTGCGTGCAGGGGAAAACAGGGGCCTTCGCCCGTCACCGTCCTCGACGGGCACCCGGCGGCGTGGTCTCTTCCGGGCGGGCACGGCCGGGCCCCCGTGCCCGTGGCGGGACCGCTGCCACGGGCACGGGAGTCCTCCCTGTCAACCCGCCTCGTCCAGGCGGGACCGCTGTTCGGGCGAGAGGGCGAGGTCGGTGGCCTCGATCGCCTCGTCGAGCTGGGCCGTACCGCTCACGCCCACCAGCGGCACGATGCCGTGGTCCATCAACCAGGCCAGGACGACCTGGTTGCGGGTGGCGCCGGTCTCGGCGACCACGTCGTCGAGGACGGCGAGGCGGGCCGCGGTGCCGGGGTGGTCGTAGACGGGGTCCAGGGTCTTGTCCCGGCGGGTGTAGGCACCCCACAGCAGCGGCGTGTAGGCCACCACCGTGTACTCGCGCCCCTCGGCGCGCTCGGCGCGGACGAAGTCCAGCAGTTCGGGCGTGACGTGCATGTGGCCCATGGACTGGAGCGGCCGGTCGAAGCGGGGTTGCAGATAGCTGTACCGGTACTGGAGGACACGCGGACGCGGCCAGTGGCGGGTCTCGGCGATCGCACGGGCGCGCTCCAGGCGCCAGGTGCGGTGGTTGGACAGGCCCAGCTCGGCGACGCGGCCGTCGGCGACGAGGGCGGCGAACGCGCCCATGGTCTCCTCCAGGGGGACGGAGCGGTCCTCCTGGTGGGCGTAGAGGAGGTCGAGCCGGTCCGTGCCCAGGCGCTCGCTGCTGCGCTCGGCGGCCTTGGCGACCGCCTCGGCGGACAGGCCCTCCTTGGTCTCCAGCCCGGTTCCGGGCACGGTGGGCTGGGCGCCGAGCTTGGTGGCGATGACGACCTCGTCGGTGACGCCGCGCTCGCGCCGCCAGCGGCCGAGGAAGGTCTCGCTCTCGTGGCCGTGGAAGCCCTCGACCCAGAACTGGTAGCAGTCGGCGGTGTCGACGAACGTCCCGCCGGCCTCGACGAAGCGGTCGAGCAGGGCGGAGGCGGTGGCGTCCTCGGTCTCGCTGCCGAACTTCATCGCGCCCAGGCACAGGGCGCTGACGCGGCGGTCGCCGATGGCGGTGTAGCGCATCAGGTGGTCTCCTCGACCTTTCGGGGTGCGTGTTCGGTGAGAACGGTGACGTAGTGGTCGATCTTGTTCTGGATGGCCGCCTGCCGGTCGTGCAACTCGGCGATGCGCCGCTCCAGGAGGTCCAGGTGCGTCTGGAGCACCTGGACCCGCTGGGTGATGGTGTGGTCGCCGGAGCGGACGAGTTCGGCGAACTCGCGCAGGCGGGCGATGGGCATGTCCGTGTCGCGCAAGCAGCGGATCAGACCGAGGAGGTGGACGTCGTCGGCGCGGTAGCGGCGGTGGCCGCTGGGGGCGCGGTCGACCTGCCTGAGCAGCCCTTCCCGCTCGTAGTAGCGGAGGGTGTCCAGGGTCAGGCCGAACCGTTCGGCGACCTCTCCGGGAGTGAAGTGGTCCTTCATGGCCCCAAGCATGGGACCTGGAGTGCACTCCAGGTCAAGCGGAGGCGGAGAACGCCGCTCAGGAGGGCCTGGGGACCACCGTGATCCAGGTGGCGCGGGCCTGGGCGACCAGGCGGCCGGATTCGTCGTAGAGGGCGCTGCCGGTGTGGACCTTGCGGCCCTCGACGGCCTCCAGGTGGCCCATCGCCACGTAGGTGTGCCCGATCCGCGGCGCCTCCTCGACGCGGGCGGTGAAGCGGCCCAGGACGATGGGGCGGCCCTTGATGTCGTGGGACCAGCCGCCGGGGCAGTCCAGGGCGGTCCAGGTGTCGGGCAGGGCGACGGCGCCGGCGCCGTCGTCGAGGTTCGGGTGCGGGGTCCACGTGCAGGCGACGACGGTCCCGGCGCCGTCGGGTCCGGTGCCGGGGCGCACCCTGCCGGGGCAGAGGTGGAGGCCGTCGCCCTCGGGGCGGGCGGGGCCGCAACTGTAGCAGTGCGGGAAGGGGTGGCCCTCCAGGCCGGGGTAGCGCTTCTCCGCCTCGGCCGCCTCGCCGGGGGTGACGGGTGTGCCGGGGACGGCCGGGCGGTCGGGGAGTTCGGCGCGGACGGCCTCGGCCACCAGGTGGCCCTTGCCGTCGGTCTCGGGGTCGGTGAGCAGCAGGCCGGTCGCGGGGTCGCCCGCGACGGTGAGGGGGCGTCCCAGCGGCGGGGGCGTGCGCAGGGTGACGGTGACGGCGGGGCCGCCCTCCGCGGTGAGCCGGGCGGCGAGCAGCCCGGAGCTGTAGCCGCCGTTGCCCGATCCGTCGGGTCCGTTGCAGGGGGTCGGGATGGTGAGGGTCGGGGCCGCGTCGCCCGGTGCGCCGTTCATAGGCCCAGGGTAGGGCGGCCTCCCCGGATGCGTGCCACCGGCCGCCGTGGCTGGGCGGCGGGCGGCCGGTCGGCGCGGCAGGCGCGGCAGGCGCGGCAGGCGCGCGTAGGAGCTCCGCTGGGCCGGGGACCGCACCGGCGTGGATCACCGGTACCGACCGCGGCTCCCGCCTCCGGGTGTGGTTCGAACTCCACGAGGACCTGATCGCCGCGCTGGGCCCGAAGCGCTGACGCGGCGTGTCACCGGTCGCTGGTGCGCCCTATCTTGCAGAAGGGCCGGTGGCAGGCCGGGGCGAGCACGGTGAACACCGACAGCGGCCACACCGCCGCGGCGACCGCGAGGGGCACCGCCCACATCCCGGGGGTGACGATCGGCATGTCCCCCACGATCCGGGCGAAGAACGCGTGGTTGTCGCGGCAGGGCCGGCACCCGGGTTCGGGTTCGCGGCCCAGGGTGCGCTCGGCCTCCAGGTGGAACAGCAGTGCGGTCACCGCGCCGGCGGAGAGGTAGAGGTAGAGGATCGTCACGGTCGGGTGTCCGGGCCTTCGGGAGAGCGCATCCGCGTATGGTGCCAGACCGGGTCCTGGGGCGCACCCCGTTGTACAGTGGCCGGAGTACGCAGCGGCGGTACGGAGGAGGTGGGAGGCGGTCCTCGCGGTCGACGACCGGGCGCTCTCACCAGGGACAGGACGCGCTGCCTCCTGACGGGCGACCCGCGAACCGAAAGGCATCCGTGGCTCCGACCCGTACCGATTCCCTCTCCGCTCTCACCCGGCGCCTGAGACGGGCGGGCTGCGTCTTCGCGGAGGACGAGGCCCTCCTGCTCGTCGCCACCGCGCACACGCCCGACCGCCTCGCGGAGATGGCCGACCTGCGCTGCCGCGGGGTCCCCCTCGAACACGTGCTGGGGTGGGCCCGCTTCTGCGGTCTGCGCGTGGCCGTCGACCCCGGGGTGTTCGTCCCCCGCCCCCGCACCGAGCACCTGGCCCGCAGCGCCGCGGCCCTGCTCGGCCCGGGCTCGACCGCGGTCGACCTGTGCTGCGGCAGCGGCGCCGTGGGCGCCCACCTGCTCCGGGCCCGTCCCGGAACGGTCCTGCACGCCGCCGACATCGACCCGGCCAGCGTCGCCTGCGCCCGCCGCAACCTGCCCGGACGCCCCGTCCACCTGGGCGACCTGTACGACGCCCTGCCCAAGGGGCTGGGCGGACGCGTGGACGTCCTGGTCGCCAACGCGCCCTACGTCCCCACCGGTCGGATCGCCCTCCTGCCGCCGGAGGCCCGCGACCACGAGGACCGACGCGCCCTGGACGGCGGGCCCGACGGCCTGGGCCCGGTCCGCCGGGTGGCCGCCCACGCCCGCCGGTGGCTCGCCCCCGGCGGGCACCTGCTCGTGGAGGTCGACGAGGGGCAGGTACCCGGGGCGGCCGCCGCCTTCACCGGCGGCGGCCTCACCACCCGGGCCCTCACCTGTCCACGAACCGGTGCCACCGTCCTGGCGGGAGGCCGGTGACCGTCCCCGCCGACCCTTCGTCCGTGGACCGGGCTCAGGAGGAGAGCTCCCCCGGAGGGACCACGGTGATCCTCTCGGGGTCCTCCTGCGGGGCGCTCTCCTCCCCCGCGGACTGGGCCTGGCCCTGCTCGTTGGTGCCCTCCTGGCCCTGGGCCTGGCCCTGCACGTTCTCCAGGTCGTTGATGTTGGCGTTGTCCACGTGGATGTGGTTGTGGATGATGACGTTGATGACCGGGGTGTCCCCGTCCTTGCCGTCCTTCCCCTGGTGGCCGCCGTCCCCGTGCCCGCACTCGGACGGGTAGTAGCCCGAGGAGACACAGTCTCCGCCCGCGTTCCACTGTTCGGGGCCTCCCGGCTGTTCGGGAAGGCTGTCGGCCAGGGCCGCCGACGGCCAGGCCAGGGCCGGGACCGCGGCCCCGGCGACGAGGACACGGGCGATGACCTTCTTCATCTGGATTCTCCCTTCCCCGCGGGCCCGCGACAGGCGGGCCCGCACAAGAGCGCACTCTCACTGGATCACTGCGGTGGGGACCGGGCACGCGCGACCGAGGGGCCCTCCCGTTCCCCGGGCGGGCCCCTCCCGGACGACGGCCGTCGCCGTCATCCGCCGATGCCGTGGATCCGGTCGCCGTGGCGGTCGCCATGCCCGGAGGCCGCTGCGTCCGCCGTCATCACGCCGGTCGGCTTCAGAGGATCGAGTCGTCCTGGGTCTGGCCCTGACCCTGACCCTGGCCCTGGCCCTGGGCGTTGGTCCCCTCGTTGGTGCCCTCCTGGCCCTGAGCCTGGCCCTGAGCGTTCTCCTGAGTGTTCTCGTTGTCCTGCACACTCACCTGGTCCTGGTCCTGGGCCTGGCCCTGGGCGTTGGTGCCCTCCTGGTCCTGGTGCTGTCCCTGGACGTTGGTGAGCTCGTTGAAGTTCAGGTTCTCGCTCTCGATCTCGTTGACGATCTCGAGGACCCGGTCCTTCTTGACGTTGTCCTTGAGCACGTAGTCGGCGTAGCCGGCGAACGCGGCGGCCGGAGCGGCCAGGGCCAGGCCCGGAGCAACGAAACCGGCGATGACGAGTCTGGCCATGGTCTTCTTCATGACAATTTCCCTTTCACATGGATGAATTAATTAGAACCACGCATGATCAGCCGAACCACGCAACACCGAGCCATCAAAGACGAAGGACCCAGAGCAGCATCCACGCCGTGCGCACATGCTTTTCCGCGCGAACCAGCACCTCGCGTCGGCACTAGATCACCACAACACGGACAAGTATGACCAGGCAAGACAGAACCTTAGTTACTGACAGTATTTATACCATTACTATAAGTAACAGATCGGAGGCAAAAGTATGCGCCAATGAAAAACAGCAGCACCGCCGCATGCAAAGGGACACGAAAGAGCAACGACCCAAAGGAACCCGGAAACCGATGAACGCCTCAGAAAGCCGTCAAGAATCGGCCCTGGAACCCCTCGGCGGGACGGGCCGAGGGGGCCGGCGCCCGGGCGCCGGCCCCCTCGCCAGTTGTTCCTGGGGCGTGTCCGCCCCGCCCGTCAGTCCCCGCTGTGCTTCTCCAGGAAGGTGTAGACGTCGTGCTCGTCCACCCCCGGGAAGGTGCCGGAGGGCAGTGCGGACAGCACGTGGGAGTGGGCCCGTGCCGAGGGCCAGACGTTGCCCTCCCAACGGGCGGCGAGGTCGGCCGGCGGGCGCACGCAGCACTCCCCGTTCGGGCAGTTGGACTTGGTTCGGTTGGTGGTCTCGCGCCCCCGGAACCAGCGCGACTCCTTGTAGGGCACGCCGAGGGTGATCGCGAAGTTGCGCTCGCGGCTGGGGTCGACGTGCGCGACGCACCAATGGGTGCCGTTGGGCTTGTCGGTGTACTGGTAGAAGATCGAGTAGCGGTCCGGGGATGCGAAGACCTGGCGGCCCGACCACTGGCGGCACATGCGCTGGCCCTCGATCGCCCCGCTCTCGTCGGTGGGGAAGACCAGGCCGTCGTTCTCGTAGGCCTTGTAGATGATGCCGGTCTCGTCGTTGCGGATGAAGTGGCACACCAGGTCCAGGTGCCGGTGGGCCAGGTTGGTGAACCGGTGCGCGGCCATCTCGTAGGAGACGGAGTAGACGTCGCGCAGGTCCTCCACGGACAGGTCGCGCGCCTCCTTGGCCTCCTGGAGGTAGGGGACCGCCGCCGTCTCGGGGATGAGCACCGCGGCGGCGAAGTAGTTGGCCTCCACCCGCTGGCGCAGGAAGTCGGCGTAGTCGCGCGGGTGCCCGTGGCCCAGGACCACGTGCCCCAGCGTCTGCAGGAGGATCGTCCGGGGGCTGTGCATGCCCAGCAGCGTCGTCTCGCGCTTGAGGTAGATGCGCCGGTTGATGTGGTCGGTGAGGGAGCGCACCGAGCGGGGCAGGTCTTGCACGTACCTGAGGGTGAACCCGTGGTGGGTGGCGATCGCCAGGATCTGGCCCTGGGAGAGGGCACCGGTGGAGTAGTTGACGGCCGCGAGGGTCTCGGCGGCGGCCTTCTCGATGTGCTCGAAGTAGTTGCCGCGCTCGCGCATCTGCCGCCGCAGGTCGGCGTTGGCCCGCCGGGCCTCCTCCGGGGTGGCGGTCGGCTTGACGCTGCGGCGCTTGAGTTCGTCGTACAGGCCGACGATGTGTTCGAGCACGTCGTTGGGGACCCGCTTGCCGACCTTCAGGTGCGGCAGGTTGAGGTCCTGGTAGACGGTGTCGCGCTGGGCCTCCTCCACCGCGATCTCCAGTTGTGCACGCCGGCTCGGAGGCTGCTTGGAGAGGAGTTCCTCGACGGAGACGCCGAGGGCCGAGGCCAGGGACGTGAGGAGGGAGAGCTTGGGCTCGCGCTTGCCGTTCTCCAGCAGGGAGAGCTGCGACGGCGCACGACCCACGCGTTCACCCAGGTCAGAGAGGGTCATTCCGCGCGCGCGCCGCAGATGACGGAGACGTTGCCCGAAGGTAACGAGATCTAGGTCACCTGGCAAAGACGGTATTTCTTCAGCACCAAAGTACGCCATGCGTTCATGGTACGGAAAGAATCGAGCTTCTTCACCCGATTTCGAGTGGAAAAGTCTTGGATCTTGCCCAAGAATCATAGTTACCGGCGGGGAACTTACCGCTCAGGGCTCACCCCCGGCCCTGTGGCACGGGCCCTCGACCGGTGTGAACACTTGGGGCTACACGTAAGGCGGGATCGAAATGGGCACGAGCGCTCGACGTCAGGAAGCCAGCGCGGCACTCCAGCGCGACTGGGAGACCAACCCCCGGTGGGCCGGTATCGAGCGCACCTACTCCGCTGACGACGTGGTCAAGCTGCGCGGATCGGTCACCGAGGAGCACACGCTGGCCCGCCGCGGCTCCGAGCGCCTCTGGGACCTGCTGCACACCGAGGACTACGTCAACAGCCTCGGCGCCCTCACCGGCAACCAGGCGGTCCAGCAGGTGCGGGCCGGCCTGAAGGCCATCTACCTGTCCGGCTGGCAGGTCGCGGCCGACGCCAACCTCTCCGGCCACACCTACCCGGACCAGAGCCTCTACCCGGCCAACTCGGTCCCCAATGTCGTCCGCCGCATCAACAACGCCCTCCTGCGCGCCGACCAGATCACCTGGGCCGAGGGTGACGACAGCGCCCCCGAGTGGCTCGCCCCGATCGTCGCCGACGCCGAGGCCGGCTTCGGCGGCACCCTCAACGCCTACGAGCTCATGAAGGCCATGATCGCCGGCGGCGCCGCGGGCGTGCACTGGGAGGACCAGCTCGCCTCCGAGAAGAAGTGCGGCCACCTGGGCGGCAAGGTCCTCATCCCGACCAGCCAGCACGTCAAGACGCTGAACTCCGCCCGCCTCGCCGCGGACGTCGCCGGCGTCCCGAGCCTGGTCATCGCCCGCACCGACGCGCAGGCCGCCACGCTGATCACCAGCGACATCGACGAGCGCGACCAGCCCTTCATCACCGGCGAGCGCACCGCGGAGGGCTTCTACCGCTTCCGCAACGGTGTCGAGGCCTGTGTCGCCCGCGGCTTGGCCTACGCCCCGCACTCCGACCTGCTCTGGATGGAGACCGCGACGCCGGACCTGGAGGTCGCCCGCGACTTCGCCGAGCGCATCAAGGCCGAGTACCCGGACCAGATGCTGGCCTACAACTGCTCGCCCTCCTTCAACTGGAAGCGCCACCTGGACGACGCGACCATCGCCAAGTTCCAGCGCGAGCTCGGCCACATGGGCTACAAGTTCCAGTTCATCACCCTGGCCGGCTTCCACTCGCTCAACTACTCGATGTTCAACCTGGCCAAGGGCTACGCCCAGAACGGGATGACCTCCTACGTCGAGCTCCAGGAGGCCGAGTTCGCGGCCGAGGCGCAGGGCTACACCGCCACCCGCCACCAGCGCGAGGTCGGCACCGGCTACTTCGACGCCATCAGCACGACCATCGCCCCCGAGGCCAGCACCACGGCCCTCACCGGCTCCACCGAGGAAGACCAGTTCTCAGAGGCTCACTGAGACTCAGGTCTTCGTTCCCCGACGGCCGTCCCCTCCCCGCTTTCGTGGCTGGGGCGGGGCGGGACGGCCGTCCCCCCGGCCGTCGGCCGCGCGCGGTCCGTGTCACACGCCGCGCGGCCGACGGCCGCCTCACGTCCGAGGCGGCCACACACGGCACGTACATTGCTTCGTGTGACCGACAAGACCCACGACACCCCTAGCACCAGCACGGACACGCCCTCCGTGCCGCCCACCTCCCCGCGCCTGCTGCGCGGGGAGGTGCTGTGCGTTTTGGCCCTGTCCCTGATCCCCGCCGCGGTATACGCGGTCATCGCCTTCGCGGGCGTGCTGACCGCCCCGGAGCCGCTGTCCGAACAGACCGCGAGCCTGGTGAACCCGCGGGCGAACGACCGCCCCTGGCTGGACCTGTCGCGCCAGCTCGCCTCGGTGGCCTTCGCGCTCGTCCCCGTGCTGCTAGCCGTGCACCTGCTCCAGCGCACGGGCGAGGGCGCGCGCACCATCGGCTTCGACGTGCGCCGACCGGGGCCTGACCTGGCCGCGGGCGCGGCACTGGCGGCGGTGATCGGCGCGGGCGGGCTGGCCGTGTACGTGTTCTCGTGGCAACTGGGCCTGACGGTGACGGTCCGGCCCAGCAGCCTGGACGGCAACTGGTGGGACGTGCCGGTCCTGGTGCTCCAGGCGGCCAAGAACGGGATCCTCGAAGAGGTGATCGTGGTCGGCTACCTGCTGCACCGGCTGGGGCAGCTCGGGTGGTCGCCGTGGAAGGCCGTGCTGGCGAGTTCGGTGCTCAGAGCGTTCTACCACCTGTACCAGGGGGTGGGGATGTTCTTCGGCAACCTGGTGATGGGGCTGGTCTTCGGCTGGTTCTACACCCGCTACGGCCGGGTGATGCCCCTGGTGGTCGCGCACACCCTCATCGACATCGTGGCCTTCGTCGGCTCGGTGTACCTCATCGGCCGCGTCGACTGGCTGCCGGGCTGACCCGTTCCAGGGCGTCCTCCAGGTGGCGGGGGCGCCCCAGCGCCTGGCCCGCGACCGCGTTGGCCGCGGCCAGGACCAGCATGAGCAGCAGCGGGGCGTGCCAGCCGCCGGAGCTCTCGTGCAGGAACCCGAAGAGGAAGGGCCCCGCGCCGCCCATCAGGTAGCCCAGCCCCTGGCTGGCGGCCGACATCGCGGCGGTGCCCGCGCCCGTGCGGGTGCGCAGCGCGAACGAGGTCAGGGCGAACACGAAGCTGCCGCCCATGGCCACTCCGAGGAACGTCGTCCACAGCCACACCCCCGCCAGCGGCGCGAACCACAGGCCCGCGATGCCCGCGAGGTAGGCCGCGGTGAACACGGCGGCGACCGGCCGCTGGTCGCCCATCCGGGTGAGCAGCAGGGGCAGGAACAGGGAGACGGGCACCCCCAGCAGGCTGAGGTAGGACAGCGCCAGCCCCGCCGTCTGGGGGTCCATGCCCTGGTCGCGCAGCATCTGGACGTACCAGCCGAACATGATGTAGGCCACCGCGGACTGCGTACCGAAGTACAGGACGCTCTGCCGTCCCAGCCCCGTGCGCAGCACCCGCAGGGGGCTCGCCCCGGGTCCCTGTCCGCCCGCCCCGCCGCCGCGCCGCAGGACCAGCAGCCACGGCAGGAGGGCCGCGACCCCGAACAGGGCGTAGGAGCCCAGGGCGATCCGCCACTGCCCGGTGGCCTGTTCCAGGGGAACGGTGGCCCCGGCCGCGAGCGCGGTGCCCACCGCGAGGGCGGTGGTGTACACCGTCGTCATCAGGCCCACGCGGTCGGGGAAGTGCTGCTTGACCAGGGTGGGCAGCAGGACGTTGCCCACCGCTCCCCCGGACAGCGCCAGGGCGCTCAGCGCGAGGAAGGGCCAGGGGCCGTCGGCCAGGGCGCGGCCGGCGAGCCCGGCGGCCAGCGCAGTGAGCGCGTACACCATCAGGCGGTGCCCGCCCAGGCTCCTCGACAGGAGGGGGGTGAGCCCGCCCAGGAGGGCGAAGCACAGCACCGGAAGGGTGGTCAGGAGCCCGGCCTGTACCGCGGACATGCCCAGGCCGCGGGAGACCTCGTCGAGCACGGCTCCGACACTGGTGATGGCGGTGCGCAGGTTGAGGGCGGCCAGCGCGACACCGGCTGCCATCAGGGAAAGCACGGTTCTACGTGAGGCCGCGGCGGCGCCGCTCCCCGCCTGGGGAGCGTCCGCGGCCGAGGCCCGCGCGGCGGCATCGGAGCTCATAGGGGGTGCCTCGCATATTTGTAGGATGACCCGATGTACTTCATGACCATAACGCATTCCCGTTCGTGGACGCCTACCCGCCCGTACTGGTCTAAGCTCCGGCGTAACCGATCCGAATCAGCGCACTGGCCCCGTCATCAGACGAACCGCCCCTAGGAGGAAGCGTGCCCCTCGCCTCGACACGCCGGACCGGTCTCGTTGACCAGGTCATCAACCAGTTACGAGCCCAGATCGACTCGGGTGAGTGGGGCGTGGGCGACCGCATCCCCACCGAGTCGGAGCTCTCCGACCAGTTGGAGGTGGGCCGCAACACCGTGCGCGAGGCGGTCCGGGCCCTCGCCCACGCCGGCCTGCTGGAGATCCGGCAGGGGGCGGGCACGTTCGTCCGCGCCTCCAGTGAGCTCGGCGGCGCCCTGCGACGGCGCCTCGAACGCTCCAGGCTGCGCGAGAACCTGGAGGTGCGCCGCGCGCTGGAGGTCGAGGCGGCGCGCCTGGCCGCCCTGCGGCACAGCGACGAGGACATGGCCGACATCGACCGGGCCATAGCCCTGCGCGAGGAGGCCTGGCGGGCGCACGACACCGGCGCCTTCGTGGAGGCCGACTTCTCCCTGCACCGGGCGATCGTCAACGCCACACACAACACGCTGCTCGTCGAGCTCTACGACGACATCGCACAGGTGGTCTACGCGAGCATCGCGCACACCGCCTACGAGAAGGACGGGGAGACCGACACCCGCCCCTCCTCGACCTCGGCCGCCGTCGGCCTGGACCACGCCGCACTGGTGGAGGCGGTCCGCTCCGGCGACCCGGCGGCCGCGGCGCGTGAGGCGACCTGCTACATCGAGGAAGCGCTCTCACTCGCCCAGGAATGAGAGCGAGGGGCCCCGACCGGGCCCGCCCATCCCCCTTCGCTTCCCCCTCGCCCCCTCCCACCACGGACCGTCCCGTTGGAAGTGGGACGCCCCCGCCCCCGCACGGGGCGCCCCCACGCCCCTCAAACGGGCGCCCACTCGGCGGGCCGCTCCCCTCCACGGCGCTCCTTGCGCACCCTCAGGTGGTCCCAGGTCTCCACGTACCCCACCCCCGGTGCCGCCCGGACCGTCTCCAGCGCCTCCACCAGGCCGCACCGGTCGGACGCGGTGAGCGTGCCGACCACGTCGTAGCGGCCAAAGCCGCTCGCCAGGAAGGACACCCGGGGCATGGTCGCGACCGCCGACGCCAGCGCCTCGGCGTCCCCCCGGCACCGCAGCCCGAACCCGAGCTGCTCGTTCGCGCCCGCGGCAGAGGGTTCGGCGATCGCGGTGACGTGCACGACCCCCGAGCTCAGCAGGCGCACGACCCTGGACCGGGCCGCCGCCTGCGACAGCCCCACCTGGCGCGCCAGGTCGGCGTAGGAGGCTCGTCCGTCCTTGAGCAGCAGGCGCACCAGCCGCCAGTCCAGGGCGTCCAGGTCCACCTCGCGCAGCTCACGCACGCTGCTGTGGGCGTCCTTGAACACGGCGCTCGCGCGGAACACCTCCGCGCTCTCCACCCCCGGCATCGCTCGCAGCTCCGCGAGCTCCTTGGCGAGCGCACCGTCGTCGGCCACCCGGACCTGCGCGACGGCCGGGAAGCGCCCGGCCGACTGGGCGGCGAACGTCACCGCCTCCCGCTCGTCCAGTGCCTCCATCAGCGGCCCCGAGGGGCCGTGGACGCGGAACGACACATGGCCCAGGACCTCCATACCGACGACTCCGGCGTGGAGCACGCCCACGATTCTGATGGCCCCCGAACGGACGAGCTGGCGCACTCTGGCGCGCACGGCCGTCCTGGACAGGCCGACCCCGTCGGCCAGGGCCTGGAACGTCGCTCTGCCGTCCCCCTGCAACGCGCGCATCAGCGCGACGTCAACCGCATCGAGCACGATGGTGCCTCTTTCGTTCCCATGACGCCGCTCTTCCCCCGAACGGCACCCCCTCCTGCGGCCAGATCATCGCAGCTACGGGACGACTCCACTACCGATCGCGAAAGAAAACGGCCGCTTCGCCCATGTGAACGACGGGAAAGCGCCGTCCAACCACTCAGTGACGACATCCCCCGTACATAACAGACTTGTATAGAAGATCAAGAATGAGCCAACCCCCGCACCCACAACCCAGACAAAAGGTCCACACTGAACAGAGGGGCTCCGCGCGGTAGGCGTCGAGCGCCCCGCGCGTCGTGCGCGCCGAAGGTCCTATGACCCGTTCGGCGGCGCAGCGGGGGAATCCGGGGCACCCCTCGAACACGTGCACATGACAGAAGCGCCCGGTGACATACCAGGGCGCCCGGTGCGTGCCGTCGACCGGTGGGCGTTCGGCCGCACCGCGACACGGGGACACAGCACCCCCGCGGCAGGAGAGGAATCGCCGGTGGCTGGCGGAGAAGAGCGGCAAGAGAAGGGGCCCGGGGTCCGACGGGGCACGCGACTGGCCCTGCTGTGGACCGCGGTATCGGTCCCGCTGCCGGGCGCGGCGCACCTGCGGATGGGCCGTCGCCGGTCGGGGGCCCTGATCCTGGGTGTGTACCTGCTGATCGTCGCCGCTCTCGCGGCCGCGGCCGTGTGGATCGCCTCCGACGCGTCGGGGGCGACGACCCGGCTGGCCGGTATCGCCGTGCAGAGCCGGTGGCTCCTGGCCGCCATGGCCGGGGTGTTCGCGGCGGCGGTGCTGTGGATGGCGGTCATCGTGCACTCCTGGACGATCACCCGGCCTCCGGGCGCCGCGATCGGCCGACAGGTGCTAGGCGCCGCGACCGTCCTCCTCCTCTGCCTGGCGGTGGCCGTGCCCTCCGGCATGGTCCTGCACGCCGGATACACCGCCCACCAGACGCTGGCCTCGCTCTTCGGCTCGCCCGAGTCCGACGGCGAGCCCCCGCACGACGACGCGGACCCCTGGAACGGGGCCGACCGGGTCAACGTCCTGCTCCTGGGGTCGGACTCGGCGGAGAACCGCTACGGGACGCGCACCGACTCGATGATGGTCGCCAGCATCGACACCGAGACCGGTGACACCGTGCTCATCGGACTGCCCCGCAACCTGGAGGACGCGCAGTTCCCGACGGGCACGGCGCTGGCTGAGCGCTACCCGCCGCCGTGGGGTTTCGACGACCTCCTCAACGAGGTGTACCAGACGGTCGCCGAGGACCCCGGGGCGCTGGCCATCAACCCGACCGCGGTGGATCCCGCCGCCGACACCCTCAAGGCCGTCATCGGCTACAACATCGGCCTGGACGTGAAGTACTACGCGATGGTCGACATGCTGGGCTTCCGTGACCTGATCGACGCCGTGGGCGGTATCCAGGTCCTCATCGAGGAGCCGATCCCCTACGGGGTCCACGGCGGTGTCCTGGAGCCCGGTCTGCGCCGGCTCGACGGTTACGAGGCGCTCTGGTACGGGCGCTCGCGGGTCAACTCCGACGACTACGGGCGCATGGGCCGCCAGGGCTGCCTGATCAAGTACGTGGCCGACCAGATCGACCCGGCCACGGTCCTGACCGGCTACCGGGAGCTGGCGGGCGCGACCCAGCGCACGCTGACCACGGACATCCCGCAGACCAAGGTGCCCGCGTTCATCGAACTGGCCGACCTGGTCGGCGGCTCCGGTTCGATGAGCACCCTCCAGTTGTCGCCCCCGCAGGTGTACACCGGCAACCCGGACTGGGAGATGGTCAAGGCCCTGGTCGCCGAGGCGCTGGGCACCGGCGGCGACGCGCTGCCCGCCGGCCCCTCGGCCTCCCCCTCCGCCTCGCCGGGGGACGGCGTCCAGGAGAGTCCGGGCGACGGCACCGGGCCCTCCCCCGAGGACGGCCTCACCGAGTGGCAGGAGTACACCGGCCTGGAGGAGCCGGCCCCCGCCGACCCCGGCCGCCAGGTGGGCGAGGACGCCATCGACCTGAACACCCTCTGCCCCTGAGGAACGGCGTCCACAAAGGGCCGCTCTTCCCCATTTTCAGGATAGATAAACATAAAGAACCCCATATGACCGGAACCGGCCATATGGGGTTCTTCGCTTTGTCGCGGACCAGAGCCCGTGTGACCCTTGGCGCCGTGACGAACGCGCAGCTCTGGACCCTCATCGCGCTGGGCGCCTTCCACGGCCTGCACCCGGGCATGGGCTGGCTCCTGGCCGTGTCACGGGGCATGCAAGAGGGCGGGCGGAGGCAGGTCCTGCGCTCGGTCCCAGCGATCGCGGCGGGGCACGCCTTGAGCGTCGGCGTGGCGGCGGTCGCCATCACCGTCACCGGTTCGGCCACCGCGTCGGTCCTCTTCCCCGTGGCCGGCGGCGCCCTGATCGTCCTGGCCGGACTGTGGATGCTGCTCTCGCACCGGCACTTCCACTGGCGCGAGGTGCGACTGCCCCTGTGGCAGGTCTGCGCGTGGTCGTTCCTGATGGCCTCGGCCCACGGGGCGGGGCTGATGCTCATGCCGGTGCTGGCGGGCCGGCTCGCCCACGCCCACGGGGGACACGGCCACGGGGGACACGCAGCCGAGGCCTCCGCCACTGGTGTGCCGGAAGCCTCCTCGGGGACCGTGGCCACCGCCGCGGAGGGGACGTGGACTCTGTGGGACGCGACCCTGCTCGGCCTGGCGGCGACGGGGGTGCACACCGCGGCCATGTTCTGTGCGGCGGCCGTGGCCGCCCTCCTGGCCTACGACTTCCTCGGCTCCCACGCGCTGAAGTGGCGCGGGGTCACGATGGACCGGGTCTGGGCACTGACCCTGCTGCTGGGCGGCGCGTTCGTCCTGTGGTCGGTTCTCTGAGGAGAAACTCCGGCCGGGCCCCGTCCGTTGTCCGGACGGGAACCCCCTCCACGCACGGAGGGGGCCGGTGGCGACGGACGGGACGAAGGCGCATGAGCGGGGACGCGGTGCACAGGAAGCGGTCCAGAAGCCGGTGGCGGGGGCCGCTGACCTCCCTCGCGGTACTGGCGGCACTGGCCGTCGCGGCCGTCCTCGCCGTGAGGTGGATCGCCGAACGCGCCGACCCCTCCCTCACACCCCCCTGGGGGCCGGAGTGCGCCGCGTGGGTGGGCGAGGAGAGCTTCCCCCTCGATCGCGACCAGGCCCAGCGTGCGACCACCGCGGCCGCCGTCCTGGCCCAGGGGGAGGCCGCACCGGTCGCCGCGCCCGACACCGCCGACATCCCCGAACCCGTGATGGCCGCCCTGGTGGAGGGACCCGAGGGGGATGCCGGACCGTCGCTGACCTGCCGGTCCGGCAAGAACCCCGACCTGGCGGTCCAGGAGGACCTGGAGCCGTCCGGCCTCACGGCGCGCGCCGAACGCCTCAGACAGGGCATGCAGGGCGTCTTCGGCGGCCTGTCCCTGGGCGGCTACACCCCCGGCGGCTACAACACCGGGCACGGCGAGCGGTCGGCCCACTACGAGGGGCGGGCCATCGACGTCTTCTACCGGCCGGTCGACGAGGGCAACCGCCGCTCGGGCTGGGTCCTGGCGCACTGGCTGATCGCGCACGCCCCGGACTACGAGATCGACGTCATCATCTTCGACGACCGCATCTGGAGCACCTACCGCCCCTCCATGGGCTGGCGCGACTACGACGCGCCCGACCCCGGCAACGAGATCCTGCGGCACCTGGACCACGTGCACGTGGACGTGCAGCGCGGCACCGGTTCGGGTTCCCAGGGCTGAGGCCCCGGGCGGCCCTCGAAGCGCGCCCCGGGAGCCGCCCGCGCGCCCCTCACCCCTCCAGCCGGAACCCGACCTTCAGGCCCACCTGGTAGTGCCCGATGACGTTGTCCTCGATGTGACCGCGGATCTCGGTCACCTCGAACCAGTCGAGGCCGCGCAGGCTGGTCGAGGCCCGGCCGATGCCGTTGCGGATGGCGTCGTCGACCCCGTCGGGCGAGGTGCCGACGATCTCCGTGACGCGGTACGTGTGGTGAGACATGAGCGCCCCCTGGGCTGTCGTTGCGCGGCCTCCCGGTCCCTGGCTCCGGGATCCCCAACGGCCACACTGGACGACACCGCCGCTGAAGGCGGCCGACACGCGGGGGCGATGGTAGGACTTTGCCCCTCACTGGCGTGATAGAGGAATCCCCTTGGGGCGGAAGCGACACGGGGTGCGCCCTGGCCCGGAGCCCTTGACGGGAAAGGACGGGCAAAGTGTCAGATTAGCCCTGACCTGGGACTTAAGGCCCATGTCCGGCGGGACTGTCCCGAGACAACGTCGTAATCAGCTCTTGACGTACCCCCGGGGGCTGCGGTGTACATTGGGTTCTAGCGCTTCGGTCCCCCGTCGGAGCGCGGGGTGATGTTTCGAGCCCCCGTCGAAACATCACACGCGACGCCGGGTGGTTTGCCCCCGTAACCACCCGGCGTCGCCTTTTTCTGCCGCCGGTCGGCGGCTTTGACCGCACGTGGCCGCGTCTTTACCGCGGGCCACCGACGACTGCCTTGGGGACAGGATTGAGTCATCCCGACACCACCGAGCCCCCGCGCTGCTCCCGGCGGGACTGCCGCGCGAACGCCCGGTGGGCGCTGGTGTGGAACAACCCGAAGCTGCACACACCGGACCGCCGGAAGGTGTGGACGGCGTGCGACGAACACCGCGAGTACCTGTCGAACTTCCTGGACCTGCGCGGGTTCCTGCGCGAGGTCGTGCCGATGGACGAGTTCGAGGGCTGAGATGAGAGGAGAACGGAGTGCGCCCGTCCACGGCGCACCCCGTTCCACCACTCAGCTTACGGCGACCCGCCAAGCGCTCAGGCGCACCGGCGCTTGCGAGGGACCTCCGCCTCACCGGTCCAGGCGACGGCGGGCGCGCTCCAGGTCCTCGGGGGTGTCGACGTCGAAGGCGTCCCCGCCCGGCAGCGGCACCGTCCGGGGTTCCAGCGGGCCGAGCAGGCGGTACAGCGACCGGCCCCCGTAGGCGGCGAGCGCCTCGCGCACGGCGGCGGTGCGCCAGAGTCCGGTGAGCCACTGCTCGCGCCCCTCGGCGTCCACGTACACCGCCCCGGTGTCCGCCCCGGTGAGAGCGGCGGAGAGTTCCTCCAGGTGGGCCGGGGCCAGGTGCGGCAGGTCGGCGGCCAGCAGCGCGAACCACTCCCGCTCCACGTGCGCCAGTCCGGCGCGCAGAGCCGGGACCGGCCCCGATCCGGGCGGGTCCTCGCGGACGTAGCGGGCGCGCGGGCTCCCGCGCTCGGGTCCGACCACGGTCAGGCCCGCGTCGGGGGTGTGGGCGCGGACCGCCTCGGCGACCCGTTCCAGCAGGGTCCGCCCGCCCACGACCAGGCCGGGCTTGTCGGCGCCGCCCAGGCGGCGCGCCCCTCCCCCGGCCAGGACGACCGCGTCCAGGCGGAGGGCGCGTGTGCTCGTCATGCCCCCAGCCTGCACCACGGGTTCAACCCTTGACGCACACCACCTGCCGCAGGTGGTGGACCACCTCGACCAGGTCGGTCTGCGCCTCGATCACCGACTCCAGGTCCTTGTAGGCGCCGGGGATCTCGTCCACCACGCCCAGGTCCTTGCGGCACTCCACGCCCCGGGTCTGCTTCTCCAGGTCCACCTTGGTGAAGGTCTTGCGGGCCTTGGTGCGGCTCATCCGGCGGCCCGCCCCGTGCGAGGCGGAGTTGAACGAATCGGGGTTGCCCAGGCCGCGGACGATGTAGGTGCCCGTCGCCATGCTGCCGGGAATGATCCCGAGGTCGCCCGCTCCGGCGCGGATGGCGCCCTTGCGGGTGACGAGCACGTCCACCCCGTCGTAGGTCTCCTCTGCCACGTAGTTGTGGTGGCAGGAGATCCACTGCCCGAAACCGGTTCCGGGGACCTGCTCGGCCAGTGCGCGGCAGGCCAGGCCCATCATGACGTCGCGGTTGCGCCGCGCGTAGTCCTGGGCCCAGAACAGGTCGCGGCGGTAGGCGTCCATCTCGGGGGTCCCGGTGACGAACACCGCCAGGTTCCGGTCGGGCAGGTCCTGGTTGTGCGGCAGGGAGCGCGCCTGTCCGATGTGGTGGTCGGCCAGTTCCTTGCCGATGTTGCGCGAACCGGAGTGCAGCACGAGCCAGACGGCGCCGTCGTCGTCCAGGCACACCTCCAGGAAGTGGTTGCCGCCGCCGAGGCTGCCCATCTGGCGGCGGGCGCGCTCCAGACGGGGGTGCACAGCCTCGGCGAGACCGCCGAAGCCCTCCCAGAACCGGTCCCAGCCCCGGCTGCGCAGGCCGGGCACGGTGGAGGGGTCGACGGGTTCGTCGTGGAAGCGGAAGCCGACGGGGATCGCCGCCTCCAGGGCCGAGCGCAGGCGGCGCAGGTCGTCGGGCAGGCGCTCGGCGGTCAGGTCGGTGCGCACCGCGGTCATGCCGCAGCCGATGTCGACGCCCACGGCGGCGGGGCTGACGGCGTCGCGCATGGCGATGACCGAACCGACGGTGGCGCCCTTGCCGTAGTGCACATCGGGCATCACGGCCAGGCCGTGGATCCATGGCACTCCGGCGGCGTTGCGGAGCTGGTCCATGGCCTGGGGCTCGACCCCCTCGGGGTCGGCCCACATGCGGATGGGCACCCGTCCGCCTCGGACCTCGGTGTAGGGCATGGCAGGCCACCTCGCTCTCCCGGTTCGGGCCTGTGCGGGGCGGACCCGGTGTCCGCCCCGGCATATCAAGCCAGAAACACGCGGGACGGACCAATGGTTTTCCGCCGCCGACTCCGGCCCCACCGGAGCAGAAGGTGCATAGGGTAGTGCTTCAGATCACTACCAGCCTAACGAGAAAGCCCGTATGCGGACCCATGCGGTCCCACCGCGCCTCAAGCGCACCGTCCGTCCCGAACGGGTGCCCACGCCCCGCGTGGACGAGGTGGCGAAGGACCCCGAGGGGGTCTGGGCCTTCGTCCGCCGCAGCGGCACCCCGCTGGTCGGGGAGGCCGATGACGAGGGCCGCCGCACCGTCACCTTCCTGTGGCGGGGCGGCGACGGACTCGCCGACGTCCTGCTGGTGGCCAACAAGATCGCCGACGCCGACTCCTACGGCCACTGCCGGATGGAGCGCGTGCCCGGTACCGACGTGTGGCACCTGACCTACCGCATGCGCGGCGACTGGCGCTCCTCCTACACCGTCGCCCCCGTGCCCGCCGGTGCCGCAGCGGGCGACCCCGCGGACCTGCCCGAGACGCTGCGGGTCCGCCGCGAGCGCGCCATGGCCGTCTCCGAACCCGGGGACCGCCCGGCCGTCGCCCGCTGGTTCGCCGCCCTCGCCCACACAGTGCCCGACCCGTTCTCGCGCGAACGCCTCGACTGCGCGGCGTCCGTGGTCTCGCTGCCCGAGGCCCCGAAGGCGCTCGGCTCCCACGCCGCCCCGGCGCGCCGCCGAGGCCGACCGGCTGCCCGACCGCGTCCACCTGTCGGCGGCACCTACGAGTGGTCGCTGCTGGACCCCGGTCGGCGGCTGCGCGACGCGCTGGACGAGCGCGGCGGCGCGCTGGGGCACCCCCCGTTCTCCGTCGTGCTGGAGGAGTACCACGGCGGCCACGACCGCGCCTGTTGGCGGGCCGGGCTGCCGGGCGCCCTGGCCTTCGTCACCCACGACTGGGAGCGCTAGCTCCCCTGCCGCTCGGCGGGCGGCAGGCTCACGACGGCGTCGATCTCCACCAGCACGCCGGGCTGGAAGAGCGCGTCGACACCGATCAGGGCGCTGGACGGTGGCACCGCGTCGCCGATGAACCGGTCGCGCGCTCCGCGGACCAGGGGGACGAGGTCGGGGGTCAGGCCCACGGCGAAGACCGTGACTCGCACCAGGTCCCCGACCCCCGCGCCCAGTCGGTGGAGTGTGTCGGCCACGTTGTCGAAGGCCTGGTCGATCTGTGCGCCGAACCCCTCCGGCAGGCGTCCGCCAGCGTCGAGGGGGACGTGTCCGGAAAGGTAGGCGAGCCGCCCGCCCTCGACGACGACCGCCGGTGAGACACCGGGGATCACCTCGTCGCCCACGTGTGTGAGACGGCCGCCCGCCGTCCGTTCCCGCGTACCCGACGTACTCATGTGGCGCTCCTCTACGGTCCGGTGCGGCGCACGGCGCGCCCTACCACCGCCACAATAAAACCAACTAGTTGGTTTTTTCAACCGGCACGACGAACCCCTCACCAAGAAACAGGGCTCCGCTCCCCCCAGGGGGTGTCGGCCGCCGCGCGGCGGCCGACACCGGACTACCCGCCGATAGCGGACATGGGACGTGCGGGCTGGAGGAAGGCGGGATCGTCGATGCCGTGGCCGGGCAGCTTGGCGGCCACGGCCGAGATCCAGCGCTCGGCGATCTCGTCGTCGGTGGCGCCCTCGCGCAGCGGGGTGCGCAGGTCGGACTCCTCCCGGGCGAACAGGCAGTTGCGGATCTGGCCGTCGGCGGTCAGGCGCACGCGGTCGCAGGCGCCGCAGAAGGGCCGGGTGACCGAGCCGATGACGCCGACGGTGGCCGGCTCCCCGTTGGGGAACCGCTCGCCCAGTACGTGGAAGAGCTCGGCGGGGGCGCTGCCGCGCGTGTCGGCGTCGGCCGCCTCCAGGGTGAAGTCGGCTTCCAGGCTCGCGAGGATGTCGTCGGCGGTGACCATGGTGTCGCGGCGCCAGCCGTGCTGGGCGTCCAGCGGCATCTGCTCGATGAAGCGCAGTTCGTAGCCGCGGTCGACGCAGTAGCGCAGCAGGTCGGCGGCCTCGTCGTCGTTGACGCCGCGCATGAGCACGGCGTTGACCTTGACGGGGGTGAGCCCGGCCTCGGCGGAGCCCGCGAGGCCGTCGAGGACGTCCTGGAGGCGGCGGCGGCGCGCGAGTTCCTCGAACACGTCGGGGCGCAGGGTGTCGAGGGAGACGTTGACCCGGTCCAGTCCGGCCTCGGCGAGGGCGGGGGCCATGCGGGCCAGGCCGATGCCGTTGGTGGTGAGGGCGGTGTGGGGGCGGGGCGCGAGGGCGGTGGTGCCCGCGATGATGCCGGGCAGGCCGCGGCGGAGCAGGGGTTCGCCGCCGGTGAAGCGGACCTCGGTGATGCCGAGGCGGGTGACGCCGATGCCGATCAGGCGGAGGAGTTCACCGTCGGTGAGCAGTTCGGGCTTGGGCAGCCACTCCAGGCCCTCGGGGGGCATGCAGTAGGTGCACCTGAGGTTGCAGCGGTCGGTGAGCGACACGCGGAGGTCGGTCGCCACGCGCCCGTAGGAGTCGGCCAGCACGAGCGTCACCCTCTCCAGTCGAGATTTGTGTGGGTTTGACTCGGATCAGCCAATCCGAGGCGTCCCCAGGGTTAAGAGTAGAAGATCACTTTTAACAGTGAGTAAGGCTCATTGCACCTTATGTCGTCTTTTGTCGTTGATCGGCGGGGCACGCCCGCCTGCCTGGGACGCCGTGGAACACACGCACGGTGATCGTTATCCGCCCGATGCACGCCGTCCGCCGGTGCAACACCAACCTGCACAACGGTCACACCGGTCGATCTCCTCCCCAACCGTAGCCCCCGAACGTGTGCACCACCGTAATGTGTCTCCCGACGGACAAGGGAGACTGAGGCACCATGATCACCACACGCGAATGGGCGCTGGCAGGCGGCCCTGACGGCTCCGGGAAACTGGCGGCACGGGCCTGGGCACCCGCCGAGGGCGAACCGGCCTGGCTGGCGGTCCTGGTCCACGGCTACGGCGAACACCTGGGACGCTACGAACAACTGGCCGCCGACCTGGTCGGCGCGGGCGCGGTGGTCTACGGCGCCGACCACCGGGGCCACGGCGCCTCCTCCGGCGAGCGGGTGCTGGTGGAGGACTTCGCCGGCGTGGTGGAGGACGTGCACCGCGTCGTCACCCAGGCCCGCACCGCCTACCGCTCGATCCCCCTGGTCCTCATCGGCCACTCGATGGGCGGGCTGATCGCCGCGCGCTACGCCCAGACGCACCCGGAGGAGGTCGGCGCGCTCGTCCTGTCCTCACCCGTGCTCGGGCGCTGGGAGGTCCTGGAGATCCTGGCCGGGCTCGACGAGATGCCGGACGTGCCCATCGACCCGGACTCGCTCTCCCGCGACCCCTCCGTGGGTGCCGCCTACGCCGAGGACCCGCTGGTCTGGCACGGCCCGTTCAAGAAGCCGACGGTCCTGGCCATGCTCACCGAACTGGACCGGATCACCGAGGCCGGCAGTACCGGCGTCCCGCTGCTGTGGCTGCACGGCTCCGCCGACTCCCTCGTGCCCCTGGAGGGCACAAAGCGCGGCATCATGGCCTACGCGGGCGCCGACGCCACCATGCGGATCTTCCCCGAGGGCCGGCACGAACTGTTCAACGACACCGACCGCGACGAGGCCGTGGCCGAGGTGCTGCGGTTCGTCCGCCGCTTCGTCCCCGCCTGAGCGCTCAGACGAGGAGCCGCCCGCGCGGCTGGGCCGGATGGGCGAGGGCCTCGGTGTAGGCCGCGGCCATCCGGTCCACCGCGTCCTCCAGGACGTCCGGCGGGCGGGTGTAGGCCAGGCGCACATAGCGCTCCAGGGTTCCGTCCACACCGAACACCGGCCCCGCCGCCGTGTGCACCCCGTGCCGCTGGGCCGCGGCGGCGAACGCGCTCGCGACCGGCTGGGGCAGGGCCGCCCACAGCACCAGGCCGCCGCCGGGCACGCTGGGCCGCCAGTCGGGCAGGCGCTCGCGCATCGCCCGCAGCAGGGCGTCGCGGTTGCGGCGCAACTGGCGGCTGCGCTCGGCGCGGATGCGCAGGACGTCGGCGAGCAGGTGCGTGACGGTGAGCTGGTCGAGCACGGACCCGGCCAGGTCGAAGCGCTGACGCGCCGCCATCAGGCGGGAGACCATCGGCACGGTGGTGCGGACCCAGCCCACGCGCAGCCCGCCCCACAGCAGTTTGGCCACCGACCCGACGGTCAGCACCCGGCCGTCGGTGTCGTGTGCGGCCACGGGCGCGGGCAGGTCCCCGGAGTCGATGGCCAGCTCGGCGACGGACTCGTCGACCACCAGGTGGGTTCCGCAGCGGCGGGCCTCGCGCACCAGGGCCTGCCGCTCGCCGTCGTCCATCAGCGCCCCGGTGGGGTTGTGGAAGTCTGGGATGAGGTAGGCCAGCTTCGGCCGCCACTGGCGGAAGGAGTCGGCGAGGTAGTCCATGTCCCAGCCCTGCGGGGTGACGCCGACCGTGCGGATCCTGGCCCCGGCCCGGCGCGCGGCGTCGACGCCGTGCGGGTAGGTGGGCGACTCCACGAGCACGTCGTCGCCGGGTTGGACGAGCAGGTCCACGGCCAGGGTGAGGGCCTGTTGGGCTCCGGCGGTGACGAAGATCTGCTCGGGGGTGGTGGGCAGGCCGCGTTCGACGTAGCGGCGGGCGATGGCGTGGCGCAGTTCCGGCAGGCCGTGGGGGTAGTAGCCCTGGCCGCCCAGGTACGCGGCGAGCTGCTCGGCGGCCCGGAAGGAGGCGTCCCTGAGTCCGTCGACCGCGGGGGGCGCGGCGACACCGAGGTCGATCCGCTCGGGCTCGGGCACCAGCGGTGACAGTTCGCCGTTGCCGGGGTCGGGCAGGACGGTCCAACTGCCCGCGCCCTGGCGGCTCTCCAGGAAGCGGTGGTCGCGCAGCCAGGTGTAGGCGGCGGTGACGGTGTTGCGGCTGACACCGAGCGCGGTGGCCAGGTCGCGTTCGGCGGGCAGGCGGGTGTTGGTGGGGACCCGGCCGTCCATGACCAGCCCGCTGACCGCCTGGGCGATGGCCAGGTAGTACGGTCGCTCCACCGGTGCCTCGCCGATGAGGCGGGCCAGGAGCCGACCGTTGATCCGTCGGCCGCCCGCAGCGCTTCTCCCAGACGGACGTGTGGGGCCCTGCCGTGCCATGTCGTGTACTCCGCAATGCCCGAGAACCGGGCCAGTTGATCTGATTGGCACTTCTCTTCCAGTGCCACTAGGACCACGATACCGAGGTGGCCCCCCGCTTGCACCGTCGTCCCCTGATCCGAGCACAGGAGTGTCCCATGACCGCGCCGCGCCCCCGACCCGCGCCTGCCGCCGCCCTGAGCCGTCTGTTCGTCACCCCGCTGGTGCCGCGGCCCCGGCTGCGGCGGCTGGTCTGGCTGTACCTGGGTCTGGTGCTGTTCGGGCTCGGCGGCGCGCTGCTGGTCCGCGCCGAACTGGGTGCGATGCCGTGGGACGTCCTGCACCAGGGGCTGTCCCTGAGGACGGGGCTGTCGATCGGCACGTGGAGCGTGATCGCCGGGACCGCGGTGATGCTGCTGTGGATCCCCCTGCGCCAGAGGCCCGGCCTGGGCACGGTCAGCAACGTGGTCGTCCTCGGCCTGTCCATCGACCTGTTCCTGTGGCTGCTGCCCGAGAACGGTTCCCTGGAGGTGCGCCTGCTGATGCTGGTGGCGGGCGTCGCCGTGTGCGGGGTGGGCAGCGGGTACTACATCGGCGCCGGGCTCGGCCCTGGGCCGCGCGACGGGCTGATGACGGGTCTGGCCGAGCGCGGGTGGTCGGTACGGATGGCACGCATGGTGATCGAGGTGGTCGTCGTGGTCACCGGAGCCCTGCTGGGCGGCACGGTGGGCGTGGGGACGGTGGTGTTCGCGCTGTCCATCGGACCGATGGCGCAGGCGTTCCTGTCGCTGCTGCGGATTCCGGACGGGAACAGCGGTGCCACAGTGCCTCACCGCTAGGGCGCCTTCCCGACGGGACTGTGTCACCACGGCATAACTTCTCTGAAGAGGAACTCCGCAATACACCACATATCGCCACGACGACCGAAATGCACGTGCAGTCGTGGGTAGCGAATGCCCGTGCAAGAGGGGAAGATGGATCCCGGTAGACGGCAAGGGACGGGTACCGGCCCTCGTCCGTGTCCGATCTTTTCGGCTGCCCTGGCCTGGGAACATAACCGGGTATACGGCGGCCGGGAGCTTCGGGAGGGAGGTGGTCCGGTGATCCGTGAGGCGCCCCTCCCCGAATCCGGGCGGTGTCCGGTGCCGGGTAGGGCCAGTGAGCCCCCGACAGGGCGCGTACACGGGCGTGCGCGAGAGGAGTCGCGACGAAGCGGCAACCGTGTCCCCGCACGGGTTCACGTGCCATCCGCAAATGCCGAAGCAACATGTTGGGGGTGAGCCGCGTGCCCGGCTGGATTGAAGACTACGCACTGATCGGCGACATGCAGACCGCCGCACTGATCGGACGGGACGGCTCACTCGACTGGGCGTGCCTACCCGATTTCGACTCCTCCGCTTGCTTCGCCGCCCTGCTGGGCGACGACCAGAACGGCAGTTGGTCACTGCGCCCCGCAGGGGGCGACCCCCGTGCCACGCGCCGCAGGTACCGGGGGGAGACCCTGATCCTGGAGTCGGAGTGGGACACCGACACCGGGAGCGTACGGGTGATCGACTTCATGCCGCCGCGCGGCGGCGCCCCCCACATCGTCCGCATCGTCGAGGGGATCAGCGGGTCCGTCGAGATGGAGACGGCCATGCGGATCCGGTTCGACTACGGCCACGTGGTGCCGTGGATGCACCGCTCCGGCTCCGAACTCGTGGCCATCGCCGGCCCCGACGCCGTCTGGCTGAGCACCCCCGTCACCCTCCAGGGCCACAACTTCACCCACGACGCGCGCTTCACCGTCACGGCGGGCCAGCGCGTGCCGTTCGTGATGACCTGGCACCCCTCCCAGGTGGAGGAGTCCGACCACCTGGACGCGGAGAAGGCGCTTTCGCGGACCCAGCGGTTCTGGGAGAAGTGGGTGGACCAGTGCACCTACGACGGCCCCTACCGCGAGGCGGTCGTCCGCTCCCTCATCGTGCTCAAGGCCCTCACCTACCGCCCCACCGGGGGCATCGTCGCCGCCCCCACCACCTCCCTGCCCGAGGAGATCGGCGGGGTGCGCAACTGGGACTACCGCTACTGCTGGCTGCGCGACGCCACCATCACCCTGGAGGCGCTGATCCGCTCCGGGTACAAGGACGAGGCGTTCGCCTGGCGCGAGTGGCTGGTGCGGGCCGTGGCGGGCGAGCCGCAGCTCATGCAGATCATGTACGGCATCCGCGGCGAGCGCAGGCTCACCGAGTGGGAGGCCGACTGGCTGCCCGGGTACGAGTCCTCGCGGCCGGTGCGCATCGGCAACGCGGCGGTCGGGCAGTACCAGCTCGACGTCTACGGCGAGGTCATGGACGTGCTGCACCTGGCGCGGCGGTCGGGCATCCGCGGCGGCGACTACCTGTGGGGCATCCAGCGCTCGCTGGTCAACTACCTGGAGTGGTGCTGGGACGAGCCCGACGAGGGCCTGTGGGAGGTCCGCGGCCCGCGCCAGCACTTCGTCCACTCCAAGGTCATGGCGTGGGTGGCCGCCGACCGGGCGGTGCGCAGCATCGAGGAGTTCGGCAAGGAGGGCCCCATCGAGCGGTGGACGGCCCTGCGCGACACCATCCACGCCGAGGTGTGCGAGTACGGCTACGACCCGCACCGCAACACCTTCACCCAGTACTACGGCGGCAAGGAGCTGGACGCCGCCCTGCTGCTCATCCCCGAGGTGGGGTTCCTGCCCTACGACGACCCCCGGGTGGTGGGCACGATCGAGGCGGTGCGCAAGGAGCTGATGGTCGACGGATTCGTGCTGCGCTACCGCACCGACCTGGACAACTCCGCCGACCAGTTGCCCGGCGACGAGGGCGCGTTCCTGGCGTGCAGCTTCTGGATGGCCAACGCCCTGCTGTCCATCGGCCGCCACGAGGAGGCCGAGGAGCTGTTCGAGCGGCTGCTGTCCCTGCGCAACGACCTCGGGCTGCTGGCGGAGGAGTGGGACCCGGGGGCCGGGCGCCAGGTCGGCAACTTCCCCCAGGCGTTCAGCCACGTGCCGCTGGTGACCACCGCGCTGAACCTCGCCGACCACCAGGGCGGCTGGCGCGCGGAGTAGTGAACCCCTCCCGGGGCCGGGTCGCGGCCCCGGGAAGGCGGCGGGTCAAGTGTGCAGGGCAGGGTCGATCCAGACCGGGTGGAGGTCGTTCGCTGTGGACTCCAGTTCCAGCCGGAGGTTCTCCACACCGGTGACGTCCACATCGACGGCGAAGCTCTCCCCCGGTTCCAAGGTCTCGGAGACCAGGGTCTCCCTGTCGGCGTAGAGGAAGAACGAGGTTGTTCCCTCGTCTCCGGAGCGGTCATCCAGCGCAATCACCGCGGTGAACGAGGTGTAGTCGCCGTCGATGTAGTAGTCGGCCCACCCGCTGCACGGAGCGTAGGGGTTGTCTCGGCACACGATTGCCCGTTCATGGCCGTACACTTCACCGTCGACCTGCGCGCGCCCCACCTCGGGACGCCAGGTTCCGTCCCACGAACGGATGTCGAACCGGGTGAGCAGGAACGTCTCCGACTCGGCCGAGGCCTCCTCCGACGCGGAGGACGAGACACCGTCCGAGTCCGCAGACTCCTCCAAGGGCTCCACGGAAGCCTCCTCGTCGGCGGCAGTGGTCCCCCCGCCCGGTTCGGTGCCCGTGGAGGGCTCGTCCAGGGCCGCGTCCACCGGCTCCCCGGCCTGTTCGGAGGCGGTGAGGACGGGCACCACCCGGTCCATCACGACGTAGGCGCCGCCCGCTCCGATCATCATGCACACCACGCCGTAGACCGCGAGCCCGACCAGCCGGGGCTTGCGCGACCGGCGCTTGCCCGGCTCCGGCTCCCGGGGGCGGCTCGTGGGAGGCACGGGGTGGCCGCCCGCCACCGGGTACGGCGCCGTCCGGGGGGCGGCGCCCGCCGCGTTCGGGGAGACCGGACCACTCCAAGCGGGGGACGCGGGTGGCGGGGTGGGGGCGCTGTGGGGGCGCGGCACCGGGGCGGGGGGAGGCACCGGAAGGGGCTGCGGCCCGACGGCCCCCCGGTGGCGGGCGGGGGGCCGGGCAGGGGCGGGCGGCCTCGGCCCCGGCTGTTCTCCCGCCGGAGGCCCAAAGGGGTTTCCCGGCCGCTTCGCCGCCGGGGGCCCCGCGGGGGTTCCCGGCGGGGGCTCGGCGGCCTCCCCCTCCTGCTGCGGCCGTCCGCGCATCCCGCCGACCGGACGCTCGGGCATGTCCTCGACGTCCTCTTCGCGGTCCGGAGCGGGTGGCGGAGCCTGGCCCTGCGCCTCGGGCCCCGAGGTCCGCTCCCCCGGGGGCGCCGCGGGCGGCGGACCGGCGACCGGCTCTCCGGAGGGCGGGGGCGGCTCCGCCTCACCGGTCTCCGGCTCCTTCGGCGTGAGCGGCTCGGCCACCGCCGCGGCCGACAGCGCCTCGCTCACGGGTGCCGCGGGATCCTCCGCGGGCCCGGTCCAGGGCGCGGACGTGGCCAGGGACCGCAGCGCCCGGACCCAGTCCGAGGACGCGGGCCGCTCCCCCGGCTCGGCGGAGAACATCGACAGGACCAGGTCCCGCTGGCGCTCCCCCGCCTCGGCCACCAGGGGCAGCGCACCGAACCGTTCGCGCAACTGCTCCGGCGAGGGCGGCGGCTCCTCCCCCGTCAGCGTGAAGAAGACGACCGCACCGAAGGCGTACCGGTCGGTGGCCGCGGTGTACTCGCCGCTGAACACCTCGGGCGCCGCGTACCCCGGGGTGAACCACGGCCGGGCCGTCATGTGCCGCGCCGCGACCCGGCTCAGCCCGAAGTCCACCAGCGTGGCCTGCCCCTCGTCACTGATCATGACGTTGCCCGGCGACAGGTCGCCGTGCACCACCACGCGCTTGGACGGGGTGGCCCGGCCCGAGTGCAGGACGTCCAGCACCACCGCAACCTGTTCCAGGTAGCGCAGCGCCTCGCGCTGGCCCCGGACGCCCTCCACCGCGTGCTCGGCGCGCCAGTCCCGCAGGTCCAGGCCCTCCACGTAGTTCATCACCAGGTACAGGGCGCGGTCGGAGGGGTCCCCGGCGCCGTCGGCGGGGTGCTCGGGGGCGCCCTCGAAGTGCTCGCGCACCCCCACCACACCCAGGCGGTTGATGAACCGCAGCAGCTCGGCCTGCTCGCCCCACTTGGTGCTCAACTCGGCGAACCGCTCCTCGCCCAGCACCGAATCGGGGTTGAGGGCCTTGACGACCACCGGTTCCGTCTGGCCCGCCAGGGCGACCTCGGCCAGGTAGAGCGTGGCCTCGCCGCCACGCCCCACCGACCGGACCAGACGGTACTTGTCCGGATGGGAATCGGGACCGACGTAAAGATTGAGGGTCACGGCTCTCCGCCACTCATTCACGGGGGGTCAGGGGGTCGGTGCTCGGTTCGAGGGCCCGGCACGAGCACAGCCACGCTCTCACACATCGGTGACGGAACCGGCATCGCGCTCTGCGCAGTCCGGGTTCCGCGAACGGGGATCGGTGGTACCGCCCGGATCACACTTCTGGTCGGGCCACCAACGGGGCACTGTGTACGCTGCGCTTGGGTACCGGAGGCGGAGGGGACGGTGAGGGCCGCGGTGACCGGGGAACGGGTGCTGGGGGGCCGCTACCGGCTGCACACCCTGGTGGGCCGGGGCGGTATGGGCGAGGTGTGGCGGGCGGTCGACGGCGTCCTCGACCGCGACGTGGCGGTGAAGGTGATCCGCCCGGGTTCGGTGGGCACCGCCGAGGTCGTCTCCCGGTTCCGGCGCGAGGCGCGGCTGACCGCGCGCCTGGCGGGCCATCCCCACGTGGTGATCCTGCACGACTTCGGCAACGACGGCCCCGAGGGCGACGAGGTGCTGTACGCGGTGATGGAGCTGGTCCAGGGACGCCCGCTGACGGCGGTGCTGCGGGAGAGCGGGCCGATGCCGGTGCCGCGCGCCGTCGACCTGGTGTCCCAGGCCGCGTCCGGGCTGGGCGCGGCGCACCGGGCGGGGATCGTCCACCGCGACGTCAAGCCGAGCAACCTCATGGTGGTCGAGGAGGGACCCGGCGGCGGCACGGTCAAGGTGCTCGACTTCGGGATCGCCTCGCTCACGGCCGCCGAGACGAGCCGCCGCCTCACCCGGACGGGCGGCGTCATGGGCACGCCCGCGTACATGTCGCCCGAGCAGATCAACGGCACGCGGATGTCGGCGGCCGGGGACCTGTACTCGCTCGGCGCGATCCTCTACGAACTCCTGACCGGCCGGCCGCCGTTCGAGAGCCCCCACCCGCTCGCGGTGCTGCGCATGCACATGGTGGAGCGGCCCCGCCCCGCCGAGGAGCTGCGCCCGGACGTGCCGAGGCCGCTGTCGGAGCTGGTGGCGTCGATGCTGGCCAAGGCCCCCCAGGACCGTCCGGCCTTCGCCGAGGAGGTCCTGGACGGCCTGGCCCCCTTCCTCCCGCGCGGGCGGCCCCGCACGAGGCCGGAGGCGGGCCGGGCGCGAGAGGAGCGTCCCGGGTCCGCGGACGGGGCCGACGCGGCGGAGCCCACCACCCGCCTGGACGCCGACGCGCTGCGCGACCGGCTGGAGGCCGCGCTGGCCCTGGCCGACGGCGGCCGTTACGCGGCCGCCGTCCGGGAGGTGGGCGGGCTGCTCCCCCTGCTGACGGGCGCGCTGGGCGCCGACCACCCCGACACGCTGCGCGCCCGCCGCCAGGAGGCGTACCTGTCGGGCAAGGACGGCGACCACCGCGGTGCGGTCGCGCGCCTGGACGCCCTGGTCGCCGATCTGATGCGCGTCTACGGCGCCCAGCACCCGGAGACGCTGGCGGCCCGCTACTACCTGGCGGCCAACGCGGGGCAGGCCGGGGACCACGCGCTGGCCGCGCGCGTGCACGCCGACCTGGTCCCGGACCTGGTGGCGGTGCACGGCCCGGACGCCGAACGGGTGCTCGGTACGCGCCTGTACCTGGCCTTCGCCACCGGGGAGGCGGGGCGGCCGCGGCAGGCGGTGGACCTGTTGGAGGGGTTGGTGCCCGACCTGGCCCGGGTGCTGGGCGAGGAGGACCGCACGACCCTGCGCGGGCGCCACTACCACGCCGCCTACCTGGGCCACTCCGGTGCACCGGAGGAGGCGGTGCACCGCTACCGCGCCCTGGTGGAGGACCACACGCGGATCTTCGGGGCCGCCCATCCCGCCACCCGTATCGCCCGCTCCCACCTGGAGCGCTGGGAGGCCCGCCTCCGCCCGTAAGGACGCGACACCGGCGGAATGTGAACGTTCCCCTGTGCACAGCCGTGACGAAGCGTCATCTCCATTCGTATGGGCCAAACCGATGTTTCCCGAGGGGCGGAGGACTGTCTACTCCTGCTGGGGCGTGAAGTGGCTGTGGACGACGACATTCTCTCCCTCCGTTCCCCTGCATTCCATGTGCTACCGGCCAATCACCTACCCATCGGGGTGGAGCTGGGGGCCGCGTTCATACAACCCCGTGCTGTCCCAGTCCAGGAGGCTGAGCAACAGGTACGATCGCAGGTCTTCAGACCTTCTGGATCAACGGCCCTGACTGTGGACAGCGCACTCCTCAGCAATTCTGACAGGACCGGCCTCCGGGCGCGCACCCTAAGCGTGGTCATTGACGAACCAGGCACATGGATCGTCACCGTTGAATCAGGGGACAACCACGCGAAACGTACGTTCGACGTCGTTCCGGAGGCAGCAGAATAGATGCCTCCCCGTTTGACCCGGCATCTCCGGGAAAGGATGCGACAGCGGCGGATCACGGAACAGGATGTCCTGTCCGCGCTGACACGCCCTCTCGAAGAAGAGCATGACTCCAAGAACAACTCGTACAAACTGTACGGTCACACGAGAGACGGCCGAAAGATCTATGTCGCGGTGAAAGACACGAAATGGGGCACTCCGGACCCTGTGTTCAAGACGATGGTGGAAGTATCGTGATCCTCATGGAAGCACCTCGAAGCGTGACGATCGACCAAGAAGCGGACGCTGGTTACCTCGCTCTTTCCCATGGCCCGGTGTCGAGGAGTTCCGACCACGGATCGTTCATCGTCGACTACGCCGCAGACGGGCGTCCCATCAGGGTCGAGGTGCTCACCTTGGGCCGCCCGCTGGATACCGACTCGGTCTTGGAGATCCTGAGCGAGTCACCGGGCGAACCGGACTCGGACACACAGGCATGGGTGCTCTCCTTCACTGCCCAGATCACCGACCTCGACGATCAGGTCATCTCCGACCCACCGCAGGAAGGTGCAGGGACACCCCGGGAAGAGGGCCGTTCCCTCACCGTCGCAGAGGCCGCGACGGTCATGCGGGTCTCGAAGCTGGCGGTACACCGAATGGTCCGCTCCGGTGCCCTGCCCGCCATCCGCACCGGTCGCTCCCAGCGCATCCCCAGACAGGCCGTGCACGACTACCTCACGGGGACCGCCGCGAAACTGGGGTCGTTCGGCTGACCGAAGACGAAACCGGAACGCCGAATCGGCTCCGCAGTGGGCCGGCCGAACCGGTCCGGTCTGTCCCCGCCAGCCGCTAGGGTTCTGGCCATGCCGACCAGGGATCTCAACGACATCATGGACAGCGGCTGGGCGAAGGCGCTGGAGCCGGTCGCCCCGCAGATCGCCGCTATGGGCGACTTCCTCCGCCAGGAGGTCGCCGAAGGCCGCACCTACCTGCCCGCCGGGGACCACGTGCTGCGCGCCTTCCAGCAGCCCTTCGACGACGTGCGCGTACTCATCGTGGGCCAGGACCCCTACCCCACCCCGGGCAACCCCGTGGGCCTGAGCTTCTCCGTCGCCCCCGACGTGCGCCTGCCCGCGAGCCTGCGCAACATCTACAAGGAGATGCAGGAGGACCTGGGTGTGCCCATGCCCTCCACCGGCGACCTCACCCCCTGGACCGAGCAGGGCGTGCTGCTGCTCAACAGGGTCCTCACCGTCGCCCCGGGCAAGGCCGGGTCGCACCGCGGCAAGGGCTGGGAGGCCATCACCGAACAGGCCATCCGCGCCCTGGCCGAGCGCGGAACCCCTCTCGTGTCGATCCTGTGGGGCCGCGACGCCCGCAACCTGCGGCCCCTGATGCCGGGTGTGCCGTGCGTGGAGTCCGCCCACCCCAGCCCCCTGTCGGCGCGCAACGGCTTCTTCGGCTCCCGCCCCTTCAGCAGGACCAACGCGATGCTCCAGGAGATGGGTGCCCAGCCGGTGAACTGGGAGCTGCCCTGAGGCGTCACAGAGAGCGAAGCCCCCATAACGACCACGGACCCGACACCCGGTGTCGGGTCCGCCCGCGTTCGACCCCCGATGCGGAAAGGCCCCCATGGCGCAACAGCTCACCTACGCCGACGCCCTGAGGATCCTCGGCGCCGACGACCCCGAGACGGCCGAGTTCGGCGAGAGGCTCGCCGACGGCGGCCTGGCCCTGGCAGGCGTCCCCGACCTCTTCGGCCTCCGGGGCGCTCTGGTCAGCCAGGGGCGCAGGGCCCTGGAGGGGATCAGGGACCGGATCCGGGGGGAGAGCCGCCTGACCCGGACCGCGCGGATCGAGGCGGCGCACCAGATCCTGGTGACCGTGGCCTTCTTCGAGGCGGTGGAGGAGGCCCTGGAGCAGGTCGGCGCCCCCTTCGCCCTGGCGGACCTGGAGTTCACCGGCGAGGAGCAGACGGCCCTGCTGGTGCGCGTCCTGGAGCACTCCGCCCCCGGGCGGGCGCCGCTGATGGGCGCGGCACGCATCGACCGGTTCTTCGTGGACTGCCTGTTCCGCGACTTCGCGCGCTTCCTGACCGGTCTGGCGGTGGCCGAGAAACACGGCGTCCTCTCCGCCGAGCACGCGCTGATCGCACGGCTGCGCCCCGTGGCCTGCGAGTACGCCTCGGTGCGGTACGAGGAGTCCTACCGCCTGCTGGCCGCCGACATCCCCGAGTTCGGCATGTGGGCCCACCTGGAGGAGCACGAGCGGACCCGGTCGGCGGTCGAGACGGGCCTGCGCGCGCTGAGCAGGAGCCTGGAGGCGGTCGGTTCGGACCGGGCCGTGGACCGCAGGCGCGCGGAGCTCGCCGCCGGGCACCGGGCCGTCCTGCGGCGGCCGGTGCTGCGCTCCGACGAGGTGGGCCGGGGGATCACCCTGCCCACCCTGGAGGAGGCCTACGTCCCGCCCCGGGGCCGGGTCGCGTACGCGACCCGCGGCGGCACGCCCTCCACGGAGGAGTGGTGGGAGCCGCTGCCGGTCCTCGACGACCTGCAGACGGTCATCGCCGGACACCTCGTCCACCCCCTGGCCGCGGAGGTACCCACCGTCATCCTGGGTCACCCCGGCTCGGGCAAGTCCAAGTTCACCGAGATGCTCGCCGCGCGCCTGCCCGTGTCGGACTTCCTGCCGATCCGGGTGGAGCTGCGCGCGGTCCAGCCCAACGCCCCCATCCACCTCCAGATCGAGGAGGGGCTGACCGCGGCGCTGCACACCCGGGTGTCCTGGCGCGAGCTGGCCGAGTCCGCCGAGGGCGCGCTGCCCGTGGTCATCCTGGACGGCTTCGACGAACTCCTCCAGGCCACGGGCGTGGACCGCTCCGACTACCTGGAGCGGGTACAGGAGTTCCAGCAGCAGCAGGAGGCCCTGGGACGGCCCGTGGCGGTGATCGTCACCAGCCGGACGGTCGTGGCCGACCGCGCCCGGTTCCCCGACGGCACCCTGGTGATGCGGTTGGAGCCCTTCGACGACGCCCGGATCGAGCAGATGCTGCGGGTGTGGAACCGCGCCAACGCGGCGGTCTACGCCGAGCAGGGCCTGGAGCCGCTCACCCTGGCCGCCGTGGCCCCCTACCGCGAACTGGCCGAACAGCCGCTGCTGCTGCTCATGCTGCTCATCTACGACTCGGCGGACAACGCCCTCCACCACACCTCGGGCGGGCTGTCCAACGAGGACCTGTACGAGCGCCTGCTGAGGATGTTCGCCACGCGCGAGGTGGACAAGCACCGCTCCGGTCTGGGCCGCGAGGACTTCGACGAGGCGGTCGAGGAGGAGCTGCGCCGCCTGGAGATCGCGGCGCTGGCGATGTTCACCCGCCGCAAGCAGAGCGTGACCGCCGAGGAGCTGGGGCGGGACCTGGCGGTCCTCATGCCCAGTGCGGAGCACCCCTCGCAGGCCGGCCCGAACGGGCGGATCGACCCGGCGGCCCGGGTGCTGGGGCGGTTCTTCTTCGTGCACGAGGCGCGGGCCCAGGCCGCCGACGGGACGGCGAGCGTGTTCGAGTTCCTGCACGCCACGTTCGGCGAGTACCTGGTGGCGCGGGCGGTGGCCACCGCGCTGGACGACCTGGAGGCCACGCGTGTGCGGCCCTCCCGGCGCCGGGGTGGGAGCGTGCGCCCCGACGACGGCGAGCTCTACGCGCTCTCGTCCTTCTCCTGCTACACGGGACGCGACAAGGTCGTGGAGTTCCTGGGCACGCTGCTGCTGCGGCGGCTGGAGGCGGAGCCGGGGCTGCGCGAGGCCTACTCGGGCCTGCTGGTGGAGCTGTTCAAGGACGCCCCGTTCCCGGCCCCCAACCGGTCCTACTCCGACTACGAGCCCAACCGGATCCCGCTGACGCGCAGGGAGGCCAACTACACCGCCAACCTCGTGGTGCTGCTGTGCCTGGTACGCGGTGAGCCGGTGGACACCGCCGAGCTGTTCCCCGACTGGGCCGAGCCCGACCAGGCCCTCCAGGGCCGGGCCTCGCTGTGGCGGTCCCTGCCCGGCCCCGAGTGGTTCTCCCTGATGTCGGCCCTGCGCGTGCGCCACCTCAACGGCTGGAACCACGATGAGCTGACCACCGTCATCGGGCTGGACGACGGCTCCGCCGTCGACGCGGGCGAGTGCCTGGGGTTCGAGCTGCGGTCGCGCCCCAAGCAGGACCTGCTGCCCGACGTGACCGATCCCTACGGCATCGCGGTCCCCCACGGCTCGGTCACCGCCCGCCTGCTCAAGTCGGTGTCGATGCGGGTCAACGGCACGGCCGCCCGGTTCACGCTCGGGATACTCCCCTACCTGCGCCACGTCTCCACCGACCTGGCCACCTGGTACCAGGGCGCCGGGGACGAGCGGGTCTGGAGCCAGCTCCACGAGGTCATGCGGCTGCGGATGGAGCCGCCCACCCCGAACGCCCGGGAGCGGCTGGGCAGCTACCGGAGGCTGCTCGGCGAGACGCTCCTGGGCCGGATCGAACTGCTCGTGCTGCGCCAGGCCGCCGAGGACCTGGCCCTGCTGTCCGACGAGGTGGCGCGGGCCGAACTGGCCGCGACCGTCCGACGGTACCTGAACGGCGTGACGGAGGTGGTCTCCGGGAACGCGCTCGGCCCCGGGGAGATCTGGCCGGTACTGAACGCCCTCGGCTCCCGTGTCGGCCGGGAACGCACCGAGCACATCCTGGAGCTGGCCCGCGCGCACCGGGACGGTTCGGCCCCCGCGGCCGAGCACACCGCACGGCCCGCCCACCGGGACCAGTCCGACGCCGTGGCCGCCCCTAGGGCCGTCGGGCTCGGCGGCAGCGCTGGCCCGTGAGCCGTGGCCGCCGGGGTTCGGCACCGGCGGCGGCCCGTCACAGAGCCGACGCGCGCACCCGCCCCACCAGTTCGGGAACGGACTCCCCGATGGGGTCGCGGACGACGGCGGCGGCGAAGTCGTCGTAGGGGGTCGGCTCGGCGTTGACCACGATCAGGGCGGCCCCCGACACCATCGCCATGTCGCACAGGCCCGCCACCGGGTGCACGGTCAGCGAGGTGCCCACCGCGAGGAACACGTCGCACTCGCGGGCCGCCCGCGCCGCCTCCTCGATGACCTCCGCCTTCAGGCGCTGGCCGAAGGAGATGGTGTCCGACTTCTGGATGCCGCCGCACGCGGAGCACCGGGGGTCGGACTCCACCTCCAGCCGTGCGAGGACCTCCGGGGTGGGGGTGCGCAGCCCGCAGGCCACGCACACCACCCACAGCATGGTGCCGTGCACCTCGACGAGCTGCTCCGGGGTCAGGCCCGCGCGCTGGTGGAGGCCGTCGATGTTCTGGGTGACGAGCGCCCGCAGCCGCCCGGTGGCCGCCAGCTCGGCGAAGGCCCGGTGCGCGGCGTTGGGCGCGGCCTCCCACACCGGGTGCGCGCGGCGGCGCAGCCAGGTCTCGCGGCGGACGTCGACATCGCCCATGTAGGTGTCGATGTCGGTCATGAGCTGGGCGGCGGGGTTCTTCGTCCACACCCCGGAGGGCCCCCGGTAGTCGGGGATCCCAGAGTCGGTGGACACCCCCGCCCCGGTGAGCACGGTGATGCGTCCGGCGGACGCCAGCAGGTCGGCGGCGCGCTCGAACGCCTCCCGGTCGGAGTGGTGCGCGGTGTCGGTGATCGAGGCCATAGTCCATTGTTGCAGCGGAGGCCGTGCGGCCTGCTTCCGCGTCACCGACACGGGGACCTCACCCGGCGGACACGACGCCCCGGACGCCCACTCGGACGTGCTCGCGCCACCGCACGCGAGGTCCGCCGCGCCCGTACCGCCCACGAGTTCGACCCGGTCGCCTTCGGTGGCGACGGTCGGTCCCATCCCCATCGAGCAGCCGCAGGGGGCCGTCCAGCGCTGAGTACCCCCCCGGGCCAAGGAGACCGCGTACTCGGTGCCGTCGTCGGAGGCGACGAAGCAGGCGGTCCCGTCGGCGACGGTGCCGCGCAGCAGGCCGAACAGTTGCGCTTCGGCGGAGCCCTCCGCCACCGTGCCGCCGGTGGAGAGGACGTCCAGTTCCTCTCCTGGAGCGGAGCAGCCCACAGCGGACACCACGGCCGCTGCGGTGAGTATCGCGGCGATCGAACGCCCGTACGCCAGGTAACGGCCTACATCGACGTCCACCGTCACCAGTTCGGGGTCGAGCCGATCTGCGAGGTGTTGCAGGTCGCCCCGTCCACCTACTACGCGGCCAAGAGCCGGGTCCCGTCGCTGCGCTCGCGCACCGACGGGGCCACCACCGAAAAGATCCACACGGTGCACGCCGACAACTACGGCGTCTACGGGGTGCGCAAGGTCCACGCCGAACTCAACCGGCAGGGCCACCGGGTGGCCCGCTGCACCGTCCACCGGCTGATGAAACGCGCGGGTCTGCGCGGTATCACCCGCAGCAAGGGCCCGCGGACCACCATGACGGGCGCGGCTCCCGGTCCCCGCCCGGACCTGGCCGAGAGGGCGTTCACCGCGGACGCTCCGAACCGGTTGTGGGTTGCTGACATCACCTACATCCGCACCTTCAACGGGTGGGTCTACGCGGCGCTCGTGATCGATGTGTTCTCCCGCCGCGTGGTGGGCTGGCGGGTGTCGAAGCCGCTGCGCACCGATCTGGCGCTGGACGCGCTGGAGATGGCGGTGTGGAACCGCCAGCACGTGGGCCGGCGCATCGACGGCCTGGTCCACCCCTCCGACCGGGGCGTGCAGGGCGGATTCAACTGGTTGTCGCAACACCTCGATCAAGGGGTGTGGAAATGGGACGACCTCGAGGCTGGGGTGCTGCTGTCACCGGTAGACCGCCGATGCGCTCACCAGGGCGACCGACCACCAACGCGCGCCAGGTTCAGCGTCGCTTCTGGGCCCGAATCGCTGAAGGCCTCTCGACCGAGGACACAGCAGCAGCGCGCGGGCGCCATGGTGGCCGACCGGACCGACCTGCCCGAGCAGGAGCGGCAGGACATCGCCCCGGCGGTGGGCATCGGTGCCGTGAAGTACGCTGACCTGTCCTCGGACCGCGAGAAGGACTACGTCTTCGGCTGGGACCGCATGCTGGCCATGGACGGCAACACGGCCGTCTATCTCCAGTACGCGCTCGCACGTATCCGCTCGATCCCGCGCCGAGCCAGCGATACACCGCCACTCGGCTCCCCGGTGGCGCTGACCGAACGAGCCGAACGTGAACTGGCCCTGCGCCTGGCCCGCTTCCCGGACGCGGTGCAGACGACCATCACGCACCTCCAGCCGCACCGGATGGCCACGTACCTGTTCGAACTCGCGACCGCGTTCGGTTCCTTCTACGAGAACTGCCCCGTACTCAAGTCCGAGGGCCGGGTACGCGAGTCGCGTCTGGCTCTGGCCGCGCACACCGCCATGGTGCTGGAACGCGGGCTCGACCTGCTCGGTATCACCGCCCCCGAGCGGCTGTAGCGGCTCTCCTGCCGGGGCGGGGCTTCGTACGCGGCCTCGCTCCGGCTACCTGTGGGCCTGTGACCGGCTGGTCGGCACCGACGTTCGCGGACACACTCACCGACCGTGGCGCCGATCCCCAACTCCGTTCCTACCCGTGGTCCTACCCCGCAGGGCCGGACTGGTTCACCAACCTCGCGGGCTACGCCAGGCCCGAAGACCCAGGGCGCTGTGTTGCGTACCTCCTACCGTGATCCGCTCACACTGACCGAATTCATGGATCTGTGGCCCGAAGGACCTGCTGTCGGAAGACCTTCATAGCCGACTTGACGGAGCGGCAGAACGTCACAATCCGAGTCCATTCCGTTCTCACATGGTGCTCATACGACCTCGCGATGCTCATCAAGATCGTCCGCTGCAAGCTGGGCTTCCTCCCAAGAGCGGAAAAGGGAGGGGCCGCCGGGACGGGTGGTCCCGGCGACCCCGGAACCGCGCTACCGGGGCGGCGGCAGGGGCACCAGAACGGCGGGCGTGTCGTCCCCTCCCTCACCCAGACGGCGCCAGGCCGTCAGCCAGCGCTGCCAGTCCCCCTCCGTACCGTCGCAGGCGACCACGAAGGCGTTCAGCAGGGTGAACCGGGGAAGCCGGTCGCTCTTGAGTGCGTCGCAGAAGGCCGCCGCCGAGTACAGCCCGCCGCGCTCGGCCATCTTCCGGAACGAGGGGGAGCCCGCCCACTTGCGGTAGCGCCGCATCACGTCCACGAACTCGGCCGGGGTGGCGGCGGTCATCGGGTCGGGCTTCATGTCGTATCCGGGCAGGTCGGGGACCACGGTGCGTGGCGACACGGGCGGCGGTTCGGTCGGGGGCCGGGGATGGTCGTCGACCAGGACCACCGCCCGGTAGGACGGAGTACGGCCGTCCCGGGCGGACACCGGCACGACCGGTACCTCCCCCCACAGGATGCCGTCGGGGTCCCTGCGGACCCGGCGCGGAAGCGCGTCGGGGATCGGCCGGTACCCGGGGTCGGGCCGGTAGCGGAGCAGCGACTGGTGGGGGCCGGAGCCGGCGTTGCCCGCGTTCATCTGCTGTTCCCGGAGCGCAGGGTGCGGTGGGCGGTGTCGGCGGCGAGCCCGGTCGCGGCCGCCGCGATCAGGAGCGCGGTGGCCAGGTCGTGGCCAGTGGCCTGCACGAACACCGCGAAGACCAGGACCAGGACCATGATCAGGACCCGGCCTGCTTGCGGGGTAAGGGAAATGGACATGGTGTCCTTCCGAAAGGGGATGACCTGTGGTGGCCGACGGTCGCACGCCGATTCGTGCTGCATATGGCTTCGGTCGGAGAACTCCGCCCCGTGAGGCGTGCGACGCGAAAGGCCGATGCGGGGAAACTACCTGAGCGCCCCGTCGAAAAGCACAAGGTTCGGTGTGCTATGTCCTGGTAGAAGAAGTTTCAGCAGCAAAGTGACGGAAGAAGTGTTCTGACATAAGCGGCCCCATGCGGAGTTCGGCAGCGTTCAGGGTTGTTCAGAACCGTTCGAGAGGGATCCGTCAATGTTCCCCGGGTTTTGCATGAGCACGCCCCAGGAAATAAGGGAGCCACGGGGCACCCATTCTCGGCTCGACTATTTCCTGTCACAAACTCCGATTTAGGCCATTCCGCAAACCGGTGCACGCTGTCGCCCGTGCCGGGCCGACCCGCACCGGACCGATGACGGAAGCCCACCGCGCCCGAAACATCCGGTTCGGGCCGGCGTGCGGCATTCGTGACCCAGGGCACACCCCATCGTTGCCGCGGGCACCGTACTGTCTCCTTCCGCGCCGCCTCCGGGCGGTGCGGCGCGTCCGAGGGGTCGGGCGTGGACGAGACACGTGTGCGAAATGCCCTACCGATGCACACCACATGCCCCAAAGGTGCGAAAATCGACACTGCCATGAAGCAGCAGCCGTCCTACATCCTCGTGGTCAACGGGACCAAGGTGGAGCGCCCGGTGTTCGTCCTGGGCGCGCCCCACTCCGGAGTCCCCGAGATCGCCAGCACCCTGTCCCACGCACCGGGGTTCCACCTCGGTTCCGGATCCCCCGGGGTGCTCAACGCCGTCTACGCCGTCGCCCGGCGCCCCTCCCTGGCCCAGGAGAAGGTCTCGGGGACCGCGAGCCTGCTCCGCGAGGCCTACGCCGAGGCCTGGCAGTTGACCCCCCTGACCTGTCCCCGGTGCCCCGGACCGGGTGCGGGTGTGCCCGCCAACACCTCCGGGGAGCCCTGCGAGCACAGCGCCGGGGTCCGGCGGTACGGGGACGCCGGGCCCGATCTGCTGTTCTGTGCCAGCGCCCTGCACGAGGCCTTCCCCGACGCCCTGTTCGTCCAGGTCATCCGGGACGGCCGGGACGCCGTCGCGGCCATGCTCGACGACGAGGTCGCCCTGGCCTGGCTCAACCCCAGCGCGGCCAGGATCGAGCACGAGTTCCCCAACCACTTCTTCGGTCTGGGGGAGGAGGCCGACCTGGCCGCGTTCCGGGACGGCTCCAACGCGGTCAAGTGCGCGATGCGCTGGCGCGGTGCCGTGCGGATGCACGCGCGCCTGCGCGGGGAGATCGGCGAGGACCGGCTCATGACCCTGCGCTACGAGGACGTGCGCGGCGGGGAGGTGGCCGCCGCGCAGCGGCTGCGGGAGTTCACGGGGGCGCGTGTGTCGGCCACGGACCTGGTGGACCCCGCCTCGTGGGGGTCGGGTGCCTGGCGCGACCGCCTGACCCGCCAGGAGGCCGGGGAGGTCGGGGAGGTCGCGGGTACCGAGCTGTCCCGGCTCGGCTACACCTGAGACGGGACTTCGACGGCGATCCCGTGGGCGCCCATGAGGGTCTCGGCGGCATCGCGGGCCGTCCGTGTCGCGTCGGTGTCGCCCAGGACGCTGCGGGCGACGACCGCGCCCTCGTGCAGCATGGCGAGGGCCTCGGCCAGGCGCTCGGGGGCGGCGGCACCGGCCTGTTCGACGAGGTCGGTGAGGAGCGCTCGCAGCCGCAGCTTCTGCCCCACGGCCACCTCCCGGCCCGGGTGGTCGGGGTCGGACAGTTCGGCGTAGGCGTTGACCATGGCGCAGCCGCGCGGGTTCTCCCCGTCCATCCAGGCGTAGAGGGCGTCGAAGGTGGCCAGCACCCGGGCGCGCGGGGTTCCGGCGCCCGCCACATGGCGGGCGAGGTAGTCCTGCCACCGCTCGTCCCGGGCGCGCAGGTAGGCGACGACCAGGTCCTGTTTGGAGCCGAAGCGGTCGTAGATGGTCTTCTTGGTCACGCCCGCCTCCTCGGCGAGCAGTTCCATGCCGACGGTGTTGATGCCGCGCGTGTAGAAGAGCCGGCCGGCCACGTCGAGGACCCTGCGCGCGGCGGGTGTCAGCGGTCTGGCTTCGGCGGCGGTGGCGGTCATCGGGGCCGTCCTTCGAATGGTGCTGGTGGTGCCCGGTGACTATACCAATCGGTATACGCCGCTACCGTCCCGCCCCCGCAGGTCAGGCACGGCTGCGCTCGGGCACCCGCTCCGCGGGCGGCTGCGCGACCAGGGTCTCCTCGACCGCCTCCACCATCCCCAGGGCCTCGGCGTCCTCCTCCAGCACCTCGTCCACGTCCTCGGGCACCACCGCCGTGCACACCAGCTCCACGAGGGCGTCGGCCTCCAGCAGCTCGGTGACGCCCACCACGCTCATCGGCGGGTAGTAGCGCCCCATGTGGCGGCGGTAGACCGAGCCCAGGGTGGGCAGGTTGGCCCGGTAGGCGGTCATGGACGTGGTGTACACGCACATGTCGACCACGTGACCGGGCTCGGCCCCCGCCGAGCGCAGCGCCTCCACCATGTTGGCCAGGGCCTGGTCGAACTGCTGCACCACCGTCTCCCCGACCACCGAGCCCGAGGGCCGCAGCGGAAGCTGCCCACCCACGTGCACGGTGCGGCCCGGCGCGGCCAGGAGCGCGTGTGAGAAGCCCACCGGCTCCGGGAGGGACATCGGGTTGACGATCCTGTGCGGTGTGCGGTCCATCGCGGTCCTCCGTGGTCCGGCGCCCCGTCCGCCGCCGTGGACCGGCCGGACCGCGGCCGTCCGCAGCCGCTACGATGGGCGCATGTCGCTTACTTTCCTGCTGTCGGCCGCCGCCCTGGTCGCCGTGCTCGCCGTCTTCGCCGCGATCCTCGTCGGGGGCGCCGTCTACGTCGGCCGGATCCGCCGCAGGGGGCCCGAGACCGTGCTGGTCGGCGCGCGCAAGCGGCGCGACCTGCGCGACTGACGCTCCGCGCGGCCGGTCGGCCCTACCGCCCGTCGAACTCGTCGGGGTGCGGGCCGAACCTCTTGTCCTCGTCGATCCCGTCGATGCGGTCCATGTCCGCCTGTGAGAGTTCGAAGTCGTCGATCCGGAAGTTGGACTCGATCCGCTCCGGGGTCACCGACTTGGGGATGGCCACGTTGCCGAGCTGGATGTGCCAGCGCAGCAGCACCTGGGCGGGGGTGCGCTCCATCTGTTCGGCGATGTCCACGATCACCGGGTGCTCCAGCAGGTAGCCCCGGCCCAGCGGGCTCCACGCCTCGGTGGCGATGCGGTGCTCGGCGTGGAACTCGCGCAGGGCCCGCTGGTCGAGCAGCGGGTGCAGTTCGATCTGGTTGACCATGGGGATGATGCCGCCCTCGTCCATGACCCGCTCCAGGTGCGGGCGCTGGAAGTTGGACACCCCGATGGCGCGGACCCTGCCCTCGGCGTACAACCGCTCCAGGGCCCGCCACGTGGGGACGTACAGGTCCCGCGCGGGCAGCGGCCAGTGGATGAGGTACAGGTCCAGGACCTCCAGGTGCAGGTTCTTCATGGTGGTGTCGAAGGCCCGCAGAGCGTTGTCGTAGCCGTGGTCGTCGTTGGCCAGCTTGGACGTGACGAACACGTCCTCGCGGTCGAGTCCGGCCCGGCTCAGGGCCTCCCCCACCCCCCGCTCGTTGCCGTAGCCGGCGGCCGTGTCGATACTGCGGTAGCCCGTCTCCAAGGCGACCGCGACCACGTCGACCGCGTCCTCGTCCGACACCTGCCATACCCCAAAGCCCAACTGCGGCATGCGAACGCCGTTGTTCAGCGTCACGTCGGGAAGCGTCATCTTCAATCCCCCGTCGGCCCTGGCCTGTCCCGGCTCCTCCAGCGGCGGCACCACCGTGCCCTGTCCGCATCCTGCCACGCCGTACCCTGCCAGGCGTTGAGGCTGCGCCGCGCCGGAGCGGGGTTTTTCGGCTCCGCCCCTCCACCGCCCCTCCCGGCGCGCCGACGACACGCCCGGGAGCGCCCGCAGGCCACGGCCTCGGAGAAGCCTTGCCCGCCGATGGCGCGCGCTTTCTCCTCCCGCGAAGGTCGGTGTCCGACACTGGCGTGTGGGGTGCGTGCCCGCGCACTCCGAACCGGTCCACCGACGACGGAGGGGGAGGTCCGCAGTGACCACAGCGGAGAACACCGGTACGGCGCCCAGACCGCGCAGCAGCCAGCCCTGGCTGCACCAGAAGGGGAGGGAGATCCAGGAGTTCGGCACCGTCCGCCAGCTCCCGATCGGCCTGTCCTACAACACGCGGATGTACTCGTGCCAGCGGCTGAACCAGGTCCTGGCCGACACACAGATCCTGCACGGCCTGTACAAGAAGCACCACTGGCTCATGCGCGGGCACACGTTCTACCAGTTGCACCTGCTCATGGACAAGCACGCCGACGAGCAGACCGGGCTGATCGACGACATCGCCGAGCGCGTCCAGACCCTCGGCGGGGTCGCCATCGGCGACCCCAGGCACGTCGCGGAGATCACCCGTATCCCGCGTCCGCCGGACGGTGTCGAGGAGGTCCCCGCGATGCTCTCCCGGCTGTTGGAGGCGCACGAGGCCATCCTGGAGGACTGCCACGAGGCGGCGGCGCGCTGCCAGGAGGCGGGCGACGACGGCACCAACGACCTTCTGGTCTCCGGTGTCATCCGCCGCAACGAGCTCCAGGCCTGGTTCCTGGCCGAGCACCTGGTGGACACGCCGCTCGTGCACTCGTAGGCACCGCGCCGGGTCCGCGCCCCGCTGCGGGGCGTGGACCCGGCGAGTCCCATCAGGCGGTGGCCAGGCCCCACCGTCGGCGCAGGGAGCGGTCGGCCCAGTTGAAGAACACGTCGATGACGATGCCGATGGCCAGGACGATGATGACGTAGCTCAGCAGCAGTTCGGCGTCGTTGAGCTGCCGGGCCTGGCTGAGCGCCCATCCGATGGAGTTCTGCTGGTCGATGATCACCAGCAGCTCGCCGGCCATGAGGGAGCGCCAGGCGAAGGCCCACCCCTGTTTGAGGCCGCTGACGAACATCGGCAGCGCGGCGGGCACGATCAGCAGCCGGTACCACTGGAGGCCGCGCAGCCCCATCGCCTGCCCGGCGCGTTTGAGCGAGGGCGAGACGTAGTCGATCCCGGTGACCAGGCCGCCGGCGATGGACGGGGCGGCCCCCAGCACGATCACGAACATGATCGCCGACTCGCTGATGCCGTAGAGCAGCATGGCGAACGGGAACCACACGATCGAGGGCATGGTCTGCAGGCCGGTGATCAGCGATCCGATGGCAACGCGCAGCGGCTTGATCTGGGAGACGGCGAGCCCGAGGACCAGGCCGATCGCCAGGGCCAGCGCGAACCCGGTGAGGGCGCGCCGCAGGGTGACGCCCACCGCGGCCCAGAACTCGGCGCCGGTGACCTCCTGGAACAGGACGGGCAGGACCCGGTCGGGCCCCGGGAAGACCCACTCGGAGCGCCATCCCGACCACACGACCAACTGCCAGGCGGCCAGGACCACGGCGACCGCGAGCAGTTTGGGCCAGGCGGCGGCCCAGACCCGGCGGGCCGTGTGGGCCGCTCCGCGTTGGGCGCTCTCGGGTCTGAGTTCGAGGGCGTCCAGGCCCTGGACCTGCCGGTCCCGGGTGTCGGTGTCAGGCATGGCGCGAGACCTCCTGGCGGAGCCGGTCGGTGATCACGGCGGCCTGGGTGGCGATCGGCGCGGAGTCGATGCGCCGGGGGCGCTCGGCCTCGATGGCGAACTCGTCGATGACGCGGCCGGGGCGGCTGGAGAGCAGCACGACGCGGTCGCCCAGGCGCACTGCCTCGCGCACGTTGTGCGTGACGAACAGGACGGTGAGGCGCTTCTCCCTCCAGATGCGCTCCAGTTCGTCGTGGAGGATGTCTCGGGTCATGGCGTCCAGGGCGGCGAAGGGCTCGTCCATGAGCAGCACGTCGGCGTTCTGGGCGAGGGCGCGGGCCATGGCCACGCGCTGGCGCATGCCGCCGGACAGTTCGTGGGGGCGCTTGCGCTCGAACCCGGTCAGCCGCACCAGGTCCAGGAGTTCGGCGACACGCCGCCTGCGCTCGGCCCTGGGGACGCGGTCGACCTTCATGGGGACCTCGATGTTGGCGCCCACGGTCAGCCACGGGAACAGTGCGGACTCCTGGAACATCATCGCCACCTTGTGGCCGCCGGCGTCCACGCTGCCCGTGGTGGGGCGGTCGAGTCCGGCGACCATGGAGAGCAGGGTGCTCTTGCCGCACCCGGAGGCGCCCACGATGGACAGGAACTCGTGTTCGGCGACGGAGACGGACATGCCGTCGATGGCGGTCACGGCCGCCGGTCCCCGTCCGAAGACCTTGGAGATCGTGTCGACCTCCACGGCGCTGGTGCGCAAGGGTGCCTCGGTGGTGATGGTCATGGGCCGTTTCAACCTTCCAGCACGGAGACGGGGTCGCGGCCGTCCTCGGCGAGGATGGCGTTGAGCGTGTCCAGGGCGTAGATTCCGGTGAGGTCGACGGGGTCGAGCAGGCCGACCGCCTCGGCGCGCTCGGCGCCGGTGTACAGCGACGGAGCGACGGGGTCCACGGTGAAGTCGATCCGCCCGAAGGCCGCCTCGGTGACCTCGGGCGACAGCCGTGATCCGGTGATCGCCTCAAGGTGGTCGTCGACGGCCGCCCGCACCTGCTCGGGGTGGCCGTTGATCCAGTCGACGGTGTCGATGTGGCCGCGCAGCAGGTCCTCCGCCAGGTCGGGGTGGTCCTGGAGGAACGCGGTTCCGGCGATCAGGTGGGCGGTGACGAACGCGCCGCCGCTCCAGGTGTCGGCCTCGTCGACGAGCAGGTGGGCGCCGGTCTCGGTGAGCAGGCGGCTCAGGTGGGGCTCGGGGACCCACGCGCCGTCGATCTCGCCGAGTTCGAGGGCGTTGACGATCTCGGCCGGGGTCTGGGGGAGGATGGAGAGCTCTCCGCCTCCGGCCGCGTCGGTGTCCCAGCCGCGCTCGCGGGCGAACCAGCGCAGGGCCACGTCCTGGGTGTTGCCGAGCTGGGGGCTGGCGACGGTGCCGCCGCGCAGGTCGTCGACGCCCTCGATCCCCTCGGCGGCGACGAGCCCGGCCCCGCCGGAGGCCGCTCCGGCGATGATGTGCAGGGCCTGGCCCTCGGACTGGGCCCAGCCGTTGACGGCGGGGTTGGGACCGACCAGGGCGACGTCGACCTCGCCGGAGAAGACGGCGTTGATCGCGTCCGGGCCGGCGTTGAAGACGCGGGTGTCGAAGGCGACGCCCTCCCCCAGGGCGTCGGCGTAGGCGCCGGTCTCGACGCCGACCAGGGCGGGGGCGTGGGTGAGGGTGGGGAAGTAGCCGAGGGTCACGGAGGGGCCGTCGTCCTCGCCGGGCGCTCCGCAGCCGGCCAGGGCCAGTGCCAGGACGGCGCACGCGGCGAGCGCGCGCGTGGCGGGCGCGGGCGGTCGCATCAGTGGTGGCCCCTTTCCGGTTCGGACGTCCGCCTGAAACTCTACTTAATGAGTAGGTTTTGTGGAAGCTGAACGCGGACCCCCGCGCACCCCGAAGGAGTGATCCCTGTCACCCGGAGCCCGCGAACCGTCCGGCAACGGGCCGCACCGCCACCACCGGCAACACGCAGATCATCACCTAAAGTGATCATACGACCACTTCACGTACAGGGAGCGACGCTCGATGACCAACGACCCCTCCGGCGGCGAGGCCGGATCGTTCGACGAGTTCCTGTCCCGCTTCTTCGGGGCCCGGGGCCCGATCCACCGCGTGGACCTGTCGAAACTGATGAGCCCCGAGGCCCGCGAGGTCACCGACGCCGCCGCCCGGCGGGCCCTGAACTCCGGCGGCGCCGACGTCGACAGCGCCCACCTGCTCTGGGCCCTGCTGCACTACGAACCCACCCGCGTACTCGTGCAGAGCACCGACGCCGACGTCCAGGAGCTCACGGCCGTCATCGAACAGGCCGTCTCCCAGGCACCGAGGGCGGTCCGCGGATCGGCCCGGCTCACCCCCGCGGCCAAGCGCACCCTCCTCGACGCCTTCCAGATCGCCCGCGCCGCCGAGAGCCCCAGCATCACGCCCGAAACCCTGCTGTTCGCCCTCGCCGTCAACGCCGACAGCCCGGTCGGGCAGGTCCTCCACGACTCCGGGGTCACCCCCCGCAAGCTCCAGGCGGCGGCCGGAACCCCCGCCGCCCCCGCCGAGCAGGAGGCCGAGCCCTCGGAGACCCCCACCCTCGACGAGTTCGGCACCGACATGACCGCGATGGCGCGGGAGGGGCGGCTGGACCCGGTCGTGGGGCGCGAAGACGAGGTCGAGCAGTGCATCGAGGTCCTGGCCCGCCGCCGCAAGAACAACCCCGTCCTCATCGGCGACCCCGGAGTGGGCAAGACCGCCATCGTGGAGGGCATCGCCCAGAGCATCGTCGACGACGACGTGCCCGAGACCCTGCACGGGCGCCGCCTAGTCCAGCTCGACCTGGCCGGAGTGGTGGCCGGAACCCGCTACCGGGGCGACTTCGAGGAGCGGCTGACCAAGATCGTCGACGAGATCCGCGAACAGGCGGGCCGCCTGCTCGTGTTCATCGACGAACTGCACACGATCGTGGGCGCAGGCGCGGGCGAGGGGGCCGTCAACGCCGGGAACATGCTCAAGCCCGCGCTCGCCCGCGGAGAGCTGCACATCATCGGCGCGACCACCGTCGACGAGTACCGCAAGAACCTGGAGAAGGACGCGGCCCTGGAGCGCCGCTTCCAGCCGATCCTGGTGCCCGAGCCGTCGGTGTCGGACACCGTCGAGATCCTGCGCGGCCTGCGCGACCGCTACGAGGCCCACCACCAGGTCCGCTTCGGGGACGCGAGCCTGGTGGCCGCCGCACAGATGTCGGACCGCTACGTCACCGACCGCTTCCTTCCCGACAAGGCCATCGACCTCGTCGACCAGACCGGGGCCCGCGTCCGGCTGCGCGCCAAGGGCTCCGGCTCCGCGCTGCGCGAATTGGAGCACAAGGTCAGGAAACTGGAGGAGCGCAAGGACAAGGCCGTCCAGGACGAGGACTACGAACTGGCCTCCTCCCTACGCGACGAGATCACCCGGCACAGGGGCACCGTGCACCAGGCGCGCGGCACCGGATCGTCGGTGCCCGAGGTGGGCGCCGACGACATCGCCGAGGTGGTCTCCCGCAACACCGGGATCCCCGTCGCCCAGCTCACCCGGGAGGAGCGCGACCGGCTCGTCCACCTGGAGGAGGACCTGCACCGGCGCGTCATCGGCCAGGACGAGGCGGTCACCGCGGTCTCGGAGTCGATCCGCCGCTCACGCGCCGGGCTGGCCGACCCCACCCGGCCCGTGGGCAGCTTCCTGTTCCTGGGGCCCACTGGCGTGGGCAAGACGGAACTGGCCCGGGCGCTGGCCGAGAGCCTCTTCGGCAGCGAGGAGTCCATGGTCCGCATCGACATGAGCGAGTTCCAGGAGCGGCACACCGCGAGCCGCCTGGTCGGCGCGCCCCCCGGGTTCGTGGGCTACGAGGAGGCCGGGCAGCTCACCGAGGCGGTGCGGCGGCACCCGTACTCGGTGCTACTGCTGGACGAGGTGGAGAAGGCCCACCCAGACGTGTTCAACCTGCTGCTCCAGCTCCTAGACGACGGCCGCCTCACCGACGGGCAGGGGCGCACGGTCGACTTCAGCAACACCGTGGTGATCATGACGAGCAACCTCGGGTCGGAGACGATCACCGGCGGCGCCCCGATGGGCTTCACCGATGAGGGCCTGATGGACACCGAGACCGAGCAGCGGGTGCTGCGGCGGCTGCGCGAGGAGCTGCGGCCCGAGTTCATCAACCGCATCGACGAGGTCATCGTGTTCAAGCCGCTGGAGTCCGGAGAACTCGCCCAGATCACCCGGCTGATGCTCAAGCGCACCGAGGAGCGGCTCGCCGAGCAGGACATCGCGGTCCGCTTCACCGACGCCGCGGTGGACTGGATCGCCCAGCACGGGTACCAGCCCGCCTACGGTGCCCGGCCGCTGGCCCGCACGATCCAGCGCAACGTCGGCAACGAGCTCTCGCGCCGGGTCCTCGACGACCGGATCGCCCCCGGGGACAAGGTCCTCGTGGACGCCGACACCGAGGACGAGCGGCTGCGGATCGCGACCGTCGACGCGTTCTGACCGCGCGGCGCGCCCGCGGGCCTCAGATGGGTTCCGGTTCGGGCTCCGGGGTCGGCCCCGGCGGCGGAGGGACCGGTTCGGGGATCGGCGGCTCCGGATGGGGCGGCGGCGGGTCCGGTACGGGCGGCGGGTCCGGCATCGGCGTCGGGGGGAACGGGTCCGGCGGCATCGGATCCGGCTCGCGGAGGGTGCCGTCCCGGGTTCGGGCGGTCATCTCCGTCCTCCTTCCCTGCGCGGGCGGGGCGCGGCCCGCGGCCGAGACGGTCGGCCACGGGCCGGATGTCAATGCATCTACCCGGCATGAGCCTGTGGAACCGTGCACCACCGACACAGGCGCCCCGGCGCCGCAAGGTCAAGGACAAAAGCACCGGTGCGGGGTCGTGCGTTGGTGCGAACGGGGGCACGCCCTACCCGACGCACAGGCAACCGACGTGTGCAGGGGGTCGCCGATGCAAGCCGTGGTCTTCGAGAACTACCAGCGCTTCCCCGTCCTGGCCGACGTCCCCGTGCCCGAACCGGGCCCGGACGAGGTCCTGCTCCGCGTGGCCGGGGCGGGGGCCTGCCACTCCGACGTCAGCGTCTACCGGCACTTCGAGCAGGGGCAGCCCGGCGCGCAGAAGCCCCCGTTCGTCCTCGGACACGAGACCTCGGGGTGGGCCGAGCGGCTCGGGGACAACGTCTCGGGCATCGACCCCGGGGCCGCCTACCTGGTCTACGGGCCGATCGGCTGCGGCCACTGCCGTGCGTGTGCGCGCGGCGAGGAGACCTACTGCGAGAACGCCGCGTCCCTGCCCTACCTGGCGGTCGGCCTGGGCCGCGACGGCGGCATGGCCGAGTACGTGACGGTCCCCGCCCACCACCTCATCCCGCTGGGAGACGCCGACCCGGTGCACGCGGCCCCGCTCGCCGACGCCGGACTGACCCCGTACCACGCGGTCAAACAGGCCCTGCCGCACCTGGCCGGCGGCGGACGCCACGCCCTGGTGATCGGCCTGGGCGGCCTCGGCCAGATCGGCGTGCAGATCCTCAAGGCGCTGACGGGGGCGACCGTCATCGCCACCGACCTCGACGCCAAGGCCCGCGACCTCGCCGAACGGTACGGCGCGGTCACCGTCGCGGGAGGCGAACGGCAGGTCGAGGAGGTCCGCGAGATCACCGGTGGGCGGGGCGTCGACGCGGCCTTCGACTTCGTGGGCACGACCGGCACCATCGCCGCCGCGGCCTCCTCGATGGCCCCCAAGGGCCGCCTGAGCGTGGTGGGGATCGCGGGCGGCACCCACGAGTTCTCGTTCTTCAGCAACCCCTACGAGTCCTACGTGACCAACACCTACTGGGGCACCGTCGGCGACCTGTGGGAGGTCGTGGACATGTACCGGGCCGGGCAGATCCGCCCGGAGCTGGAGCTGTTCGCCATGGACGACGCCCTGGACGCCTACCGCAGGCTGGAGGAGGGTGAGCTGTCTGGACGCGCCGTGGTGGTTCCCGACCCGGACTGACCGGGGTGAAATCCCGGCAAAAACCCGCCAAGACCTCCTTTCCTGCACACTTCGCACCGGTACGGGTGCTTCGCTTGGGGTGAACGAGGGGGAGGCGCGTTGAGCGGAGGAACCGAGCCCGCGACGGGCGCCGGGACACGGAGAGACCACCAGGCCGTCGGCCGGTGGGCCGCCCTGGCCGCGGCCACCGGGGTGGCGGCCTTCCTGGTCGTGGCCTGGCCGGTCGCCAACTGGATCCTGCCCGGGTCCGAGCCCGTCCCGGAGGGCAGCGCGATGCCCGTGGGGGCCTACGGCGGCTACGAGGCCTCCCTGACCTTCGACCAGGCCGGGTGGGCGCTGCACCCCGGGGCCAGCACCGCCGACCGGACCTACTACTTCACCCGCGGGCCGGTGGAACTGACCCTGAACTCGGTCGTCCCGACCGAGCAGGAGCCCCCCGACGAGACCGAACTGTGGGACGGCATGGGCCGGATCATGCGCGCCGAGGACCCGTCCGCACGGCTCGCCGCCCCCGACCCCACGACCTCCGACGACGGGACACCGGGCCTCACCGGCACCCTGCACAGCGACGACGGGCCGGGGATCGCCTCACTCTTCCCCTCCCCCGGCGGCGACTTCGCCGTGGAGGTGGTCCTGGGCGGGGAGGACACCACCCCCGCCGACCTGGCCGCGGTCGGCAGCGTGGTCCGGTCGGTCACCTTCACCGAGGAGGGCGACCGTTGAGCCCCACCCGCCGCGAGAGGCACGCCGACACCGGTCCGGCCGCCAAGCACAGAGCCGTCCCCGCACCGCGCGAGCCCGGCGACACACCGCCCGGCTCCGCGCCCCGGCACGCCCTGCCTTCCCGTCTCCGGCCCCGCGCCTACCCTCCCGGCACCCGGCTTCCCGCCCTCACCGCGGCGGCCGTGCTGGCGGCGGCGTGCGCGGTCGGCTCAGGGTTCCTCCTCTACCAGCTCTTCGGGCACGCCCGTGCCTTTCCCGCCGCGACGGCGCTCGCGGCCGCCCTCGGCCTGGCGACGCTGGCCTTCGGCTTCTGGATCCTGCGCCGGATCCGGCCGGGGGGCGCCCCCGACACACCGGCCGCCGCCGTGGCGGTCGCGACCGGACTGACCGCCGCGACGAGCGCGGGGATCGTCGCCAACGGCGGACTCGGCGCCCTCTGGTCGACACTGCTGGGCCTGGAGTTCAGCGGGGTGTGGGGGGCCTCGCTCACCGCACCGCTGAACGAGGAGCTCCTCAAACTCTCGGGGATCGTGCTCGTGGCGCTGGTGTTCCCGCACGCGCTGCGCGCTCCCGTCGACGGGTTCGTGCTGGGCGCCCTGGTCGGGCTCGGTTTCGAGGTCACCGAGAACCTCATCTACGCGCTCCAGTCCGTGACCTGGTCGGGGGCGACCGACCCGGTACTGACCGCCCTCCAGTCCACCGTCGTACGGGTCGGGCTCACCGGGCTGGGCTCGCACTGGGCGATGTCGGCCGTCGCCGGAACCGCCGTGGGCCTGCTCGCCGCCGCCGACTGGCGTCCGAGCCGCCGCCGCGCCGCCGGGGCCGCCCTGCTCGTGCTGCTCGCGATGGGCCAGCACTGGCTCCTGGACTCCCCCTTCCTCCAGGGCGGCGTCCTCACGGTCCTGGTAAAGGTTCTGCTGATCTTCGCCGCCACGATGGCCGTCTACGCGGCGGCGCGCACCGCCTACCTGCGGCGCGTCCGCCGCATACCGGCCGCGGAGGCCCCCTCGGCACCCGAACGCGAGCGGGACGACACAGTTTAGGGGCGCATCCAGCGGTGCAGGAGGGTGCCGTCCCGCTCGACGACCAGGCGCGGCACCAGGGCCCGGTCCACACCGGCGCCCACGGTGATGCGCTGCTCCACACCCGCGGTCAGCCGGGGCACGACGGTCAGGCACAGCTCGTCGAGCACGTCGGCGGCGGCGGCGTCGCGCAGCAGGCGCGGACCGCCCTCGCACAGGACGCGCGGCAGGCCCCGCGCGCGGAGTTCGGCGACGGCGGCGGGTAGGTCGACACCGGTGTCCCCGGCCACGATCACGCGTTCGGGGCCGACGGTGCGCCGCGCCCGCTCCAGCGCCTCCCCGCCCGCGCCCGCGCAGGTCACCAGCAGGACGTCGCCGTGTCCGGGGACGTCCGCGGCGAGCAGGGGCGGCACCCGGGCGGCACCGCTCACCACGGCCGTCACCGGGCACTCCGTCCGCCCCTCGGCGGCGGCGCGCTCACGGAAGGCGGGCGAGCGCGGTTCGGTCCGCCGGTAGCCCTCGGTCCGGGCCGTTCCCGCACCCACCAGGACCACGTCCGCCAGATCGCGCAGGAGCGTGTAGACGACCAGGTCGGCGGGGGTGTTGATGGAGGCGGTCCTGCCGTCGTTGCCCGCGGCCGCCCCGTCCAGGGTCGCCACCATGTTGGCGCGCGTCCACGCCCGGGCCGTCGTGTCGGGGTAGGCGTAGAGCCGTTCCAGAGCGCGGCCGTCCAGGACGTCGCCGGGGGCGGCCACGCCGGGGGCGATGTCATTCATCAGCAGTCGCACGACCACACCGCCACGAAGTAGGTGATGCCGAAGGGTGCGTCGTGGTAGAGCGGTTCCGGGCGGGGCACGGCGGTCCCCTCGGCCACGGCGGCGGCCATCACCTGGAGCGCGGCGCGCCCGCCCACACGCTGCTCATCCGCCTGCCGGGGGTCCACGTCCAGCAGGGCACGGGCGTCCCCGGCGGCCAGGGCCTCGCCCACGACCCGGTCGACGTCGACGGTGGCGCCCTCCAGGTGCCCGGGGGCCATGACGCCCCAGCGGGTCCCGCCGTCGCCCATGACGAGCAGGCCGACCCGGGGCGCGCGCCGGGCCAGGGTGCGGCCCAGCGCGGCGATCTCCCCGGCGGGGGCGTCCCAGGCCACGGTGGCCGTCTCCACGGGGACGCCGTGGTCGACCGCGCGCAGGAGCCGGTGTGCGACCGCCAGGCTCAGGGGGAGGAGCCGCTCCCCCTCCGCCCGGGGCCGGGCCGCGTACAGGTGCGCCGGGTCGCCGCCGGAGGCGCCCTCGCCGGAGGCGTCGCCGCCCCCCACCACCACGACCACGTCCAGGTCGGGGACGGACAGGAGCGAGGACACCGCCGACACGCACACCCCGCGCAGATCGGCCGCGGCGTCCTGGATTCCGGTGAGCTCGCGCATGAGCAGCGGCGGATGCGGGCACACGGCGGTCGCGACGATCACGCGAGCCCCCGTACCGCCCGCGCGGGGGGCCGCACTCCGCGGATCGAGGCCACCATGTCGAGGACCTGGCGGGTCTGGGCGACCTCGTGGACGCGGTAGACTTGTGCTCCGTGCCAGGCGGAGACGGCGGTGGCGGCGAGCGTGCCGGGCAGCCTCTCCCCCAGCGGGGCGTCGAGCGCCTCCCCCACGAAGTCCTTGTTGGACAGGGCGACGAGCACCGGCCAGCCGGTCGCCGTCATCTCGTCGAGCCTGCGGGTGAGCTCCAGCGAGTGCCAGGTGTTCTTGTTGAAGTCGTGGGCGGGGTCGATGAGCACGGAGGCGGGGTCGACCCCCAGGGACACCGCGCGTTCGGCGAGCCCGACCGTCGCCTCGATCGCGGCGCGCACCACGTCGTCGTAGACGGGACGCACCGGGCCGGTGCGGGGTGTGAGGCCGCCGGTGTGGGTGCACACCAGGGCGGCCCCGTACTCGGCGGCGACCTCGGCCAGGCCGGGGTCGTAACCGCCCCAGGAGTCGTTGAGCAGGTCGGCGCCGGCCTCGATCGCGGCACGCCCCACCGGAGCGCGCCAGGTGTCGACGCTGATGACCAGGTCGGGGAACTGGGCGCGGACGGCCGCCACGAAGCCGACCGTGCGGCGCATCTCCTCCTCGGCGTCGACCTCCTCGCCGGGTCCGGCCTTGACGCCCCCGATGTCGACGATGTCGGCGCCCTCGGCGACCGCTCGGCGCACCCGCGCGAAGGCGGGCGCGTCCTCCCAGGTGGCACCATGGTCGTAGAAGGAGTCCCGGGTCCGGTTCACGATCGCCATGACCAGCGTCTCGTCCGGGCCGTACTCGCGCCCCCGCAGTCTCAGCACTCGGTATCCGCCTCCCTGGCGCCCACACTAGGCCACCGCCTCGCCGGAGCGCGCCGGGGGCCGCGGGGACCGTCAGCCGAGGTCGGGGACGCGCTCACCGGCGGGCACCGGGCCGGGGGCGGTGCCGTCGCCGAAGGGGGTTCCGCCGAGTTCCTCCCGGTGGTGCGGGGTGAGCCAGTTTCGGGGGTCGGGGCCGACGGCGACGATGCCGGACGGGTTGATGGCGGTGTGCACGTGGTAGTAGTGCACGCGGATGTGGTCGAAGTGCGTGGTGTCGCCGAACCCGGGCGTCTGGAACAGGTCGCGCGCGTAGGCCCACAGCGCCGGGTACTCGATGAGTTTGCGCCTGTTGCACTTGAAGTGGCCGTGGTAGACGGCGTCGAAGCGCACCAGGGTGGTGAAGAGCCGGATGTCGGCGATCGTGACGCGGTCCCCGACGAGGTAGCGGCGGCCGGTGAGCCGCTCCTCCAGGGCGTCCAGGCGGGTGAAGACGGCACGGACCGCGCGGTCGTAGCGGGCCTGGTCGGGGGCGAACCCGGACCGGTAGACGCCGTTGTTGAGGTCGCGGTAGACACCGCGGCCGACCTCCTCGATCTCCTCGCGCAGCGCCTGCGGGTACAGGTCCGGCGCCCCGGCGCGGACCAGGCCGCCCCACTCGGTGGCCATGTCCAGGCCGAGCCGGTCGTAGTCGTTGGAGACCAGGTGGCCGCTGGGCACGTCCACGAGGGCGGGGACGCTGACACCGCCGTCGTATCCGGGGTCGCGCGCCAGGTAGGCCTCGCGCAGCGCGTGGATGCCCAGCACCGGGTCGCGGTCTCCCGGGCTCCCGGTGGCCTCGGTGAAGACCCAGTGGGGGTCGCCGTCGATGATCTCCTGCCTGGGGTCGGTGACCGCCAGTGGCAGGGCCTGCTCAAGGCCCGTCAGTCGGCGCACGATCGCCACCCGGTGCGCCCAGGGGCAGGCCCGGTTGACGACCAGGCGGTAGCGGCCCGGTTCGGCGCGGCGGCCGTAGCGGCCGTCTGCGGTAACCCGGTCGTCGAAGGCCGCCGGGTCGCGCTTGATCTCCTCGGTGGGCATCCTGTTGGCGCGCATGTCCGTCCCCCCGTCGTTCACGGCCCGGCCGGAGCCGGGCTCACGGCCCCACAACCGTACACACCGGGCGGGCACGGTACGGGCCCCGGACCCGGCAGCACTCCGGATCCGGGACCGTCCGCCGAGGGGCGGGACCGGTCAGGCGAGGGTGTCGCGCACGTCGTCGGACACACCGTTGTCGCTGACGAACGAGATGTGGCTGACGCAGCCGACCGAGTTGTTGTCGGCACCGGTGATGCTGACGCTGGCGGAGGGCAGGACGATGAAGTCGCAGAAGGACCGGAAGGTCGTGTAGGAGACGTCGCCCGGGGTCGGGTCGCCGCCGTTGAGCTGGTCCAGGAAGTCCGAGCCGCGGACGACCTCGGCGCAGCCGGGGGCGGTCTGCACACAGGGCAGCTCCACCCAGGAGCCCTCGTTGGGGCCGGCGAGCGAGACCCAGTTGTCGACGGTCTCGGTCCCGCCGAGGAACTTCACGTACCAGCGGGAGGACAGGCTGCCCATGGAGTGGGCGACGATGTCGACCTTCTCGGCGCCGGTCTCGTCGAGGATGTCGTCCACCTCGTCGGCGATCAGTTCGGCGGTGGTGACGTTGGAGGCGTTGTAGTCGTAGGTAATGGCGTAGAGGCGGTCGCGGTCCCAGCCGTCGTCGACGAAATCGTCGATCATCTCGTCCCAGTTGCTCGCGTTGCCGCTGTAACCGTGGACGAAGAGGACGGGGTTCCGCTCATCGGCCTGGGCCGCCATCGGGGTGAGGACGGCGAAGGCCAGGGCCAGGGCGGCCGCGACGGGCGCGAGGGGAGAGCGCATCGTCGAATCCCTTCTTCACTGGGGGGTTGGGGCGCTTTGAGTATCCGTGGCGGGTTCGCACCCGCGCATCCGGTGAGTGACGGGCCGTGTCGCGGCCAGACGTGCCAGGGGGTCGACCGGGAGCGCCCCCCGAACCGGACAGTTCGGCGTCCGGATCGGTGGTTCCACGGGTCCAGGCGCGCGAAGGGCGCACCGGTGTACCCGATGCGCCCATTACGTCTCCGGCCGACCCTATCGATAGAGCGGCCCGCCTCCGCGTTGCGTGCGAAGCGGGCGGCCGGTGAGCAGCGGACCTCCCGATTGTGGTACTCGCGCATATCCCTCATGGCGTACCGGCCTCCACGGTTGCCATAACCGCAACCCAGCTCGTACTCCCGTACCTCCCTGCCGAATCTGGAGGGGACTGGCGGTACAGCCGCGGACGTGTAATAGAACGGATACTCCGAATGCCGGTGTACGACGCAGACTTCTGGGAGAACCACTACCGGGCCCTGGACCCGGAGTGGGGCACCACACCCAACGAAGCGACCGTATCCACGATCCGGACGCTCTTCACCGAGCCCGGCCACGCACTGGAACTGGGAGCCGGCCATGGAGGGGACGCGCTATGGCTGGCCGACGAGAAGTGGACGGTCACAGCGCTGGACGTGGCACAGACCGCAGTCGACCGCATCGCGGCACGCGCCGCCGGACGGGGCCTGTCGAACCGGGTGAGGGCCGCCCAGTGGGACGCCACAGTTCAAGCGGTGCCGACCGGTCCTTTCGACCTCGTGCTCAGCAGCTTCTTCTACGCTCCCGACCGGAACGACATCTGGCGGCATGCTGCCGAGACGGTCAAGCCTGGCGGCGCGCTCGTCATCATCGACCACGGTTCGAGCGCTCCGTGGTCATGGAGCACGCGCTCGCATGTCCATCCGACGCCGACCCGACTCGCGCAAGCCCCTGGCCTCGGCCCCGCTTGGAGCACTGCGCTTCTCGATTCGGCCACGCGTAAGGCCAACGGACCGGGCGGCCAGCAGGCCGAAGTCATCGACACGATCGTGGCGATGCGCCGGGAGGACTCGCGATGACCAAGGCGTCGGCCTCGAAACTGTGGCAGCCGCTCACCATGGGAGGCACCACGCTCCGGAACCGTCTCGTGCTGTCTCCGATGACCCGGCGGCGTGCCGCAGCAGACGGAACGCCCACAGCGCTCATGGCCGAGTACTACACCCAGCGCGCGGGGTTCGGCCTGATCGTCACTGAGGGCCTCTACCCCGGCCCGGAAGGTCGCGACCCGAACCAGCCCGGACTCACCGGCAGCACCCACACGCATGGCTGGTCAGCGGTCACCCGATCCGTGCGGGCCCACGGAACACCGGTCTTCGCGCAACTCATGCACGCGGGCCGAGTCACGAGTCCCAGCATCACCGGCATCGACACGGTCCTCGCTCCCTCAGCCGTCGCCTACGACGACCACCACGGCCACCACCCCGGGCGCACGATGCCGGAGGCCACGGCAGCCGACATCACCCACCTCGTCCAAGCGCACGCCGAGGCTGCACGCCGCGCTCGCAGGGCCGGCTTCGACGGTGTCGAGCTGCACGCCGCCAACGGGTACCTCCTGCACCAGTTCCTCGCCCCATCGACGAACCTTCGCACCGACAAGTACGGCGGCTCTCCCCGGCGCCGAGCCCGATTCGTCACCGAGGCCGTCGAGGCGGTCGCGGATGCGATCGGCGCGAATCGAGTCGGCATCCGCATCTCGCCGGGAGCGAACATCCAAGGCTCCCTGGAGACCGATGAACAGGATGTCTCGGCCACATACACGGCACTGCTCGAAGGCCTCGAAAGCCGACCGCCCGCCTACGTCAGCATGATCCATCCGACGGTCAAAAGCGGGTTCGTCCAGGAACTGCGGCGTAGATCAGGCACCCACATGATCGCCAACACCGGGTTCTCACAGGTCACCGACCGCCATACCGCCCTCGAAACCGTGGATGCCGGACACGCCGACGCGGTCGCCGTCGGGCGACCCGCGATCTCCAACCCCGATCTCGCCCAACGCCGGCGTCATGACCGACCGGAGACCGCGCCGATCACGGAGACCTTCTACACCGGTGGTGCACGTGGGTACACCGGCTACCCGACGGACGGGGTCGGCGAAGCGCGTCCGGTGAGACGGCCCAGCAGTGAACACCCACGCCATCGGCTTCGGGCCGCCGGAAGCCCGGGACTCGAACCTGGACGTCGTCTCGACGCCACGTGCCGCGAACGCCTCCCGGCATGTGTGCGGCCGGACGCGGATGCCGCCGGCCCAGCACCCGGCCAGAGCTTCAGCGCTGGGCGGCCTTGCGCTGCTTGCGGGCCGAGGGGCGCAGGAGCAGCCCGATGACCAGGCCGACCAGGACGGCACCGCCCAGCGTGGCCCACAACGGAGCGGACAGGGACACGACCAGGACCTGGATCTGCACCGCGTCCCGATTCTGCGCCACGAAGATCACGGCCAGGATCAGCAGGATGAGCGCCACCCACAGGCGGGTGGGGATCGACCCCAGAGAGAAGCGCTTCGCGGGTGCGCCCGCCCCGGCGGCCGTGCCGTCCGGTGGTGTTCGTGAGTCCATCTGCGCCTCCCGGCCCGGGATCGGTGGTGCCTGCCCGGGCCGGGCGGGATGCGCGCCCCGGGTCCGTAGGCATTCCCCGATCCGGCCGCCGCCGGGGCAGGGGAGGGTCAATTCCCGTTCCGGATCCGGCAGGCCCGGTCACCCCGCTCTGCGGTCGCCGGACGGTCCGCCCCCACCTTCAAGGGGGCGAAGAGGGCGCTCCACATCGCCCGGGTACCGGTGGAGGCAGGGAGCAGCCAAAGCAGAGCACACAGAGTATGAGGCCCCGCCGATGATCAACTCCCACGCCCGACGAACGCCGAGATGTTGCGCAGGAGGTCCGTCATCCTCCGGTAGGAGTCCGCACCCCACTCGGCCATGATCAGCTTTTTCGTCCAACCGGACGATGTCGCTTCGATCCACACATGGGGTCCGTACTTGCGCGGATACTTCCACTCGCTTTTGTATACGAACTCGACGTCGCCCATCTGCGCATAAGGAAACACAACCAGTTCGGTCTTCGCGCCGGCGTAGTACTTGGTGGTGTCAATTCGTTGAAGCAACGCCCTCGCCCTGGCCCTCCAACAGCTGCTTGTGGAACACCTCTTGCGGTGTTGCTACGACGGTATGACACCACCGAGTACTCACCGACACATGCACCAAATCTGGCACCGATGCTACAGGAAACACTTTTCCTTCTACTTCGCAGAATGAAAAACGGGTGCCTTCCCCGTATCCTCACTGTCCGCCAGAAGGAAAGCCAGGGTTTCGTTCCCCGCCCTGTCGGGAAACGTCTCTGACCGGGCCAACCGGCAGTGGCTGGGAGAAGGCCGTGAGGCCGGGCCAGGGGCAATATCACTAAGGTAAGCGGCGGGTATCAGCACGGGGCGGGGTGTCCTCTCACGCCGTACCCCTCGACTCGCGGTGCGAAGACCGGGGCGCGAGCGCCGGTCCCGCCATGGCGTGTGGCGGTGGCCCGAGGTTCGCCTTGAGGCGAACCTCGGGCCATCGGGTTCTCCCTGGGACGAACCTCGACGGCAGGGCGGAGCCTCGGCGCACACACCCCGAATACACGAAAGGGCGCTCACCCGAGTGAACGCCCTTCCTTCTGTCGGGACGGCGGGATTTGAACCCACGACCCCTTGACCCCCAGTCAAGTGCGCTGCCAAACTGCGCTACGTCCCGTGCGGCGGCGCGCTCTCGCGCCGCCAACAGGTGAAACCCTATCGCATCCGCGAGCGCACTCGAACCGGGCCTCAAACCGGCTGACGGGTGCCCAGGGTTCGCGTGAACCAGCCCGCGGCGGCCTCGGACACCTCGTCCAGCGCTCCGGGCTCCTCGAACAGGTGGGTCGCCCCCGGCACGACGTGGATCCGGTGCTCCCCCGCGAGGCGCCGTGCGGCGATCTCGTTGAGGGCCAGCACCTGGCGGTCCGCTCCCCCGACGACCAGCAGCACCGGCGCGCGGACACGCGACAGCGCCGTCCCGGCCAGATCGGGGCGCCCGCCCCGCGAGACCACCGAACCGACACTCTCAGACAGGTCGGCCGCCGAACACAGTGCGGCGGCGGCCCCCGTGCTCGCGCCGAACAGGCCGACCGGCAGCCCCCGCGTCCCACGGTAGGCGGTGATCCACAGGACGGCCCCGGACAGGCGCCGCGTCAGCAGGCCGATGTCGAACCTGTGCTGCGCGGTGACGCGGTCGATCTCCTCCTCGCCCGTGGTCAGCAGGTCGAACAGCAGGGTCGCGAACCCGCTCTCCCCCAGCACGGACGCGACCCTCCTGTTTCTGGGGCTGTGGCGCGAACTGCCGCTGCCATGGGCGAAGGCCACCACCCCCACAGGGTCGGGGGGCAGCACCAGATCGCCCTCCAGTGACACGCCCGCCGTCTCCACGGCCACCCCGTACTCGGCCATGGCGAGTCGCCCCCTTCGGAGGTCGGTCCGTGTTCGCCCTTGTCAAGGGACTACCCGTGCCCGGGGACGCCACACCCGCCCCGGGAGGGCACCGCGGCTTTGCGGCTTCGGCAAGGAACGTTGCCGCCCCGGCCGGGGCGGGACAGATTGGTCCGCGAGCACGAGCGAAGGGAAGCGACGATGGACGACGCCCGGATCTGGGACGAGAGATACAGCAGCAGCGAGCGACTGTTCAGCGGCAACCCGAACGGGGTGCTGGTCACCGAGGTCTCCGACCTGCCGCCGGGGCACGCGCTGGACCTGGGGTGCGGGGAGGGCGGCGACGCGCTCTGGCTGGCCCGGCGCGGGTGGAGGGTCACCGCGGTCGACGTCTCGCGCGTGGCCCTGCGGCGCGCGGCCGCCGCAGGGGCGGACGTGGCCGACCGGGTGGCGTGGACGCAGACCGACCTCGCCACGGCGCCTCCGCCGGCCGGCCGGTTCGACCTGGTGTCGGCCCAGTACTTCCCGCTCCGGCGCGAGCCGGGCCACACCGCACTGCTCGGCCTGCTCTCGGCCGTGGCCGTGGGCGGCACACTCCTCTACGTCGGGCATGACATCGCCGACCTGCCGCCGGAGCACGAACGCGACTTCGACCCGAACGACTACTACCACCCGGCCGACGTGGCCGGGCTCCTGGACGGGGACTGGGAGGTGCTCGCCGACGGGGCCCGCCCGCGCACCGCCCCCGCGCCGCCGGGCACGCACCACGCCCACGACACCGTCCTGCGGGCGCGGCGCCTGCGGTGAGGGGACGAATCCCGCAACAGACGGGATTCGTCTCCCTATCAGTACGAGCTGATGTGGACGTGGTCGTAGTGGTTCTCGGTGACGCTGCCCCGGTCGTTCATGTACACCCACTGGCGGTTGGTGGAGTGCCAGATCCGCTGCTTCCAGATGACGTACTTGACGTTGTAGCGGTCGGCGTTGTCGATCGCCCACTGCGCGATCGCGTTCCCCGAGGCCTCGCCCGACCCACTGGAGTAGGAGCCGATGGGCGCGGTCATGAAGTCGCAGGCCTTGCCCACCCCGTGGTCGTCGGCGCTGTTGCGTGCGCAGCCGACCTCGTAGGGGACGCCCACGTCGAGGATGACCGCGTCGCGGATGGCGGCCATGGTGTTGGTGGCGCCGTAGAAACCCCAGCCCTGCTTGCTGGCGGGGATGCTGCCGGCGGGTGCGGGCTGGGGCACCTGGGCGAGCTCCCACTCCTCGATCCGGGCCTCGACCTCGTCCCGTTCCTCTTCGAGCGTCTCGATGAGCTCCTCGGCCTCGGTGAGCTCCTGCTCGGCCTCCTCAGCGATGACCTGGCGCTCCTCCTGGAGCTGGACGAGGTCGGCGATCCGCTCGGCCTGGCTGGCGGTCACCTTCTGCGCGGTGGAGGCGTCCTCGACGAGCCTTTCGGGTTCGCTGCTGAACACGATCTCCAGGGTCGGGTCCACCCCGCTGCTGGTGTACTGGCTGTGCGCGATCCGGGCGACGGAGGGCCGGACCTCGTCCAGTTCCTCCTCGACCTCGGCGAGGTCCTCCTGGGCGGCCTCCGCGCGGTCGGAGATCTCGGTGAACTGGAGGAGCTCACCGTCGTAGGTCTCCTCCAGCTCCTCGGCCCGCGCCCGGAGCTCCTCGATGTCGACCTCTTCCTCCTCGCCGTCCCCGGGTTCGGCCTGGGCGGCCTGGGGAAGGGTGCCGAGCAGGGCCGCGCACAGGGTGAGCGCGCCGAGTCGGGCCCGCTTCCGGCGGCGCGGTACGGGCGCGCCGAAGGAGGGTCCGGAGGTACGAGTCATGTATGCCAGCTCCATAGAACATGCCGGGAGCGGGTCCGTGCTACGCGAGGGGGCCCTGTGGCCCGGAACCGGCTCGCTCGGCGCACGGCACCCTGGAAACGGTGCCCGTGGGGCGACGGTTACAGAGAAGACAATACGAGATTTTGCGGGGGAACGCCTAATTCCAGGGATTTTCTCACCGGGAGCGTCCGCATCGCCCACGGCCGGGAACGATACGGACGAATTCAGCCCCCCTTCCCGCCCGGGGCGAACCCCGCGACACGTCGGCCGCGCCCAAAAGGGGCGCGGCCGACACGCGTCACGGCCCCGGCGGGGCCACGGCTCATCCTGCCTGGTATACCACCCGTCCGACGGTGGTGCCGTCGGCTAGGCGCTGCACCCCGTCGGCGACGTCGGCCAGCGGCAGGCGCTCGCTGATCAGCGGCTTGACCTCGCCGCGGTCGGCCATCGCACTCAGGTCACGGTGGCACTCGGACACGGCCTCGGGGTCGTAGGTGTTGTACAGGCCCCAGTGCAGGCCCACGATGGAGTAGTTCTTCACCAGGGCGTGGTTGAGCTTGGCGGCCTGGATCTCGCCGGCGGCGAAGCCGACGATGAGGATCCGCCCCTCGAAGGCGATGCACTTGGTGGAGCGCTTGTAGGTGTCGCCGCCGACCGGGTCGTAGACGACGTCGGCGCCCCGCCCCCCGGTCTCGGCCTTGACCACCTCGACGAAGTCCTCCTTGTGGCGGTCCACCACCACGTCGGCGCCGAGTGTGCGGGCGACCTCGGCCTTGTCCGGGCCGCCCACGACGCCGATGACCTTCGCCCCGGCGGCCTTGCCGAGCTGGATGGCGGCGCTGCCGACGCCTCCGGCCGCGGCGTGGACGAGCAGCGTCTCGCCCGAGCGCAGCCCCGCCCGGCGGTGCAGGCCAAACCAGCCGGTCTGGTAGCCGATGTAGAGCGAGGCGGCCTCGGCGTCGTCGAGTGAGGCGGGCGCGGGGAAGGTCTTGGCGGACTCCATGAGCGCGAGCTCACCGAAACCTCCGCAGGGCAGCACGGCACCGCCCAGGACCCGGTCGCCGACGGAGAAGCCGGTGACGCCCTCGCCGAGGGCGACCACCTCGCCGCACAGCTCCACCCCGGGGGTGAACGGCAGCTCCGGCTTGACCTGGTATATCCCGCGGCACATGAGGACGTCGGGGAAGTTGGCGGGGCTGGCCAGCACCTTGACCACGAGCTGTCCCGGCCCCGGCTCGGGGTCGGTGACGTCGACGAGCGTGAGTACGTCGCGGGGCTCGCCGAGCTCCGCTACCTGCCAGGCCTTCATGCGGTCCTCTCCTTAAGTGTGTCGGCCGGTCGTTCCTGCGGGGGCTGTGACCCCGTCGCCCTCCTGGTTCAGGAGAGGCGCTCGATGACCATGGCCATGCCCTGGCCGCCGCCCACGCACATGGTCTCCAGACCGAACTGCTTGTCGTGGAAGCGCAGCGAGTTGATCAGGGTGGTGGTGATGCGCGCGCCGGTCATCCCGAAGGGGTGGCCGACCGCGATCGCACCGCCGTTGACGTTCAGCCTGTCCTCGTCGATACCCAACTGGCGGGCCGAGGGCACCACCTGGGCGGCGAAGGCCTCGTTGATCTCCACGAGGTCGATGTCGCCGATGGACATGTTGGCGCGGGCCAGGGCCCGCTTGGACGCCTCCACCGGGCCCAGGCCCATGATCTCCGGGCTCAGGCCGCTCACGCCGGTGGAGACGATGCGCGCCAGCGGGGTCAGGCCGAGCTGCTTCGCCTTGGTGTCGCTCATGACGATCAGGGCGGCGGCACCGTCGTTGAGGGGGCAGGCGTTGCCCGCGGTGACGGTGCCGTCGGGGCGGAAGACCGGCTTGAGCTGGGCGACCTTCTCCAGGGTGGTGCCGGGGCGGGGGCCGTCGTCGGCGCTCACCACGGTGCCGTCGGGCAGCGTGACGGGGGTGATGTCGCGCTCCCAGAAGCCGTTGGCGATGGCCTTCTCCGCCAGGTTCTGCGAGCGCACGCCGAAGGCGTCCTGGTCGGCGCGGGTGGTGCCGGTGAGCTGGGCGACGTTCTCCGCGGTCTGGCCCATGGCGATGTAGACGTCGGGCAGGTTCCCCGCCTCGCGCGGGTCGGCCCAGGTCCGGCCGCCCTCGGCGAAGGCCCCGGTGCGGTCCTGTGCCTGGGCGAAGACGGGGTTGCGGGTGTCGGGCCAGCCGTCGGCGCTGCCGCGGGCGTAGCGGCTCACGGTCTCCACGCCGGCGGAGACGAACACCTCGCCCTCCCCGGCCCTGATGGCGTGCATCGCCATGCGGGTGGTCTGCAGGCTGGAGGAGCAGTACCGGTTGACGGTGGTGCCGGGCATGTGGTCGAACCCTGCGAGCACCGCGGTGGCGCGGGCGATGTTGAACCCGGCCTCACCGGCGGGCTGGCCGCAGCCCATGAGCAGGTCGTCGACGTCGGCCGGGTCCAGCTCCGGCACCTGGTCCAGGGCCGCGCGCAGCATCTGCGAGGCCAGGTCGTCGGGCCGCATGTCCTTGAGCGAGCCCTTGTTGGCGCGTCCGATCGGGGAACGGGCGGCGGCGACGATCACGGCTTCCGGCATCGGGGGTCCTTTCGTCCATACTAAGCGGTTGCTTAGTCAAGGGTCCTGAATCACACTGTGCCAGAGCCGGTCCGGCTGTCAAGCCCCGACCCCACCGATAACCTGCTCCCACCGGCTGGGAGACCGCAGACCCCGAGAACGACGGAGGGCCCCACATGACCAGCACGGAGGAGCGCTCCCGTGCCGACCAGACGCGCGCGCGGCTCTTCAGCGCCGCCCTCACCGCGTTCTCCGAGCACGGCTTCCACGGCACCACCACCCGTGACATCGCCTCCGCAGCCGGGATGAGCCCGGCCGCGCTGTACGTGCACCACAAGTCCAAGGAGGAACTGCTCTACCTGATCTCCAAGGACGGGCACGAACAGGTCCTGGACACGGTCCGCACCACCATCGCCTCGGCTGAGGACCCGGGCGGCCAGCTCGCCGCCGTCGTCCGCGCCCTCGTCGTCCACCACGCCCGGGCGCACACCGGTGCGCGCGTGGTCAACTATGAGCTCACCTCGCTCAGCGACGAGCACCTCACCGAGGTCCTCGGTATCCGCAGGGGGATCGACTCCGAGATCCGCCGCCTGGTGGAGCGGGGGGTGGCCGAGGGGGCCTTCGACACGCCCGACCCGCACATGGCCTCCGTGGCCCTCTTGTCCCTGAGCATCGACATCTCCCGCTGGTACCGCGACGGCGGGTCGTGGTCCCCCGAGGAGGTCGCCGACTTCTACGCCGATCTCGCCCTGCGCATGGTGGGCTGCCGCCGCGGCTGAGCCCGCCGCGCTCACCACGTGTCCACGAACCGGTGGCCGTCCCCCTGGTCGGAGCCGACGGCGGGCAGCGCCGAGGTGATCCACCGGCGCGTGTCGGCCGGGTCGATGACGGCGTCGAGTTCGAAGACGGCGGCGGCACTGGCCGCCCGGCCGCGCTCGTAGGCGTCGGCGACCAGGTCGGCAAAGGCCCGCTCGCGCTCGCCCGGGTCCTCGATCGCCTCCAGTTCGCGGCGGAACCCGAGCCGCACCGACCCCTCGATGCCCATGGCGCCCACCTCGCCGCTGGGCCAGGCGACGGTGGCGTCGGGGCTGTGGAATCCGCCGCCCGCCATGGCCTGCGCACCCAGCCCGTAGGCCTTGCGCAGCACGACGGTCAGCACCGGCACCCGCAGATGGGCACCGGTCACGAACAGGCGGCTGAAGTGGCGGACGGTGGCGGTGCGCTCGGCGTCCGGGCCGACCATGAACCCGGGTGTGTCGCACAGCGACACCACGGGCAGGCCGTGCGCGTCGCACAGTTGCAGGAACCGCGCGAGCTTGTCCGCCGAGTCCGCGTCGATCGCCCCGCCCAAGTGCGAGGGGTCGTTGGCGACCAGGCCCATGGGACGGCCCTCGACCCGCACCAGCGCCGTGACCACGCTCCGGCCGAACCCGGCCCGCAGCTCCAGCACGGAGTCGTCGTCGGCCAGCAGCCGGACGCCCTCGCGCACGTCGTAGACGCGGACCCTGTTCTCCGGCACCACGTGCCGCAGCCGCCGCTGGTCGGCGCAGGCCCACTCGTCGACCGGCCCCTGGAAGTAGGACAGGTAGCGGCGGACGGTCGCCACCGCCTCGGCCTCGTCGGCGACCAGGACGTCGACGACGCCGTTGGGCACCTGGGTGGAGACCGGGCCGACCTCCTCGGGCCGGTACCGGCCCAGTCCGCCGCCCTCGATCATCGCCGGGCCGCCCATCCCGATGGTGGCGTCCTCGGTGGCGATGACGGTGTCGCAGCAGCCCAGCAGCGCGGCGTTGCCCGCGAAGCAGCGGCCCGAGGCGATGCCGACGGTGGGGACCCGCCCGCTCAGCCGCCCCATCGACGAGAACGTGGGGACGTGCAGCCCCGACACCGACGCGGTGTCGGTGTCGCCCGGGCGGCCGCCCCCGCCCTCGGCGAACAGCACGACCGGGATGCCCTGGCGCCCGGCCAGGTCGAGCATCCGGTCGGTCTTGCGGTGGTTGATGTGGCCCTGCGTCCCGGCCAGGACGGTGTAGTCGTAGGACATCACCACGCACCGGGAGGCGTCCCCGAACAGGGAGCCGTTGACCCTGCCGATACCGGTGACCATGCCGTCTGCGGGTGTGTTGGCGACCAGGTCCTCCATGGACCGGCGGCGGCGCTGGGCGGCCACGGCCAGGGCGCCGTACTCGGCGAAGGATCCCTCGTCGCACAGGTCGTCGATGTTCTCCCGCGCGGTCCGGTGGCCGATGCGCCGCCGCTTGGCCACCGCCTCGGGACGGCCCCCGTCCAGCCCGGCGGCGTGCCGCTCCAGGACGGCGGCCAGATCGGGACGGATCGCGTCGAGGTCGATCTCCTCCGCCTCGGCGGAGGGTCCGCTCTGCTCCGCGTCCGGTTCCAGACGGGCCAGGACCTGCCCTTCGGTGACGGTTTCGCCGACGGCCGCGCGCACCTCCCGAACGGTTCCCGACACGCGGGCGGCGACCACGTGCTCCATCTTCATCGACTCCAGGACCACCAGGGGCTCCCCGGCCTCGACGCGGTCGCCCGCACCCGCCGGCACGGAGACCACGGTTCCGGCGCAGGGCGCGGCCGCGCGGTCGGTGTCGGCGGCGGGTGCGTCTGCCTCCTCGGGCACCAGTTCCGCCAGGTGGGTGTCGAGGAAGGCGGTGGTGGCCCGCCCCTCGCGCAGCTCCGGGCGCCGCAGGATCGCGCGGAGCAGGTCGATGTTGGTGCCGGGTCCCTCGACGGCGAACTCGGCGAGGGCGGCCTCGGCACGGTCGGCGACCCGGTCGAGTCCGCCCAGGGGCTCGGTGAGCACGACCTTGGCCAGCAGGGAGTCGTAGCGGCCGTCGGCGACCAGGCCGGTGTGGCCGTGGGTGTCCACGCGCACGCCCGGTCCGGTGGGGACCTCGAAGGCCTCGATCCGGCCAAAGGTGGGGCGGGCGGTGCCGTCGGCGCTGAGGCGTTCGAGGTTGACCCGGGCCTGGAGGGCGGTGCCCCGGGGCTCGGGGATCCGGCCCTGGGTGAGGCCGAGGTCGTCCAGGGTGCGTCCCAGGGCCACCCCGAGCTGGGCGGCGACCAGGTCGATCCCGGTGACCTCCTCGGTGACGGTGTGCTCGACCTGCACGCGCGGATTGGCCTCCAGGAAGAACCAGCGCGCGGGGTCGCGGGCGTCGACGAGGAACTCGACGGTGCCCAGCCCCCGGTAGCGGACGGCGGCGGCCATCGACCGGGCGGCCTCCAGCAGCGGGGCGCGTTCGGCGGGTGCCAGGGTGGAGGGCGCCATCTCGATCAGCTTCTGGTTGCGGCGCTGGATCGAGCACTCACGGTCCCACATGTGGGCGACCGCGCCCGTACCGTCACCGATGACCTGCACCTCCACGTGCCGGGCGGCGGTGAGGAGCTCCTCGGCGTAGACAGCGCCGTCGCCGAACGCCCGCTCGGCCTCGGAGGCGCAGCGCTCGAACGCCTCGGCCAGGTCCTCGGGGCGGTGCACGGCGCGCATGCCCCGGCCGCCGCCCCCGGCCACGGCCTTGACCATGACCGAGGAGCCCGGCCCCAGACCACGCAGGAGGTCCGCGGCCTCGGCCGCGGTGGCTCCCGCCCCGGTGGCCCGCAGGACCGGTACGTCCAGGGAGCGGGCCAGGGCGCGTGCGGCGGCCTTGTCGCCGAGTTGGGTGAGCACCTCGGGCGGGGGGCCCACGAAGACCAGGCCGGACTTCTCACACAGGCGGGCGAAGGCGGCGCTCTCGCTGAGGAAGCCGTATCCGGGGTGGACGAGCGCACACCCGGTGTCCCGGGCGGCGGCGACCAACTGTCTCGCGTCCAGGTAGCCGTCGCCGGAGAGCTCCTTGGACCGGTCGGCGAGGCGCACGTGTCGGGCGGCACGGTCGTCGGGGGTGTGCACCGCGACCGTGCCCAGCCCGAGCACCCGGGCCGCGCGGACGATGCGGACGGCGATCTCGCCGCGGTTGGCGATCAGGACACTGGTCACGTGATGAGGTTCTTCCCGGTGAGGAGCGTGGAACCGGAACATACCACCCGGTCGGTATGCACTCTGCCCGCCAGCGGAGCGGCCCGTCAAGGGTGGAGGGGCGGCCGGGTCAGAACCCGCAGGTACCCGAATCGGGCGTGGTACGGGCCGAGGCCCCGGGGTCAGAGGGGCGCGGTCTCCGGGTCACGGACGCCCTCGATCGTCGGACGCCCGTCGGCGAACCATCGGGGAAAGGTGACGTCGAAGAGCTGTTCGCGCACCATTTCCGCGCCGCCCCGCAACGGCTCGCGCTCGTCGCCCACCGAGCGCACCAGTACCAGGTCCCGCGTGGCCAGGGGCAGCGACAGCTCGTAGACCCGCTGGCGCACCTCGGCCAGGAAGATCTCACCGGCCGAGGACACCGCGCCGCCGACGACGATCACCCCCGGGTTGAACATGTTGACCAGCCCCGCGAGCGACTCCCCGACCAGACGCGCGGAGCGCTGCACGAGTTCGATCGCGAGCGCGTCGCCGTTCGTGGCGGCGAGCGCGACGGCCTCGGGGGTCAGCGCCCCTAAGCCCTGTACCGCGTCGGACAGCGACGTCGGCCTGCCCTCGGAGACCGCGTGCTCGGCGTCGCGCACCAGCGCCCAGCCGGAGGCCTCCGCCTCCAGGCAGCCCGTCTTCCCGCACCGGCACACCGTCGTCGAACCCGCGACGCGCTCGTGGCCGATGTCGCCGGCGGCGCCGTTGGCCCCCCGGTGCAGGTTCGACTGCGAGAGGAAGCCCGCACCGATCCCGGTGCCGACCTTGCAGAAGATCAGGTCGAGCCGTTGGCCCCCGCGGCGGCTGCGCTCGCTCAGCGCGAGGAGGTTGACGTCGTTGTCGACCCAGACCGGCACGCCGAAGCGCTCCTCGATCTGCCGCCTGACGTCGAAGCCGTTCCAGCCGGGCATGATCGGCGGCGCGACCGGGCATCCGGTGGAGAAGTCGACCGGCCCGGGGACACCGACGGCGCACCCCCAGACCGGCCGGTCCTCGTCGGCGCGCGCGATCAGCTCCCCGGCCATCGACACCGCCTCGCGCAGGGTGGCGACCGGGCCCCGGGTGATGTCCCACAGGCGGTGCAGCCCGTCCTCGATCCTGCCGTCGAGGGAGGCCAGGCCCACGCGGATGTGCAGGGCGCCGAGCGCGATGACGAGCAGGCGCCCCTGCTCGGAGCGGAACCGCAGCGACCTGGGCGAGCGTCCCCCCGTCGACGGTGCGAAGTCGCCGTCCTCCAGGTAGCCGAGCCTGATCGCCTGGTCGACGCGCTGCGTCACCACCCCCCGCCCCAAGCCGGTGGCCCGCCCGATCTCGGGCCGGGTCGTGGCCTGTCCGGTGCGGACGAGGTTCACCACGGCCAGCAGGCTCGTCATGATGTCGCTCTGCGCGGCGAAGCGGAGTGACGATTCGATAGCCATGCCCAGATCATGGCACAGGACGACGCGGACTTACGCCGGGTGGCGCCTCAACTACTTCCACTCCACACCTTCTTAAGATACTTTTCTACTTAAGTGTGCTTCTTATTGGCATAAGATCCTGCGGCGGCCCGCCGGGGACCACCGCCGGTCCCGCACCGCCGCCGACCCGCCCCGACCACGGAAAAGGTGGAGCATGGCCACCCACGACAGCCTCGTCAACGACCACAGCCTGCGGGTCCACCCCGAAGGACTCGCCCTGGCCCTCCAACTGCCCTGGTACCGCAGCCTGTGGCTCTCGTCGGTGAACGAGGTCCGCCTGTCCGTCGACGGCGAGCCCGTCCCGGCGGAGGCGGTCACGCTCCGGCTCGGCGACCGGAGCTTCGCTCCGCACGAACTGGAGCGGGCGTGGGACACGCTCTGGTTCCTCCAGGACCGGGCGCTCCTGGTCGTGGAGCGCGAACCGATCGCGCTGGGCGACGAGCACGAGATCGACATCACCGTCGACATGAGCATCCCGTACATGCAGATCCGGCCGGGCGAGGACGGCGGGCCGGGGGTGTACGTACCCAACCGCGTCCGCATGGTCCGCCGCCTGACCGCCACGGAGACCGAGGGCCCCACACCCCCCGCCCCCGCCCGCACCGGCCCGCTGGCGGACGCGCCGGAGCCGCGTGAGGAGGAGCCGTTCCGCCTGGGACTGACCCTGTACTGCGCGACCGCCGAACTCGCCGCCGGGTGGTACGACCTCGACTCGCTCCTGGCGCGCGTCGACGACGCCGGCGTCGGCCCGGGCATCGAGATCGTGGCCTCGCAGACGCTGCCCTCCTACCCGCACGTCACCGACGGCTTCGTCCGCACCTGGCGGAGCGCGTTCGACAAGTACGGGTTCGAGGCCAGCTCCTTCGGCGCCAACCTCGACATGGGGCGCCGCCGCGACCGGGACATGACCCCGGACGAGGAGTACGAGTTCACCCGGGTCCTGTTCGAGGCCGCCAAGACGCTCGGCTTCCCGCTGGTGCGGATCCAGAGCGCCAAGCGTGACCTCATCCGGCGCCTGCTGCCGCTCGCGGAGCGGCTCGACCTGAGGATGGCCTACGAGATCCACGCACCGCTGGGGCCGAACTCCCCCGAGATCATGCGGGTGCGCGAGGTCTACGACGAGTTCGACTCGCCCCTGCTGGGATTCGTCGCGGACTTCTCCTCGACCATGCACGCGATGTCGCCGACACTGCTGCGCGCCGTGCGGCGCATGGGCCTGGACGAGGAGGCCGTGGACCGCATGCGGCGGATCTGGGCGACGGACGAGCCGATGCGCGCCCGCCAGGAGGAGTTCATCGCCTACCTGAGGGGGCGCGGTATCGACCCCGCCTCACTGGGGCCGCTGGCCCACCTGGCCTTCAACATGCACGGCCACGTCGACCCCGCCGAGTGGGCGGACATCATGCCGCAGATCCTGCACGTGCACTCGAAGTTCTACGACATCGACGAGAGCGGGCTGGAGCCGGCCATCGACTACCCCGAACTGGTCCGGGTGTTCGTCGAGGGCGGCTACCGGGGCTTCTGGTCGAGCGAGTGGGAGGGCCACGCCTTCGCCGACCTCGGAGACACGGACCCCATCGTCCTGGTGCAGAAGCAGCACGCGCTCATCCGGCGCACGATGCACCGGGTGGCCGCCCGCCCCTGAGCCCGGCCGGGCCCGACGGGCACACACGCCCTTACTTTTGTTGATTTCAGACATACTTATGTAGTAAATTGACATTTGACGAGGGGTCGGACACCTCCGGCCCGTCGGGTCCGGCGACCGGCCGGCCACCGCACCCCCTCGGTCTCGTCGCCGACCGGAGTCCGCACACACCCATGACCACGCTCCCGCCGATGAGGCTGCGCCTCATGCTCGCCTCACTGCTCACCGTCGCCTTCCTCGGAGCCCTGGACCACACGGTGGTCGCCACCTCCCTGGCCACGATCGCCGGCGAACTCGGCGCACTGCCGCAGATGGGCCTGGTGGTCGTCTCCTACACCCTGGCGAGCACGGTCGCCACACCCGTGGTCGGCAGGCTCGGCGACCTCATGGACCCGCGCCGGGTCTACCTGGTCGGCGTGGTGGTCTTCGTCGCCGCCTCACTGGCGTGCGGTTTCGCCCAGAGCATGGGCACGCTCGTGGCCGCCCGCACCGTCCAGGGCATCGGTGCCGCCGGGATCCAACTGACCGCACAGACCCTGGTCGCCGCGGTGGCCGCCCCCCGCCTGCGCCCCCGCTACCTCAGCATCGTCGGCGCCGCCTTCCCGATCGCGATCGTCGTCGGCCCCGTGCTGGGCGGGATCATCACCGACACGCTGGGGTGGCGCTGGGTCTTCTGGATCAACGTCCCCCTCGGCGCGGCCGCGCTCCTGGCGGCGGCGGTCGCGGTCCCGAGACTGCGCCCCTCCGCGCGGGGACGCCTGGACCTGCTCGGCGCCGCGGCCTTCGCGGCGGCCGCGGTCCCCCTCGTCCTGGCCGTCTCCTGGGTGGGCGAGGACGGCGGTGCCTCCCCCCGGGTGGCCGCGGCGGCGGCCTTCGCGGCGGCCGGCTCCGTCGCGTTCCTGGCGTCCCAGGCCCGCGCGGCGCAGCCGCTCCTCCCCCCGCGCTTCCTGCGCGACCGCACGCTGGCCTGCTGCCTGGTGCTGTCCGCCTCCATCGGCGTCGGGCTGCTCTCCGTGGTGTCGTACATACCCACCTACGTCCAGATGGTGTTCCAGACGACCGTGACCGTCTCCGGCCTCGTGCCGATCGCCACCGTCCTCGGCATGCTCGCCGCGTCCCTGACCACCGGCTGGCTCGCCGGCCGCAGCGGCCGGTACCGGGCCGTCACCGCCGCAGGACCGGTCGCGGCCGCCGTCGGACTGCTCGGTGTCGCCTACGTCCCGGTCGGCGCACCGCTGTGGGTGCCGATGGCGCTCATGGCACTGGTCGGGGTCGGTGCCGGCGCCTACATGAACCTCGTCGTGGCGGTCGTGCAGTCCTCGGTCCACCCGGCTGAGACGGGAGCGGCCACCTCCGCCGTCAACCTCGTCCGCCAACTCGGGGTCTCCGTCACCGCGGCGGTGGTGGGCACCGCGGTCGGGTCGGGGGCCGCAGCCGCGCTGCCCGCTGGCGTGGACGCCGGGGGCCTGACCCCCGACGCGCTCCGCGCACTGGCGCCGGCGGCGCGGGCAGGGGTCGCTGACGCCTACGCGTCCGCTTTCTCACCGGTCTTCCTCTGTCTGGCCCTCGTCTTCGTCCTGGCCACCGCCGCCGCGGCGCTCATGCCCGCCGGACGCCTCCCGGACGAGGAGCGAGGCCGCGGCGAGGCCCCGGCGCCGCTGGGCGGGGACCCGCCCGAACCACCCACGACAGGAGTCCGACCATGAGTCAGCCCACCCGTATCGTCGTCGTCGGCAGCGGCCCCATCGGTGCCGCCTACGCGCGTCTGCTCCTCGAAGGGCTGCCCCGGGCCCGCGTCCTCATGGTGGAGGCCGGGCCGAGACTCACCGAGCGCCCCGGGGTCAACGTCCGCAACATCGCCGACCCCGACGAACGGGCGCGCGCACGGGAGAGGTCGCAGGGGCCGGGGGCGGCCGGGTTCCGCTCCGAACTGGGCATCCCCGAGGACACGGTCGTGGAGGGCACCTTCACCGCCCGCCAGGGAACCCACCTCATCGACTACGGCGGACGCGGTTCCGGGCACGCCGAGGAGTTCCCCGCGGCCGCGGTGTCCACCAACGTCGGCGGCCAGGGGGCGCACTGGACCTGCGCCGTGCCCCGCCCCGGGTTCAGCGAGCGGATCGGCTGCGTCCCCGACGGCGAATGGGACGATCTGGTCGCCACCGCCGAGGGGCTCCTGCACGCCACGGCGACGGCGTTCGCCGACTCGCCGGTCAGCTCCGCGATCCGTGCCCTGCTGACCGAGGAGTTCGCGGGTTCCCTGCCCGAGGGGTACGGGCCGGGCGTCCTGCCGGTGGCAGGCGACGAGAACCCCGACGGGACCATGACGTGGGCGGGGACCGACTTCGTGTTCGGTCCGCTCATCGAACCGGGCTCGCCCGAGTCCGCGCGCTTCACCCTGCTCGACCTGACGCTGGCGCGCGGACTCGTGCACCGGGACGGGACCGTGACCGGCGTGCGCGTGGAGGACCTGCGGACCGGGGAGACCCGTGTGGAGGACGCCGACCTCGTCGTCGTCGCCGCGGACGCCCTGCGCTCGCCCCAACTGCTGTGGGCCTCGGGGATCCGGCCGCGCGCCCTGGGCCACTACCTCACCGAGCACCCGGTCATCGTCTCCACGATCGCCCTCGACGGGGACAGGGTGGGCCGCTTCGCCACCGAGGAGGACCTGGAACGGGAGCTGGCGCGCCGCGCGGTGAACCCCAGCGATCCGGTGTCGGCGGTCAACCGCATCCCCTTCTCCGAGCCCGGCCACCCCTTCGCCGCCCAGGTGATGTACTCCGAGTCCGCTCCGATGCCCCTGGGGGCGGACCACCCGCACGCGAACAACCGCTGGGGCTACGTCAACATGGGCTACGGCCTGCGCAAGCGGCCCCGTTTCGAGGACGCGGTCCTCTTCGACGACACCGAGCCGGACTACCGGGGCCTGCCGAACACGACGATCCGCTACGGCCTGGGCGAGGCGGAGGAGCGCGAGGTCGAGGAGGCCACCGCCCTGCTGCGGCGGGCCGGCGGGGCGCTCGGCACGTTCGTGGCCGAGCCGAGGCTGATGCCCGCCGGGTCGAGCCTGCACTACCAGGGGACCATGCGCATGGGCGGGAGCGACGACGGCACGAGCGTCACCGACCCGTGGTCGAGGGTGTGGGGCTTCACCAACCTGGTGGTCGGCGGCAACGGCCTCATCCCGACCGCCACGGCGGTGAACCCGACCCTGACCAGTGTGGCGATCGCCGTGCGCGGGGCCCGCAGGATCATCGCGGACCTGGCCTGACGCCCCGGCTCCGGCCCCGGCCCGACCGCTTCCCCGGTCGGACCGGGGCCGTTCGCGTGCCTGTCCGCGCACACCGCGGCCGCCCAGAGCGAACGGGGCGGGCGGGGCGCCGGCCGAGCACACGGCACAGGAAAGAGGGGCCGCCCGGTGGCACACACCGGGCGGCCCCTCGGCCGGGCTCGGTCAGCGGGTGGAGAAGGCGGCGTCGAAGGCGGCGTCGGAGGGCTCGTAGCGCGACAGGTCGCGGACGAACCGCAGCGCTTCGGGCGCGCCCACGAGCCGGTCCATGCCGGCGTCCTCCCACTCGACGGAGAGCGGGCCGTCGTAGCCGATGGCGTTGAGCATGCGGAAGGAGTCCTCCCACGGCACGTCACCGTGGCCGGTGGAGATGAAGTCCCAGCCGCGCCGGGGGTCGGCCCAGGCCAGGTGCGAGGACAGGCGGCCGTTGCGGCCGTTGTGCAGGCGCTTCTTGGTGTCCTTGCAGTGCACGTGGTAGATGCGCTCGCGGAAGTCCCACAGGAACGAGACGGGGTCCAGGTCCTGCCAGACCATGTGGCTGGGGTCCCAGTTGAGGCCGAACGCCTCCCGGTGGCCGATCGCCTCCAGGGTGCGCTGCGTCGTCCAGTAGTCGTAGGCGATCTCGCTGGGGTGCACCTCGTGGGCGAAGCGCACACCGACCTCGTCGAAGACGTCGAGGATGGGGTTCCACCGGTCCGCGAAGTCCGTGTAACCCGCCTCGACCAGGTCGGCCGAGACCGGTGGGAACATGGCGACGTACTTCCAGATGGAGGAGCCGGTGAACCCGGTGACCGTCTTCACGCCCATCCGTGCTGCCAGGCGGGCGGTGTTCTTCAGCTCCTCGGCGGCGCGGAGGCGCACGCCCTCGGGCTCGCCGTCGCCCCACACCCGGTCGGGGAGGATGCCGCGGTGGCGCTGGTCGATGGGGTCGTCGCAGACCGCCTGGCCCTTGAGGTGGTTGGCGATGGTCCACACGGACAGCCCGTGCTCGTGCAGGAGGTCGAGCCTGCCCTGGACGTAGGCGTCGTCGTCCCAGCGCCAGGGGTCGAGGTGGTCGCCCCAGCAGGCGATCTCCAGGCCGTCGTAGCCCCACTCCCCCGCGAGGCGGACGACCTCCTCGAAGGGCAGGTCCGCCCACTGGCCGGTGAACAGGGTGATCGGTCGTGCCACAGTCGTCTTCCTTGTCGTCGTGGTCGGATCCGGCTACAGGGCTACACGTCGGCCCAGGCCGCGTCCTGGGCGGCGCTGCGCTCGACGGCGTCCAAGACGCGCTGTACATGCAGTCCGTCGGTGAAGGAGGGGTGCGGGGGCTCCCCCGAGGCGACGCCCTCCACCAGGTCCTTCACCTGGTGGGAGAAGCCGTGCTCGTAGCCGAGCATGTGCCCCGGCGGCCACCACCCCGCGAGGTAGGGGTGCCCGGGCTCGGTCACCAGCACGCGGGTGAAGCCCTGCCGCTCCTCGGGGGCGGTGCGGTCGTAGACCCGCAGGGTGTTGAGGTCCTCCAGGTCGAAGGCGAGCGCGCCGCGGTCGCCGGAGACCTCCACGGTCAGGGCGTTCTTGCGTCCCGTGGCGAACCGGGTGGCCTCGAAGGCGGCGAGGGCCCCGGAGTCGAGGCGGCCGGTGAACAGGGCGACGTCGTCGACCGTGACCCGGCCGGTGCGCCTGCCGTCGGGACCGTCCTGCTCCTCCGGGGGCAGGGGGCGCTCCTCGACGATGGTGTCGACCACACCGGTGGTGCGCCGCACCCGCTGGCCGGTGATGAACTGCACCATGTCGATCGCGTGGGCGCCGATGTCGCCCAGCGCGCCCGAGCCGGCGTGCTCCTTGCGCAGGCGCCAGGCCAGCGGAGCCCCGGGGTCGACGAGCCAGTCCTGCCGGTAGCAGGCGCGCACCTGCTGCACGCGCCCGATCTCCCCGCGCGCCACCAGGTCGCGGGCGAGGGTGGCGGCGGGCACCCGGCGGTAGGTGAACCCCACCATCGACAGCACGCCGTCGGCGGCGGCGCGCTCGGCGGCGGCGGCCATGCGCTCGGCCTCGGCCACGGTGTTGGCGAGCGGCTTCTCGCAGAGGACGTGCTTGCCGGCCTCCAGGGCGGCGACGGCGATCTCGGCGTGCGAGTCGCCGGGGGTGACGATGTCGACGACGTCGACATCGTCGCGGCCCACGGCCTCGCGCCAGTCGGTGGCCGACCCGGCCCAGCCCCAGCGCTGCGCGGCGTCGGCCGCGGCGTCCGCCCTACGGCCGACGACCACCGACATCTCGACGGCGGCGGGCAGGTCGAAGACCCGCGGCGCGGTGCGCCAGCCCTGCGAGTGCGCCGCGCCCATGAAGCCGCACCCGATCATGGCGATCCTGAGCGGTCTCATACCGGCGCCACCTCCTTGCGCACCGTGACGCGGTTGCCGACGTAGCGGCCCGGGGCGATCTGCATGTAGAGCAGCCGCAGGTCGAGGACGACCTCCACGGTGATGCTCTCACCGGGCTCGGGCCGGGGGTCGAGGGCCGCGACGACGTCGGCCCGGTCCTGGAGGAACCAGAGGGTGTCCCAGCGCTCGGGCAGTTCCTCGATCCGGTGGTCGCGGCCCTGGAGGCGGAAGGTCAGCTCCTCGCGCGGGACCTCCCTGCCGTTGACCGTTACGGCGACGTCGCGAACCGCGGAGAGCCACAGGCTGCGGTACCAGGGGATCTGGATGGAGACCGCGATGCCGCGGTCGTGGAGGCGGACGTCCGACTCCTGGAAGAGGGTGTTGTGGGTCGCCATGGCGGTGTCCTCACGTACGTGGCGGTGGTGCCGGATGGGTCAGAGGTCGGCGGCGGCGCCCTCGACGGCGCGGCGCATGAGATCGTGCTGTGCCGCGACGAGGGAGACCGGGTCCGACTCCCCGAGGTCGGAGAAGGCGTGGCCCTCCCACTCGCTGGACAGGTAGCCGCTGAACCCGCCCTCGACGAACTGGCGGACGATGCGGGGGATGTCCATCGCGGGCTCACTGCCCTCGTCGTCGATGTCCCAGAACTTGGCGTGGACGTGGAAGATCTGCGGCATGATGTCGAGCCACTCCTCGGGCGGCACCAGGCCATGCATGTTGAACGCCAGCCGGGAGAACGGGCCGAGGTCGGCGGGGTCGACGCCCTCCGAGCGCAGGTAGTCCTCGAAGGCCTCGTTGCGCTCGTGCATCGGCAGGGGCTCGCGCCAGAAGTCCTCCATGGCGGCGAGGTGCCGCTCCTCCAGCCCCATCGTGCGCAGGGTGCGCAGGAGTGTCGGGGACAGGCTGTGCATCGTCGAACTGAAGTCGGCGGTGAACCCGAGCCGTTCGGAGCCCAGCCGCTCGTACATCTCGCGGATCGCGACGACCTTGGGGTCGTTGGGCCCGGAGGGGGCGTGGATCTCGTACCCCAGGTACTGGTCGTAGCGCTCGGCGAGCGGCAGCAGGCGGCGGAGCAGCTCCTGGTCGGCCGACCGGATGACCACGCGGCGGCAGCCGAGGCGGTGCGCGGTGCGCAGTTGGACGGAGAGGAACTCGAACTCCTCGTCCGGGGTCATGTCGCGGTCGTGGCGGCGCCCCATGTCCAGGTTGGTGCCCATGGCGATGGGTTCCAGGCCCAGGCGGTCGAGTGTGGAGTGCCACATGCGCACGAAGTCGTCGTCGACGTCGGGGTAGGTGCGCAGCATCTGGGCACCGTTGAACTCCACACCGGGCCCCAGGCCCCGGTCGGCGACCTCCTGGAGGAGGCTCTCGAAGGAGTAGTGTCCGGCGGCCCACTCGGCGGTGAGCGAGTAGAGGGTGAGGCCGAGGTCGATGCCGGTTCCGGCGATCCCGGAGGCGGTCATGGTCGCTCCTTGCTGTTCAGCGGCGGACGGGGGCGGAGAGGTGGCGGGACAGGGCTGCCCCCGCCTCGGCGGCGTCGGTCAGCATGCGCGATCCGGCGGCCTCGGCGGCCGCGCGCTGGAGGGCCTGCTCGCCGCGGACGATCGTGAAGGGGTCCTCCCAGTGGTTCCAGTGCCAGCCCTCGTACTCGCTGGAGACGGCACCCGAGTAGCCGTTGGCGACCAGTTGGGCGATGAGGTCGCGCACGGGCACCGAGGGCTCCTCCCCGGCGGCGTCGATACCGAAGAACTTGGCGTGCACGTGGCGGATCCACGGCATGATCTCGTTCCAGGTCTCGACGGGCGCGGGACCGAAGAGGCCGGTGCCGTTGATGGCGAAGTCCACGCCCAGCTCGGGCCGCCCGTGTTCTGCGGCCAGGCCGATGAAGGCGCCGAAGCGCTCGCCGTGCGCGGCCTCGGTGGGCGGCGGGCCCTGTGCGCGGAAGCGGTGCCACAGGTCCTGGACGGCCGTGAGGAGTTCCTCTCCCACGCCGCGGCGCCGGTAGGCCTCGATGAGGGAGGGCGCGAAGCCGCTCACGGTCGATCCCCAGTCGGCGGTGAAGCCGAGCAGGGGCGAGCCGAGCCGCTCGTAGCGGTCCCGCAACCGCAGGATGTGCTCGTTGGTGGCGTAGTGGTGGGCGTGCACCTCCAGGGCGAGGGTGACGCCGTAGCGCTCGGCGACGGGCAGCAGCCGTTCCATGGAGTCGGGGGTGAGGGAGATCTGCACTCGGGCGATGGGGAAGCCCAGGCGGGCGGCGGCCTCGATCTGCAGACGCATGTACTCCACGAGTTCGTCGTCGGTCATGAGCCGGTCCCGGCGCAGGCCGACGTCGGTGTTGATCGCCAGCGACGTGGGGACCAGCCCGCTCTCCGCGACGAGGTCGCGGAACCAGCCGGTGTAGGCGTCGTCCAGGTGGGGGAAGCCGCGCAGGCTGGAGAAGCCGATGACCTCCAGGCCCGGGCCGAAGCCGTCGCGGCCCACACGGCGGACGAGCCCTTCGAGGTCGTACTCGCGGCCGTGGAAGGCCCGGGTGAAGCTGTAGAGGGTGACGCCCTGGGCCGGTGTTCCGAGCTCGGTCACTGCTTCGCCTCCATGGTCTTGGTGTCGCGTTCCTCGATGCGCAGCACGCCGTGGTCGGTGACGATGTAGGGGATGTAGAGCTTCAGCTCGACCGTCACCTCGTGTTCGGCCCCGGGGACGACCGGGAGGTCCCCGGACAGGACCGCCGAGTCGAGCGGGAACCACCACTCGTCCGTCCTGTCCACGAGCTCGGGCAGGGCGTAGGTGCGCCCGTTCATCTCCCAGCGCACGGAGTCGGCGGGCGCCGGGACGCCGTCGACCGTGAGGACGGCGTCGTCGATACACGAGCCGGGCAGGGCGCGGTACCAGGGGATCCGGACCTCGACGGAGGCGCGTGCGCCGTCGGTCGAGAGCGTGCCCGCCTCGATGATGCGGTCGGGGATCATCGCTGACCTTCCTTCGGGGTGCGCACGGCGGCCGCGCGCACCCTCTCCACTGTCTTCTTCATTATTTCAGCAATCTTATGTCTGAATAAGACTAAAGTCGATGCCTGCGGAGAAGCGGATCACGTCGCGCGCCCCGCGGATCGCCAGCGCCACCGAGGTCAGCGTGGGGTTGCAGGCCGTGGACGTGGGGATGACCCCGTTGCCCGCCACGTAGAGGCCCTCCCGCCCCCACACCCGCGAGTGCGGATCGCAGACCGAGGTGCCGTCGTCGTGCCCGCCGAGCCGCACGGTGCCCTGGTAGTGCAGGGACGAGCCCAGCGGCAGCAGGAACGGCTCGTCACCGATCGGGTCGCCCAGGGCCTCGGCCGCACGCCGCACCTCCTCCCCTGCCCGGGCGATGGTCTCGCGGTCGCGCCCCGTCAGGCGGTAGCGCACACGCATCGCCGGCATCCCGTAGGGGTCCCGTTCCCCGTCGAGGAACTCGACGCGGTCCTCCGAGCTCAGGTCCTTGGCGCAGAACCACCCCAGGCCCACGATCGACCCGGGGACGGGGTCGTCCGTCCCGGCCAGCGGGATCGGAGAGGCGTCCATCTGCATGACCTGTCCGTGGAAGGGCGCGGCGTCGGTGTAGGGCACCCACGACACACCGCTCTGCTCCTCCAGAGCGCCCGCACGGGCCCCGGCCCGGGCGGCGTCGGGATGCTCGGCCGCACCCCTCAGCCGAGCGGCGAAGACCACCTGGGCCTGGTCGTTGAGGTAGCGGCCCAGGGCACGCGGGCGCACGCCCGAGGCCCACAGCAACTGCGGGGTACGCAGGCTGTCGGCGGCCACCACGACCGCGGGGGCCGCGATCCGGTGGAGGCTCCCGTCCCGGCGGTCCTCCACCTCCACACCCGCCGTCCGCGTCCCCTCCGTCACGACGCGCCGCACGAGGGCCTCGTCGAACAGGCGGACACCCCTCCGCAGGGCGTTGCCGAGGACGGCGTCGGCGCCCGACCAGACCAGCGATCCGTCACCGCGGCGGCGGACCGCCAGCGGCATGGGGCCCACCCGCCGGTCCGGGCTCCGCCCGGCGTCGAACGCCCCGGACAGACAGCGCCGCACCTCGTCGGAGAACGGGGCGCCCGCGAAGGCGTCCGTAGTGACCCCGAGCAGCCGCTCGGCCTCGGCCAGCAGCCCGTCGAACCCGTCGACGGCGCCGATCCGCTCACCCTCCCCCGGCCGGGGGCACGCCCCCGTCCAGTGCGCGCCCATACCGCCGACGTTGCTGGACAGTGCGGCCACGGGCAGCCCGTCCTCGCCCTCCACCCGCGCTCCCCCCGGCAGAAGCCATGTCCCGGGGCGGGCCCTGCGCATCCCGGCACGCACCTGGCCCGGGTCGTCGACCGTCTCGCCCCCGGGCAGCGGCCCCTCCGAACGGCGCTGGGAACGGGCGCGCTCGGAGGGGTCGGCGATGTTCTTGACGTGGGAGCCCGGCGGGTCGGAGACCGTGGGCCCCGCTTCGAGGAGGGCGACCCGCAGCCCGGGGGCCTCCTCGCTGAGAACGCGCGCGTACGCCGCACCGGTAGGCCCGCTGCCGACGATGACGGCGTCGACGCGGTCGGGAAAACGTCCGCTCACCTGTGCTCCTCCCCTCGGACCGCCGCCGCGACGGCGGTGATGGCACGGACCGACGCGGCCGAGTCCGTGGTCGGGTAGTACTCCAGGCCGATCGGCCCGTCATAGCCGGTCGCCCGGAGCCGCCCGAGTCGCTCGGCCCAGTCGATCCCCCCGCTGCCGGGCTCCCCGCGTCCCGGTGCGTCGGCGATCTGGACATAGCGGATGAGGTCGCCGGCCGCGCCGAGTTCGGCGGCCACGTCCTCTCCCTCGGTGACCGAGTGGTAGAGGTCGTAGAGGATCCCGAAGTCGGGGGAGCCGACCCCGCGGGCGACGTAGGCGGCGTCGGCGGTGCGGTCCAGGAGCGCGCCGGGGTGGTCCACCCGCGTGTTGACCGCCTCCAGGACGAGCGTGACGCCCGCCCCGGCCACGCGCTCCACGGCCCGGCCGAAGATCTCGACGAGCTCGTCGAGCTGGTCCTGGCGCTTGCGGCCGCCGAACCCGGTTCCGCTGCCCACCACGATCCGCGGGCAGCCCAGCTCCCGGGCGATCCCCACACCCTCCTCCAAACCGGCGAAGAATGGCGCGTGGTCGCGCGGGGGGATCATGAACTGCGTCCGCGGCTCGGCCAGTTGGGCGGTCAGCACGACACCGGTCTCCTCCAGGGCCGCTTTGAGGGCCGGCACGTCCTTGGGGCGCGCCGGCGCGTCCTTGCCGGTGGGGCCCCACATCTCCACGGCCGTGAACCCGGCGGCCGCGGCGGCGCGCACGCGGTCGGCGTAGTCGTCGCCCGCTTCGGTGAAGAGCAGCTCGATATTGGGTGCGAGCGTGTACATCGTCCGTCCTTGCTTGAGGCACCGCGCGGTGCGCGGTGGCGGATGGTGCGGCGGCGTGGGCGGTCCCCGCCCGCGCGCACGGCAGCGGCGCGCGGGCGGCGCGGCCGACGCGGTACCGACGGCGGTCAGCCCTTGAGACCGCCGGAGAAGCCCTGCATGAACCGCTTCTGCGCCACGAGGTAGAAGCCGAGGATGGGGATCATCGAGATGATGACCACGGCGAAGATCTGGTTCCACTGCGAGACGAGCGAACCGACGTAGTAGTACATCGCCACGGGCAGTGTCTGGGTCTCGGAGCCGCCGAGGAAGATCAGCGCCGAGAAGAAGTCGTTCCAGACGATCAGCCCGGTGAGGATGGCGACGGTGCCCGTGGCGGGCGCCATCAGGGGGAACACCACGCGGAAGAAGATCTGCGCGCGCGAGGCCCCGTCGATGGTGGCCGCCTCCTCGTACTCCGTGCCCAGCCCCCGGAAGAACCCCGAGTAGAGGAAGATCGCCAGCGGCAGGAGCATGCCGGTGTAGAGCACGATCATGCCCCAGAGCGAGCCCGTCAGCCCCAGTGCCCGGGCTCCGATGTAGAGCGGGACGGTGCCCAACTGTGTGGGGAGCACGATCGCGACGAGGAACAGCAGGTAGGCACCGCGGCTCCACCGGCTCGTGCGGCGGGCGATCACGTACCCGGTGACCGAGCCCAGCAGTACCATCCCCAGGATGCTGCCGCCGGTCAGGATGACACTGTTGAGCAGGCCGAGCAGGACGTTGGACTGCCCCTGCTGGCCGAGCACCTCGACGAAGCTGCTCAGGTCCGGCGACGAGGGGAGCGCGATCGGGTCGGTGCTGAACACCTCCTGGTCAGACTTGAGCGCGGTCGTGACCAGGAAGTAGAAGGGGAGCAGGAAGACGAGGGCCACGATCCAGGTGAGCACTTCCCGCAGTGCGGTCGCCTTGGTGTAGCGGAACATGTCAGCTCTCCTTCGAGCGGTCGCGCGTCACGTACTGCTGGAGCAGCGCGCTGGCGAGGATGACGGCCGTCAGCAGCAGGGCGAGCGCGGCGCCGTAGCCGAACTGACCCAGGGAGAAGGCCTCCTTGTAGACCTCCGTCGCGAGGTTCTCCGTGGCCCCGGCCGGCCCGCCCGCGGTGAGGGCCATGATCTGGTCGAAGATGCGCAGCCCGTTCACCAGTCCGAGGGTGGTGGCGATGGCGATCGCGGGCCGGATCGAGGGGACCGTCACGGCGAGGAAGCGCTGCCAGTGCGAGGCGCCGTCGATGGCCGCGGCCTCCTCGATCTCGACGGGGACCGAGGCCAGTCCAGCCAGGTAGATCACCATGGCGATCCCCGTCTGCTGCCACACGATCACCCCGAGCACAGCCCAGATGGCCAGTTGGGGGTCGGCCAGCCACGCCCGCTGCATCTCCTCCAGGCCGACCGCCGCGAGCGCCTGGTTGAGCGGCCCGTTGTAGTCGAAGACGAACTTCCACACGTAGGCGACCGCGAGTGGGCTCAGCACGACCGGCATGAAGAACAGGACCCGCAGCGTGTACCGGGTGCGCAGCCCCCGGTTGAGCGCGAGGGCGAGCGCGAGCCCGAAGACGTTGGTGAGGAGCACCGAGCCGAAGGCCAGGAACAGGGTGTTGCCCAGCGCCCTGAGCTTCTGCGGGTCCTGGAAGATCTCCCGGAAGTTCTCCAGGCCGATCCACTCGAAGGACCCGATCCCCGACCAGTCGGTGAACGCGAAGAACCCGCCGACGGAGGTCGCCCCGTAGTGGATTCCCAGCACCAGGAGTACCCCGGGCAGGATCCACCACCCGCGCCCGTAGCCGATCAGGGAGCGGCCCCGCGGCGGGGCGGAGCGTCCCCCCGAGGGCCGGGGGCGTCGAGCGCGCCGCTGCTCGGCCGCGCTCGGTCTCTGCGTCGTCACTGTCATGGATTCCTCCGACATCGGTGCACCTGTGTCCGGACCGGGCCGGTCACTTCTCCCAGGCGTCGTCCATCGCGGCCAGCACGTCGTCGACCGTGTTCTGACCCGTGAGCAGGCCCTGGACGCCCGTCGAGAGCTCGTCGTAGACGGACTGGTTGGGCCAGGAGGCGTTGGGCAGGGCCGTGTAGGACCCGCTCTGGACCAGGTCGGCGACGGGCTCGTAGGCCGTGCCGGACAGGTCGAGGCCGTCCACGCCGGTGACGGGCAGGACACCGGAGAGGTCGGCGAAGAGCTGCGCCTGCTCGGGCTCGGCCGCCCAGTCGAGGAAGTCCTGGGCCGCCTGCTTGCGCTCGGAGGAGGCGTTGAGCGAGAGCGAGTAGTTGGAGCTGGCGAGAACGAACGGGTCGCCGCCGTCGGCGGGCGGGAACGCCTCGATGACGAACTCCTGGTCGGGTGCGGCGCTCTGGAGTTCGGAGGCCGTGCCTCCGGGGACGAACGCCCCGAGGGAGGTGCCCTGGACCAGGCCGTTGGTGATGGCGTCGAAGCCGCCGCCCTCGGCACCGGGCTGGAAGCAGCCCGAGTCGTTCAGTTCTACGACGGTCTCCAGTGCGTCCTTCCAGCCGGCGCTGTCGGCGAAGGTGACCTCGCCGTCGGCGCGCTGCTGGTTCCAGTCCGGGGCGTCGGCGTAGACGCGCGTGGCGGCGACGGACATGGCGGTCATGCCGGTGTTGGGCGGCGCGGCGCCGGCCAGGGCGATGACGGAGGCGCCGTCGTCGGTGAGCGTCCCGCACAGGTCGAGCAGGTCCGAGGTCTGCTCGGGGAACGTGCCGACCTCCAGCGCGTCGGCTGCGGTGGCGTTGTAGACGAAGCCGGTGACCGTGAGGTCGACGGGCTGGCCGTAGAGGACGTCCTCGTAGTAGAAGAGGGCCTCGCTGCCGGAGGCGACCAGGTCGGCGGCGACGCCGTCGAGCGGTTCGAGGAACCCGGCCTCGGCCAGGGGCAGGATGCCCCGGGACTGCCCGCTGCCCGGGGAGGTCTGGACGATGTCGGGGGCGTTGCCCGCCTGGAGCTGGGTGCGCAGCGTCTCGCCGTAGCGGTCGTTGGGCTGGGGGGCCAGCTCGATGGTGACGTCGGGGTTCTCCTCCATGTAGGCCTCGGCGAGGAGCTCGTAGGGGGAGTCGAGGTTGTTGGAGGTGGCGTAGGTGAGCGAGAAACCGTTCTCCGTGTCGCCGCCGCCGTCACCGCCGCCGGAGCAGGCGGCGGTGAGCAGCAGAGCCCCGACCGCCGGGAGGGCGAGGACCCGGCCGTGGTAGGGGAGGAACCGTCCGTGCTGTGTCATATCGGACCTCTCTGACGTGGTCGTTCGCGCCTCTCCGGGGGATCCGGCGCGGGAAGTATGGTCAGTATCACAGAGATATGTCATAAAAGCACATAAGTTATGTCTATGTAAGACATAAGTAGCGTTCCGGCTACAGTTCCGACTCCAGGCGGCGCAGCAGCGCGTGATGGCGGCGCACCTGCTCGATCGACCGCCAGGGCGAGCGATCGCCCTCGTACGCGCTGGACAGGTAGCCGCTGTAGCCGATGTCGGCGAGCGCGCGCAGGACCGGCTCCCAGGGGATGTTCCGGTCCGTTAGGTCCTCGTCGATGTCGTGGAACTTCGCCTGCACGAAGACCACGTGCTCGGCGACCAGGGCCAGGTCGGCCGGGTCGGTGGCGATGCCGTCCAGGAAGGCCGGACGGCTCTCCCTGGTCTCCCCCTCGCGCAGGGGGATCGGCCGGTCCTGGAAGATCCCGGTGTCGATCAGCAAGCCGAAGTGCTCGGTACCGGTGCGCTCGATGAAGGCCACGTAGTCCTCCACCACCCGGTGCCGGATGGGGGTCGGGGCGTGGATCTCCGGGCAGATGACGATGCCCAGGTCCTGGGCCGTCTCCAGGCAGCGCTCGACGACGCCCTCCCAGATCGGGTCCGGGACGAGGTCGGAGGAGACCACGCCGATCTTGGGCCGGACGAAGCCGAACCCGAGCCGCGCCGCCAGCCGCAGATCGCGCCCCAGGAGGACCGCCCCCTCCTCGACGGTCATGGACCGCCCCGGACGCAGACGCGTGTCGATCCAGGAGCCGTAGTTGGTCGGTTCGAGGCCGTGGCGCTCGATCCCGGCGAACCAGGCGTCGATCCACTCGGCCGACGGCTCGGGGTAGCCGGGGACGTGCCCCTCGCCGAGGATCTCGACGCCGGTCGCACCGACGTCGGCGATCGAGGCCAGGGCCGCGTCCAAATCCAGTACCGTGCCGTAGTCGTGCATGTGGCTGTACAGCGAGACGCCGTACCGGAAGCGCCCGTCGCCGGAGGTCTCGGGGGACAGGGTCAGGCGCTTGGCCGAGCGCACGACCGTGGGCTGGTGTTCGAGGGGGATGTAGGACATGCGCAGCCGGATCTCGACCGCGAGTTCGTGGGTGCCCGGGGCCAAGCCGCCGGGGCAGGGCACGGTGACCACCGCCGCTTCCTCCAGCGGCCAGCGCACGCCCTCGGAGGCCCACAGTTGTTCGAGCGTGTAGGTCCGCCCGCCCAGGGTCCAGGTCGGTACGTGGGCGGGCACGGGCTCGGCGCCGTCGACCGCGACGCTGATGCCGTCGATGAGCGAGGCGCTCATGCCCCGGTAGGAAGGAATGCGTACCCGGAACCGGTACCCGGTGGCCTCGCCGTCCGAGACGACGTTGCGGAAGCCGACTGACTGGATGAGGTCTCTTTCGAGCAAGGGGATCCCTCCACGAGAACACCGGCCGCCCGCCGCGAGGCATCGCGGCGGGCGGCCGGTTCGGGTGTGACGGCCCCGAGAGTACGGTGATATACAGCTCAATGGGCTATTTCACCCATTAAACATACTGATGCCCTTTATCAAGGTCGCTGCTACGCCCCTGGAGCATCAGTGACACGGATGGCGTGACCCAGGCCATCATCCCAAGTGATAGATTCACCCAAGCACGCCTTCCACCAGCAAGGATCACTCCGCGTTGCCCGACGACCCACCGCTCTCGCGCCTGGACCTCAACCTGCTCGTCGCGCTGGACGCCCTACTGAGGGAACGCAGCGTCACCCGCGCAGCCGAACGGCTCCACCTGAGCCAACCCGCGCTCAGCGCCTCGCTCGCACGCCTGCGCAAGCACTTCGACGACCCGATCCTGACCCGGCGCGGCAACTCCTACGAACTCACTCCGCTCGCCCTGCGCCTCATCGAGCGCACGGCCACCGCGCTGGACGCCACCCGCCGCGTGTTCGAGAGCCAGGCCCTGTGGGACCCCCGGCAGTCGACACGCGAGTTCCTCGTCTACGGCTCCGACCACGCCTTCGCCACCATCGCCCACCGGGTCAGCCGCCTGGCGCGCACCAAGGCCCCCGGGGTGCGGTTCCGCTTCCAACTGCACACCCCCGCGGTCGTCGAGGACGCCGAGAACCGGCTGCGCTCGGCCGACGCCATGGTCCTCCCCCACGGGTTCCTCACCGACCTCCCGTTCGCGGACCTGTGGCGGGACCGGTGGGTCGTCCTGGCCGACGAGAACAACACGGCCGTGGGCGAGAGCGTCACGATGGACGACGTCGCCGAGCTGCCCTGGGTGCTCAGCTACCAGTCGCGGTCGGCCTTCACCTCGGCCGGACGCCAGATGCGGGAACTGGGCGTCGAACCGCGTGTGGAGGCCGTCGTCGAGAGCTTCCTGACGCTCCCGTACTTCGTCCTGGGCACCGACCGCCTCGCGATCGTCCAGGCCGGGCTGGCGCCGGTGATCCGCCGCATCGGCGGCATCCGCGTCCTGGAGCCGCCCTTCGACGCCACTCCCGTACTGAACGCCCTGTGGTGGCACCCCGTCCACACCCGCGACCCCGAACACGAGTGGATGCTCGGCGTCTTCGCCGAGGCCGCCGCCGAACTGGCCGGCGACCAGGAGGGGCACGGTTAGGGGCCGCGTCCCGCGCGGGCGGCACGCCCCCGGAACGGCGTAGGGGCCCTGCCGATGGCAGGACCCCTACGGACCCGGTTCCTCTGTCGGGACGGCGGGATTTGAACCCACGACCCCTTGACCCCCAGTCAAGTGCGCTGCCAAACTGCGCTACGTCCCGTGCTGCGGCACGCCCGGCGCTCCGTCAACGGGTGAAACCCTACCGCACTTCCCGGGCCGCTCGCACCACGGCAGCGGTCCGCACGCGGCCCTCAGCCGCCCTCCAGGCCGCGCAGGTACCGGTCGGCGAGGTCGATCTCGTCCTCAGCGAACACCGCGATCCCGTGCCCGGCCAGCAGGTGCGCGGTAACCCCCTCCCCCGGGACCTTGGCGCCGGTGAAGGTGCCGTCGTAGACCTCGCGGGAGCCGCACGAGGGACTGCCCTGCTTGAGCAGCGCCACCGCCACACCGCGTTCGCGCGCGGTGGCCAGGGCGGAGCGGGCCCCGGCGACGAAGCAGGCGGTGACGTCGTCCCCGTCGGGGGTCAGGATCCGTGCGCGACCCGCGAGGACGTCCCCGGCGCGCGCGCCGGGTTCGATCTCGGCGGGCGGGCGCGGCACGGGCAGCCCCCCGGCGACCTCCGGGCAGTGCGGGACGAGGCGCCCCTCCTCCCGCCACACCCGGAGGACGTCGTCGGAGACGGTCTTGGCGCGGCCGTCATAGCGGACCCTGCGCCCCACCAGGCACGAACTGACCAGCACCCTGCGCACGGCTCTCCTCCCCGCTCGCCCCGATTCTCGCACCCCGCGGCCCGGGCCGCCCTCAAGGGCGGCCCGGGAACCGGGGTCAGCGGCGGGCGCGCGGCTTGCGGTCCGGGCGCTGACTGCCCTTGGAGGCACGGCCCGGCGCGCCGTTCCTCTTCTCACGGATGCGCATACTGATGTGCACCGGCGACCCCTGGAAGCCGAAGTCCTCCCGCAGGCGCCGCTCGATGAAGCGGCGGTAGTTCTCCTCCAGGAACCCGGTGGTGAACAGGATGAAGTGCGGCGGGCGCGCACCGGCCTGGGTGGCGAACAGGATCTTGGGCTGCTTGCCGCCGCGCACCGGCGGCGGTGTGGCCGCCACCAGCTCCTTGAGCCAGTTGTTGAGCTGCCCCGTCGGGATGCGCTGCTCCCAGCCGCCCAGCGCGGTCTCGATCGCCGGGACGAGCCGCTCCACGTGGCGCCCGGTCTTGGCGGAGATGTTCACCCGCGGCGCCCAGGAGACCCGGGACAACTGGCGGTCGATCTCCTTCTCCAGGTAGATCCGGCGCTCGTCGTCGAGCACGTCCCACTTGTTGAAGGCCAGCACCAGGCCGCGCCCGGCCTCCACGACCTGTTCCACGACCCGGATGTCCTGCTCGGCGAGCGGCTCACTGACATCCACCAGGACCACCGCCACCTCGGCCCGCTCCAGCGCGGTGCCGGTGCGCATGGTCGCGTAGTAGTCGGCCCCCTGGAGCGCGCGGTACCGGCGGCGGATACCGGCCGTGTCGATGAACTTCCAGGTCTGCCCGCCGAGCTCGATGAGCTCGTCGACCGCGTCGCGCGTGGTGCCCGCCACCGAGTCCACGACCACCCTGTCCTCGTCGGCCAGGCGGTTGAGCAGGCTGGACTTGCCCACGTTGGGCCGACCCAGCAGAGCGATCCGACGCGGGCCGCCCTCCTCGTCCCCTCCGGCGTCGCCCTCGGAGCGGTCGGGGAAGGCCGCCACGACGGCGTCCAGCAGGTCGCCGGTGCCGCGCCCGTGCAGGGCGCTGATGGGGTAGGGCTCACCCATCCCCAGGTTCCACAGGGCCAGCGCGTCGGCCTCCTGCATCTCGCCGTCGACCTTGTTGGCCGCCAGCACCACCGGCCGCCTGGTGCCGCGCAGGACCCGGGTGACGGCCGCGTCGGCGTCGGCGATGCCCACTGTCGCGTCCACCACGAACAGGATGACGTCGGCGGTCTGCGCCGCGTACTCCGCCTGCCGGGCGACCATGGCGGCCAGGCCGCTCACACTCGTCTCCCAGCCGCCGGTGTCGACCAGGGTGAACTTGTCGCCCTGCCACTCGGCGTCGTAGGCGACGCGGTCGCGGGTCACGCCCGGCACGTCCTCCACCACGGCCTCACGGCGGCCGAGAATACGGTTGACGAGGCTGGACTTGCCCACGTTGGGGCGGCCGACCACGGCCACCACGGGCAGGGGCCCGGAAGCCCCGCCCCCGGTGTCCTCGTAGCCGACGTCGGAAACGTCGAATTCGCTCATGTGCTCACACTCCCGGTACTAGGCCCCCACGCGCCCAGGATGCGTGCCGTGGGGATGTGTCGGTCCGCCCCCTTAGCCGGTGTCGGCCCGGGGCGGTTCCGGTGCCGTCGGCACCCTCGGGGCCGCGGGCACCGCCCGCGACCGCTGTCCGCCCGGCGGCCGAGCCGCCGGGGCTACTGGCCGCGCGTCTCGTCGGCCAGCTTGACCACCAGGGCCACGACCTCGTCCAGGGTGAGCCCCGTGGTGTCGAGTTCGGTGGCCTCGTCGGTGCGTGTCAGGGGCGAGTGCACCCGGCTGGAGTCCAGCTTGTCCCGCCGTGCCAGGTCGGCTTGGGTGGCGGCGACGTCGCTGACGCGGACCTCCTTGCTGCGCCGCTGTGCCCGCGCCTCGGCGCTGGCGGTCATGTACAGCTTGACCGGCGCGTCCGGGGCGACCACCGTGGTGATGTCGCGGCCCTCCACGACGATACCGGCGCTGTGCGCCCGCGCGTCGGCGATGATCCGCCGCTGCACATCCACCAGCAGCTCACGCACCTCGGGGACCGCGGACACGGCCGAGACGTGGGTGGTGACCTCCTGGCCGCGGATCGCGGCGGCCACGTCGCGGCCGTCCACGGCCACGGCGGGCGCCGACGGGTCGGTGCCCATCTCGATCACCGGGCGGTCGACCGCGGCCGCCACGGCGGCGGCGTCGCCGGTGTCCACCCCGTGCTCCAGCATCCACCAGGTCAGCGCCCGGTACATGGCTCCGGTGTCGAGGTAGCGCAGCTCACGCGCCTTGGCCACACCCTTGGCCGTGCTGGACTTGCCCGACCCAGAGGGTCCGTCGATCGCGATGACGACGCCCTCGGTGCCACCCTGCGCACTCACTGCCTTGGACCCCCGACTGTTCGCTTCCACCAACGAACCAGGGTACCCGGGCGCCGATGTGCTCGGCCCCGCCGATCACCCCTCGGGGTGGTGCACCGACCAGCCCTGCCCCGCCAGCGCCTCGGAGAGCGTCTCCACGGCCGAGGGCAGCACGGACAACTGGGCGATGCCCAGGGGCAGTCCCGGCGTGTGCTCGATCCGCACGTCCTCGATGTTGACCCCGGCGTCGGCGGCCGAGGCGAACAGGCGGCCCAGGGCGCCCGGCTCGTCCGGGATCACCACGGGCACGACGGTGTAGTCGGGGCGCCGCACCACGCCGTGCTTGCCCGGCAGGCGTCCCTGGCCGTTCCGCCCCCGGACCAGCAGGTCGCGCACCGGAGCCGAGGCGAGGGCGGCGATCCCGCCCCGGTCCAGCGAACCCAGGGCCCGCGCGGTGGCCGCCAGGTCGTCGGAGATCGCGGCGAGGACCTCGGCGACCGGCGCGGCGTTGTGCGTGAGGATCTCCATCCACATGGCCGGATCCCCCGCGGCCACCCGGGTGACGTCGCGCACGCCCTGGCCCGCCAGGGCGAGGGCGGTGTCGTCCCCGTCGACCAGGCGGGCGGCCACGGCCGAGGCGGCGACGTGCGGCGCGTGGGAGATCAGCGCGACGGCGCGGTCATGGGCCGCCGCGTCCACGACGCGCGGCGTCGCCCCGCACATCCGGGCGAGTTCGGCGACGGCCGCGACCGTCTCGGTGTCGGCCTTGCCGGTGGGGCACAGCGCCCAGGAACGCCCCAGGAACAGGTCGGCGCGGGCCGCCCCGGGGCCGTGCTTCTCCCGGCCCGCCATGGGGTGTCCCGGGACGAAGGTGGCCGTGTCGCAGCCCAGCCGTTCGGCCTCGGCGAGCACGCTGGCCTTGACGCTGGCGGCATCGGTGTACACGTGTGCCAGGCCGCGGTCCTGGGCCCGGCGCAGGACCCCGGGGATGGCGGCGGGGGGAGCGGCGACCACCGCGACGTCGGCGGGCCGGCCCTCGCCTTCCTCCGGCAGGGGCCGACCGGCGCCCAGGTCACAGGCGAGGCGCAGGGAGTCGGCGTCGGGGTCGGACAGGGCGACGTCCACGTCGCGGGCGCGCAGGGCCAAGGCGATGGAGGTTCCGATGAGCCCGGTACCGATCACGGTGACACGGCGCACCGCCGGCCCCCGCACCGAGGCCCTGTCCCTGTCCACGCCCTCGCCCACGGTTCTCCCTGTCCCCTTGTGTCCCACGACTATCTCAGCGTACGCCCGCCGCCCCTACTGCGCGATGTCCAGGCGCAGGGCCTGGGCGCCCCGCAGGTACACGTGCTGAACCTCCGCACGCGACAGGCCGGTCTCCACGTGGGCCATGAGCCTGACCACGCGGGGCAGGGCGTGCGGAACGGCGATCTCGGTGGCGCACATCAGAGGGACGTCGGCGAACCCGATCCGGCGCGCGGCCAGCGCGGGGAACTCGCATGTCAGATCCGGGGTGGAGGTGAACAGGACGCTGATGACGTCGTCGGGCTCCAGCCCGTTGCGCCGCATCACCTCGGAGACCAATTCCGCCGTGGCCTCCAGCACCTGCTCGCGTTCGTCCGCGTCGACCTGCACCGCACCGCGGATGGCCCGTACCGTCACGTTGGTTCCCGTCTCGTCGTCGATCCGCGCCGTCCCGGGAAAGAGGGGACGGCGGCCCCGGCCCGCCGCGTGGGCGGAGGCCGGAGACCGCCGTCAACTGTATCCACAGGACGCGCCGGTCAGAGCCCGGCGGCCTCGTAGAGCTCGCTGACCTCACGCGAGGTCAGCGTCCGCATCGTGCCCAGTTTGAGGGCATTCAGGTCGATCGGCCCGACCTGGGTTCGCGCAAGATCGGAGACGGGGTGGCCGACGGCCTCCATCAGGCGGCGCACGATGTGCTTGCGCCCCTCGTGCAGGCGGATCTCCACCATCGCCTTGGGAGCGTCGTTGTCGACGACTCGGAAGGAGTCGACCTCGACCGGGCCGTCGTCCAGCTCGACGCCCTTGCGGATCTCGCGCGCCACGCCGTGGGGCACCGGTCCCGGCACCTTGGCGACGTAGGTCTTGACGACCTTGTAGCGCGGGTGGGTGAGCCGGTTGGCCAGGTCGCCGTCGTTGGTCAGCAGGATGAGGCCCTCGGTCTCGGTGTCCAGCCTGCCCACGTGGAAGATGCGCTCCTCGGTCTGGCCGGTGTAGTCGGCCAGGGTCGGGCGGCCCTCGGGGTCCCACATGGTGCTGACGACCCCGCGCGGCTTGTTGAGCGCGAAGTACAGCTTGTCGGGGGCCGTGACCACGCGCATGCCGTCGACACGGATCTCGGAGGTCTCCGGGTCCACCCGAGCGCCGAAGCGGCGCACGGTCTGCCCGTCCACGCTCACCCGTCCGGCGGCGATCATCTCCTCGCTGGCGCGCCGACTGGCGACTCCGGCCGCGGCCAGGGCCTTCTGGAGGCGGATCCCGCCGGGCACGTCGGTGTAGGAGTCGCGGTCCTCGCCGGTGTGGCGGTCCTCGTCCCGGGGGTCGTAGTCGGCGCGCAGGGCGTTGAGCCGCTCGCGCGCCGCCTTCGACAGCTGGGACTCACTGCGGATGCCCTGCGCCGGGCCCCGGCGCTCCTGAGCCGGTCCGCGCCGCTCGGCCGGGCGGGAGCGCCGGTCGTCGCGGCCACGGTCCCGGTCGTCCCGGGCGGAGGAGCGGCGGTCGTCCCTACGGCCTCCGCGCCGGTCGTCCCGG
>NZ_JBHMIV010000014.1:0-125299 GCF_048060475.1 Nocardiopsis sp. LOL_012 | reverse complement strand
GAAGGCGCCACCGCTGTTGGAACTCATCGATAGGTGCTCTCGTCAGACACCGACATAGCCAGGCCTGCCCGTCTGCGGGTTCCGGCACCAGCAGCGCCTGAAGACATGGCCTCGCATAACCGCCTCCTCGTTCAGAATCCCGTGTGGGGCGAGAGGACCGTCCTCTCCCCTGAGAAGAAACAAGGACGACGGCTCCCTGCCGCGTGACAGGTGGACCCCCGAAATCGCGCACCGCACCCGGGTCAAGGGCGCGAAGGGCACGCACACAGCACGCACCGCCCCCCACCGCCCATCAGCCGCCAGTAGGCGTCCCGCCAGAACCGACACCGGCGATGTCGGCGCTCCGCGATCGACCGGTCGACACGCAGAGATCCGAGAACAGACCACCGAGCACCGTGGCCTGAGAATCTGAAGAGCTCAGCACGAGACAGACGTCTCGTTGGGCGAGGATACCTGCAAGGTCCGCTGCGGGCATGCACTCGACAACCTGGCGGCGTTGCAGCTATGCCCGGGTGTCCTTGGGCCGGATGGGTCAGGGCACGCCGGTGGGTGTCGTATGAGGCGCTCACCCGCCCGCTGGACGTGATCGGGCCGCCGTGAACAGCACGAACAGCACAGCTTGCCAAGAATGAAACGGCCCTGGGGCCGTGGAGGTTCCGGCTTTCGGGCGCTGGCGCTGTACAGGGCGTACGGCTATACTTGAATCACATTGACGAACACTGATTCAGCCTGGTGGGGTGGTGACGATGGCCATGGCGGACGTCGGAGCGCGGATCGAGCGCGCCCGCGCCGCGGCGGGTCTGAGCCAGCGCGCCCTCGCTGACACCACAGGTATCTCGCAGTCCACCCTGTCGCGGATCATCTCCGGGGACCGGGTGGCGAAGATGCCGGAGCTCGTGGCGATCGCGTGGGAGACCGGGCACACACTCGCCCAACTCACCGGAACCGGCGCGGTGTCCGAGCGCGTACAGTGCGCGGCCCGGGCCACCAACGGCTCGGACATGGGCGGCATGCGCCAGACGCTGCTGGACTTCCTGGAACTGGACGCCTACCTGGACGACCAGGCCATCCCCGCCACAATCCGAGACGGGGCCGGAGAACGGTGAGCGCTGAAGCCGAAGGCCGCTCCGCCGCCGAACGTTTCCGCGAAAAGCAGCACCTGGGCGTACAGCCCCTGGGCGACCTCGTGGCGACCATCGAGCAGGCCACCGGGATCGACGTGGCCGTGCTCGACGCCGACCGGAACGAACACGGCCTGACCATGCGGGACCCGCAGCGCGGCGCCGTGTTCATCGGCGTCGCGCGCACCCGCCGTCCGATGCGCCAGCGCAGCACGCTCGCCCACGAACTCGGCCACGTCCTGTTCGGTGACGTGGCAGGCGGTGCTGCGGGCACCTGGAGCGACCGGTCCCCGGAGGAGATCCGAGCCGACGCCTTCGCCCGGCACCTGCTCATCCCGGCCGAGGGTCTGCACGGGTTCCTCGACGAGCGGCGAGGGCCGCTGACCCAGTCCGCGCTCTCCGACGTCGTGCAGCGCTTCCTGGTCTCACCGGCGATCGCCGCGATCGCGCTGGGCCAGGCGGGATACATCGACGCCGCCACCAAACAGGAATGGGTGGCACTCACCGCTCCGCGGTTGGCCACCCGGTTCGGCTGGAGCGACCAGTACCGCGCCTTGCAGGACGAATCCGATCAACGCAGAGCGCCGCAACGGCTCCTCGCCCGAGCCATCAGCGCCTACGCGGAAGGGGTGCTGTCCGTGCAGGCCATCGCCACCCTCCGCGGCATCACCCGCCAGGAGGCCGAAGCGGAACTGCGGGAAGCGGGTGTGGTGCCGGCCGAACGACCGTTGGCGTGGGCCGACCCCACCGAACTGCCAGACGCGGACGTGGACCTCACGGCTTTGGACACGGCCCTCGACGGGCCCGATCACGACACGGAATCCCCTGACGTGACAACGCGAGGGAACGGATGAGCCACCGGCCGATCATCGACGCCGGTCCCGGCCTGAACTTCCTCTCCATCAACCAGGAACGTCTCCTCATCCGTGTCCTGGGAAAGCTGAGTGCCCCCGAGACCGTGCAGAGCGAGGTCTTCGACAAATCCCGACAGGATGAGCGCTTCCGTGCCGCCGCGCGTATCTGGCGCAAGCTGACCCCCAACTGGATGCAGATCCTGTCCGACGACCAGACCCCCGAACTCGCGGCCGTCGTTCAGCGCATCACCCACCAACCCATGGCCGAACGGCTCAAGCGCCCCAAGGACCTGGGCGAGACGATGGTCATCGCGCACGCGGTCGTCGCCGCCGAAGCGGGCCAAGAGGTGATCGTGCTCATCGACGACGGGCAGGGAGCACGGACCGCCGCCTCGGAGATCAACCGCCTCGAACGGCTCCGTCGCAGCGGGCATCCGGTGGGGTCGATCACCCTGGCCAGCACGCTGACCATCCTGGAGCGCGCGGCACAGAAGCAGTACGTCGCGGGTAAGGCGGACATGCGCCAGCTCTACCGGTGGCTGCGCGAACTGGATGACGGGCTCCCGCCGATCGAGACGACCAGACTGCTGTCGCCCGACCTCTGGTCCTGAACAACGCTGTTCTTGTTCGTGAAGTGACACCCAGATCACCCAAAGATCAGCCGTGGACATGCGGGCCGTCATTGGACCAGGGCGTACCAGAATGGTCCAAGTCCTCTCCCCGCGTGTTTCGGGTGTACAAGCCTGACCACATCCAGGAGCGGACCATCAGTCGCGTGGACCACGGAGAACCACAGTGGCGCCCGACACGAGAACCAGCAGAAATCCTCATTCGAAGAAATTTCGTTGCCCGAGTTCACGCCGCATTCACATATAAACTCCCTCCCATTCCCCGGGGGGCGCAAGAGGCGTACCGCCCCGTGAGCCCCTTGACCGCCCTAGCAGCACTTCAGAGGGGGAGCGTCCGATCCGTAGCCAGATGGTCCCCAACACCTATACGAGCAGTTCCGTTCGTGTTCGTTCGCGGCTTGCCCGAGGGGTGAACCACCTGCTCAACCCCTACTGCCAGGACCGGCCCCGGTTGGCACTCCCACTGAGCAGCTTCCGTTACCAGAGACTTGATCGGCACCGCAACGTCGACTACTCTGAGTGCCCACGGAGGCGTCGCCCGCATCAATGCGGTCAGCCGTCCATCAAGAGACCGCCACCCTGGCACACCGGAATTGCAAACCGTTCGGCATGTGGCACCACGAGCCGAACCGGGGCCGTGCACGGAACGCTGATTTTCCAGGGGAAACGGCATCCAGCGGCACAGGAAAACATGCCCTGGTATTCAATTATCGGGCTGCTAATGCGGTTGAGCGGCAACGCTCTCCGGGGTTCAAATCCCCGATCCTCCGCGCTCTGACCTGGGGTCTTCCGAATCACGGAAGGCCCCAGGTCTTCTTTTTCAGGGACACCGCACGCACAGGGCACGCACGTCAGGCACCCTCGGCCCCGCCCACGGACCCCTCCGGCCCGCACACAGGCTCCTCGTCATCGTCGCCGTCGAGGTAACGCGCCGTAGCCTCCGCCGCCGCATGCTCCATCGGCGGCAGCACACTCCCGTAGACGTCACTGGTGAAGCTCGGCCTGGCGTGCCCCAGCGTCCTGCTGATCACCTCGATACTGACACCCGCCGCACGGCCCAGCGTGGCCGACTCGTGCCTGAGCCCCTGCAACGTCACCGGCGGAAGACCCGACCTGCGCACCAGATCGGCCGTCTTCCAGGTGACACTGTCAGGCCGCAGCGGCCTCCCCAGCTCCGTGGTGAAGACCAAGCCGTGCTCCTCCCACGCCGCTCCCGCCGCCACACGCTCCCGGGCCTGCCGGTCACGCCACTCCTTCAGCGCCTCGACGGTCACCGGGTCCAGGTCGATGTAGCGATACCCCGCCTCGCTCTTGGGGGCATCCGTCCCACCCTCGCCACACGAGGCCTCACGGATCAGGAGGAAGGCGTTCTCCAGATCCACGTCCGGCCACGCCAAACCCAGCAGCTCCCCCCTGCGGGGACCGCCCACCATCACCAGCCGGTACAGCGCGAAGAGCTGCTCCGAGGCCGCGAAGCGGAGGAACTCCCGCGCCTGCCGCGCGGTCCACACCATGACCGCGGACGGCTTACGGCCCGTCTCCTTCCACACCCGCACCCGTTCGTCGGTCCACACCAGGGGACGCTGCCTGACCACCCGCGGCAGACGCAGATGGTCCACCGGGCTGCGCTCCAGGTACCCGCACGCGACCGCGCGGTTCAAAGCACTGCCCGCATGCGCCATGACCGTCCTGACCCGCGAAGGCGACAGCGGCCTGCTGGACCGCCTGCGCGCGTGCCCCTCCCCCGTACTCTCCCGGCAGGCCCGCGCCGCGATCAGGCGCCGCAGCAGCTCACTGGGCCGCTCCTCGTCACGGTTGATCCTCCCAAGTTCGGCGATGAGCTGGTTGAAGTGGCTCCCGGCCAGCTCTGCCAGCTTGAGGTGCCCCCACGCCGGCACCAGGTACAGGTCCCGCGACTCCTCGTACGACCTCCTCGTGGACGCCTTCAGATCGGGCTTGCCCTGGAGCCACTCGCCGTTCAGGTAGTCGGCGAAGGTGAGCGTGGTGTCCACGGTGTATCCCCCAACGCCCTGCCCGGCGAGGGTGACCGCCAACCGCCGCTCCGCCTGGCCCCGCGTCGGAAAGGGACCGTGCTGCACCTGGCGGCGTGACCGCCCGTCGGCGGGCGGTCGCGCCGATCCGGAACCAGTAGCCGCCGTGCCGGTGGTCCCTGAGCCTGGGGCATCCGCCCTTGCGGTAGGGCCTGCCCGTCTTCGGGTCCCGGCACCAGCAGCGCCTGAAGACATGGCCTCGCATGACCGCCTCCTCGTTCAGAATCCCGTGTAGGGACGGGGGATCTCCCCCGTATGAAGAACGAAGGACGATGGGCTGCCGACACGTGACTACGGTCCTGACAGCACGCACCCGGCACGCACGCGAGGCGGGGTTCCCGAGCCGAACGGAAAGGTCACACCTGACCTCTACAGTGGATTCCGATTGTCTTCTCTGTCGCCGCTCTCCCTCTGCGGTGGCCGGTCAGGAGGGATCCCATGCACGCCGACGAGGTCCAGCCAGGAGTCCGACTGACGGGACCGGCCCTGGGGATGGCGACGGTCGTGGCCGTCACTCCGATCGGTGATGCTCTGCAGGTCACGGTCCGCGACGATTCCGGGCATCTGTCGGACCGGATGCTGTTTCCCGAAGACCTCACCACGCTGAGTCTTGAGGCCCCGAAGTCACGGTGGTCGTTCGATGCTGACCCGGGTCAGTTCCGCCTCGCCTCGGAGGCGCTGCGCATGCGGCACGCGGGTCTGTCGGATCCGATGCTCGCCGTGGAGACGAGTGGTCAAGGAGGACGGCACCGAAGTACGCACCCTTTGGGGGGGAGCTGGCCTGGCAGATCGGTGGGCGCGAGGCCTTCGACCGCATCGCCAGGGCCGACGCGTCGGGAACCGACCCAGGTGACGCACTGGACGCGATCGTGCGTGAGACCGTGGCGAGCGGCCAGAGTGTGCTCATCCTGATCGATGAATGGGTGGCCTACGCACGCCAGCTGCTGGGGCGCAACGACCTTCCCGGAGGATCCTTCGACACCCAGCACACCTTCGCCCAGCATCTGACCGAGCTGGCCAAGTCCACCCCGGGCGTCATGCTCATCGTCTCCATCCCCGCTTCCGACTCGCTGGACAACGGCGGCGGCGGATCGGCGTTGGAGGTCGGCGGCCCCAACGGACACACCGCGCTCAACGCCCTTCAGCAGATCATCGGGCGCAACGCCGACGACTGGCGCCCGGCCAACAGCGCCGAGTCCTTCGAGATCGTGCGGCGGCGTCTGTTCGAAGAGCCTGATGCCACCGTCCTGGCCGATATCGCCGCGGTGGCCAAGCAGTACGTGAAGTACTACCAGGAGAACACGGGCTTCTTCCCCCGCGAGACCACGGCGGGTGAGTACGAGCAGCGCATCCGTGCCGCGTATCCGATCCACCCGGAACTCTTCGGCCGTCTCTACGAGGACTGGTCGACGCTGCCGAAGTTCCAGCGGACCCGAGGCGTCCTGCGGTTGATGAGCGTGGTCATCAACGCGCTGTGGATCGCCCAGGATGACGCGCCGCTCATCACCCCTGGGGCGGTTCCCCTCGACGACACCCAGGTCTTCAGCGAGATCACCAAGTATCTCGACGACAACTGGAAGCCCGTGGTCGACAAGGACGTCGACGGTGTGGGCTCCACCCCCGTCCAGATCGACCGCGACCGTCCGTCCTTCGGGCAGAGGGCCCTCACCCGGCGCATCGCCCGTTCGGTCTTCGTCGCGACCGTCCCGACCCTGCGCTCCGCACACAAGGGCGTGGACATCCAACGGCTCCGTCTGGGCACCGCGGTCCCCGGAGACGTCATCAACCACATCGGGGACGCCCGTACCCTGCTGGGGCAGCGCGCGACCTACTTCTATGAGGACGGCGACCGCTCCTGGTACGACCTGGCGGCTTCGGTCTCCCGTGTCGCGGCGGATCGAGCCGCCGGCTACAGCGAAGCGGACGTCCATGCCACGATCGTTGAACGGCTCAAGGCCTCGGGCAAGGCGGGTAAGGCGGCCTTCAGCAGCGTGCATGCCGCCACCCTGGACACCGGGGACGTGCCCGACACCGAAGTGCTGAAGCTCGTCGTCCTCCACCCGAAGTACACCTGGGGCAAGGAAGCGTCCACGGCCGCGGACTTCGCCGAGCGTCTTCTGCGGGAGTCCGGCAAAGGGCAGCGGCAGCGTCGCAACATGCTGGTCATCGTGGCGGCCGACCGCGACATCTACCCTGAGCTCGAAGGGATGGTGCGGGAGTACAAAGCATGGAGATCCATCGCCGACGAAGCCGAGGAACTCGAGCTCAGCCCCCAGCAGCGCAAGCAGGCTGTGGGCCGCGCCAAGCAGCTCGACGCGGCCGTCGACGACCGCGTCGACACCGCCTTCACCGCCACCCTGGTTCCGACCGAACAGCCTGGCCAGAGGTCAACGCTCGCCTTCACTCGTATCGCCAAGGACGGAGGCTCCCTCGCCGAACGTGTCACCGCCGCTCTCAAAGCCAAGGGATCGATCACCCCTGTCCTGGGCGCCGCGCTCGTTCGCATGGCCCTCGACACAGCTCTCGTCAACGCCTGGAACAAGGGCCACGTGCGGTTCGGTGACCTCTGGTCCTGGTACACGCAGTACCCGTACCTCAAGCGCCTGCCCACCCGTCAGGTCCTCGAGCAGGCCGTGCTGAACGCCGCCGATATCCTCCTCTGGCAGCAGGAAGCCTTCGCCCTCGCCGACGGGTACGACGAAGCCACCGGCCGATACGTCAGCCTCTGGATTCCGGGTGACAAGCCCGAGCCCACCTTCGTCACCGACGACACGCTCCTCGTCCAGCCCGCGCAGGCCGCCGCCCAGCGCGCGCAGGACGCTGCTGCGTCGCCCAACGAGCAGGCCGCTCCGGAGACCAGCGGTGAGGGAAGTGCCGAGGCTAGCGCCTCCTCGACGGCAGGCGCTGGCGCGGGCGACTCGGTTGGCGCATCCCAGGCGCAGGCTCAGCCGGTCACGGAGGTCAAGCGCAGGTTCTGGGGCACCAAGGAGCTCAACGCCGCACGTCCCGCCAATGACTTCGCCGTCATTCAGCAGGAAGTCCTCGAACACCTCAAGGCCGCAGGCGACGTCGAGCTCCATGTCCGCATCGAAATCGAGGCGTCGACCCACGGTGGGTTCAACGAACAGCAGATCCGTACCGTCCAGGAGAACGCCACCCAACTGAAGTTCGAGGGCAGCGGTTTCGAAGAGAAGTAACCAGGCCCCCGGTGACGTGAGTCAGTGAGGGCAGGCAGCGAAGCGCCATGTCGGTGTCCGTTGCCTGCCCTCACTCCTCACTCCCCCAGACGCTGTTGGCCGGTCCGCCGGTAGCGGATCTCGTTGCGGTTCTTCCCCAAGCTTTCCACGAGACCGTTCTTCCTCAGTCTGCTCAGCCACCGCAGAACCGTCTTCTGGGGAAGACCCGTCCCCGCCTCGATCTGCGCACGGCTCAAGGTGTCGTCCCCCAAAGCACGGAGGATCTCGTCCGTACGGTCCTTCCGTCGTTGCCCTCGGGGTTCCGCCTGGGCGAACGTCGGCTTCTTATCGGTATCGAGGTCGGGGTGAAGCATGTAGCGCGACGACCGCCGCACCCCCTCCTGTACCGCGAGCTCACGTGCCACCAGGTCCTGCAGCTCGCTCGTCGCCACACGCGAGTCCACCCCTGTCGCGGCCCGGTAGCGCGGGTTCGTGAGCGCTTCCCCGGACTTCAACAGGGCCAAGCCGATGCACTGGCTGTCCGTCAGACCACGCTCGTCCAGAGCGTTGATCCACTCGACCGTGTCCCCGTCGAGCAGCGTGTGGTTGGGGAAGACGACCCTGAACGAGGTCAGCCGGTCGGCGAAGTCCGGAGGTCCCATGTGAGCCGCGCGCAGGGCCTGCAGCATCTCCTGGATCCCTGATCCGCGCTTCTCGCAGACGCTCTGCCCCGTACCGGGGACAGACACGTCCTGCAGGATGTCCATCAGGACAGAGTTCCGCGCGGAGGTCGGAGGGTTGTCCTGGAGGTTGTCGACGGTCACCGCGCCGAAGAGGCCTCCCGGGTTCTGAATGACCAGACGATCGGGGTACATCGACACCTGGACCTGGGTTCCCCGAGAGTGGCCGGTCAGGTCACGGTGGACCAGGGCGTTGACGAGGGCTTCCCGCAGAGCCACCTCCGGATATTCCCAGACGTCCGTTCGGCCGACGCCCTGGATGACGGCGCGGCGCCTCATGTTGCGCTTGAGCGCCTGGATGGCGTCCCGGACGATGACGGGGATCGGCCCTTCGAGAGCCACGTTGTCCAGGAACCGCTCACCGGTCCGCAGTGATCCGCCCGTGGTCTCCGGGTAGTGGACGAAGCTCATCATGAGCTGGGGGAAGTGCTCCTGGGGATACTCGCCGAGCGCGAGAAGCCCGCCCAGTGACAGCACTTCCCGGCCGCTGTCGTCCTCGACCAGGACCCGCATGCGCTTGAGGACCTCGTGCTCCGGCATCTCCGCGTACCGATATGGCCGGCGATCACGCAGATGGGAGAGGAACATGCCGGTCAGGTGTTCGTCCAGGTCCTCGACCGACGTTCCGGGCACCGGCTCGATGTCCTCTTTGGGCTGCCCCTTGGAGGCCATCAGCGCGAGGATCTCGAACTGCGTCATGCGACGGTCACCGTCGCCGACACGAAGGAAGCTGCCCTGATAGGCGCCCATCGACTTGAGGTAGCAGGGCTTGTGCGCGGGAAGGGTCTCGGGGATCTCCGCGACGATCAGATCGACCGACTCGAACGTGTGGGTTCTGATCACGGCCCGGATCGGCGGTTCGAACTCCGAACAACACGACCCGAGGTCCGCGACGAGCTTGGCCGCGTTCTTCACGCCTACGGCCTCGAACCCGCTCTTCTCGTCCAGGCCGAGGATCAGCACGCCGCCCTTGGTGTTGGCGAAGGCCGACAGCGTCTCGTGTGTGCTCTTCGGGAGTTTGTCCTGGGACCTCTTGACCTCGACGTCGGCGAGGTCGCCGCCGTAACGCCGTAGGTCCCCCACCAAGGCCTGGAGCTCGTCATCGTGCACGTTTTGAGCCTACTGAACTCCACCACAGGTTGCTCACTAGGTTGCTCACTAGGTTGCTCACTTCGTTTGAGTGAGCAACCTAGTGAGCAACCTACGGATCATCTTGCCCCCTACGAAACGTCCGGGTCACCCTGTGCCCCCTCGGAAACAGTCAAGAGCTGCGGCGAGGTGAGAGAACCGGACACGCTCCTGCTCAAGTCGGATCGCCCTCCCCCACCGTCCGGTGGCGAGACCCGCGTAGACGTCAGCCTCCTTCCTGGTCAGATGTTCCAGGCCGGCATTGGTTGGGCTGGGCTCATCGCTCCAATGGGTGCGGTGATCGAGCAGGGTGTCCTCGTCCATGAGCATCGACACTGCCCGTGGCAGATGAGCGCGCAGACGGTTGAGGATGGCGAACCCATGTGTGTCGACATCCCCCCAGTAGACGACGTCGAGACCCACCAGGTCGGTGATCCGCGCTGCGACCGCGACTGCGTACCCGCCGCCGAGGACGACGATGGACCGCCGACAGGGCGGGAAGGCAAGGAAGGTGATCTCGTTCTCAACGATGAACACCGTCTCGACGTCCTGGGGCAGGCGGAACTCATCGGCACGGACCGACAGTTCGGTGTAGCCGTCCATCAGGGACCCGTCGAGCCCCCGGAAGCGCACATAGTCCGGTTTGGTGCGGAACCCGTAGCGGGCGGCGAAGGACGAGACGGGCCGTGCCGTGTCGACGCGCTCGACCGGCAGCACGAGATCGAGTAGATCCGCCAGGGTCCCGCGGTGGGACTCGATGAACTTGGTGTCGACACCGGGGACATCGATCTGGCGGAGGTACAACTGCCTCGTGTCAGGGCGCTCCCGGATCCACCGAACGGCGGCCAGGATCTCGGTCCAGTGCTCGGCCAGTTCCAGTGCCCGCATCGGATGGCGCTCCAGCCAGGGGACGAGCCGGGGGGCGAACGCACGGGTCTGGCTCAACACCTCCTGGAAACGTTCGGCGTCAGCAGTGGTACCCAAAAGCTCGCAGAGCCGGTCGAAAGTGTCGATCCACACACGCCGGGGCACCTCGTTGGAACCGAGGCGGCGGCCGCCGATGCGTGTGTACTCGACCCTCATCAAGGAGGGGTCGGTGTTCCGCCAACGCAGGGACCATTCCTGGACCTTGCCGAACGAGTACTCCAGGTCCGTTGCCTTGGGTCCTTTGAGGGAAACCTTCACCGGTTCGAAAGGGGTTCCACCGGCCAGTGCGGCCAACCACTGCCCCTTGGCCCAACGTTTGTGCAGTGCCGCGACGACGTCGTTCTCAGTGGTCCACACGTGTCCTCCCCGCCGCCTTACCTTCGCGGTACTCGTCGATCGTCAGGTTCTGCAGGCGCGAGTAGTTGCCCTGCGGGTTGTCCACGAATCCGACCGTGTCAACGTAGGAGGCGATGACCTCGATCTTCTCCAGAGGCGTGACCACAAGGAGTTGGAGGCCGAGACTGGTGAAGAGCTGCATCCCGAACCGAGAGGACTCCTCGGAACCGCGTCCGAACGCCTCGTCGATCATGACGAACCGAAACTTCCTGCGGGCATCGGTCGCATTGTCCAGCTGGTACTGGTAGGCCAGGGATGCCGCCAGAATGGTGTAGGCGAGCTTCTCCTTCTGCCCTCCGGACTTACCGTCAGAGTCGGTGTAGGACTCGTGTTCGGCGCCGGTGTCCCGTTCCCGCTCGCGGGCCAAGAACGTGTACCAGTTGCGGACGTCGGTCACGCGCTCACGCCACGCCTTGTCAATGCCTGTGTACCCTTCACGACCGCGCAGCCGGGAGATCACCTTGGATACCTGGGCGAACTTCTCCTCGGTGTAGCGTTCGTCGTCGTCCCCGGTCGCGTCCTCTGTGCAGTCCCGAAGCTGCTGCTTGAAATCGGCGATCTCGAGGTGTGTGGACGGCCTGGCTTCCAGTTGCACATAGCGTCCCGGGTTGAACTCCACCGGTTTGAGGGACCCGTTGATCACCTCGATCCTGTCGACGATCTTGTCGGCATGCCGGTGCAGCTGGGAGGCGAACGCTGCGATCTCACGGATCGTGTTGGTTCGCAGGTACTCCCGGAACTTCTCCTTGTGGCGCGGCAGGTCGTCCTTGATGAGGCGTTCCGCGAGCTTCCGGAACTCACCCCTGGCCTCGATCTTGTCGTCCATCTCGTCCCGGAACTCTCGCCAGAGCGTGAGGAACTCCCGCATCATGCCCGCTGCGTTGGCGATAGCCGAATTCTTCCCCCTGTTCGCCTTCTCGATGGCATGGGTCAGGATCTTGTCGGCGTGCTCACCCGCTCTCATACGGCCCCGAGAAGTGCTGACGTCGATGTTCGACACCTTCTCGGACAGCAGGCGCTCGACGGCGGTGACGGTCTCTCCGTCTGCTGTGGCCAGCCCTTCCGCCTCCACACGCTCGTCAGCCAGTTCCTTCTCTGTCCCCTCGATCCTGGATTCGAGGACGGCCAGTTTCCGGTCGTGTTCCCGCTCCAGTTCACTGACGGATCCGATCTCCTTGTCCAGCTCTTCCAGACGCCGGGTCAGCTCCTCCAAGGGGCCGGAGCGAGTCCGCAGCCTCGCGAGGCGCTCCTGGAGACGCTCGATCTCAAGCGCACAGGACCAGTGGTCGAGGCTGGCGAAGTCCTCGGTCACCTGGAGCTGTGCCAGCGTGTTCTCTCTGGAGGAGAGCTTTCCCCTGTCCCGCTTGAGCTGATCCTCGACAGTCTTGAGCTGTCCAAGGGCCTGCTGCGTCGACTCGGCGTCCTCGAGGAGCGCGTCGATCTTGTCCTTGGCGTCCCAACCGAGCACCCACCTGGTGCGATCGTCGATGGGTCGGGAGTCGTCCTTGGTGTGACGTCCGCCGGGCTCCTTGATCTGACCGTTGCATGTAACGGCCTTGGACGAACGCCGAAAGTCGTCAAGGTGCTCACAGCACTCGTGTCCGGCACGGTGCTGGAGCTCAGCCTCCAGCCACTCGGAGAAGTCCGAGGGCTTCAGCTCCAGCTTGTCGACCATGAGCGGCAGGTTCCGCCGAACGGCTTCCCGGCGACGAGGTGGAGCGTTGGTGACGTGATAGTAGGTCAGCCGCGCGCGCAGATGGTTCCGTTCAATCCAGGCGGATGCTTCCCGATACAGTTCGTCAGGTACCAAGATCGACGTGGCGAAGGCACCCAGCAGCCGTTCGGCAGCCGGACGCCACTCGGTGTGAGTTTCCCCGACCTGAATGAGCTCCCCCGCGAACGGGAGTACACCCTCCTCGACGCCACACTCTTCGGCGAGTGCCGCCCGGATCTTCTGAAGCCGGGACGGGATGTTGGTGTCCCGGTCCCGGAGACTGAGCAGTTCCCTGTTGATCGACTCAGCGGTGTCCTTGAGGGTCTGCCGCTGCGGGTAGAGATCGGCGAAGCGGTTGTCGATATCGGCGTGGGAGGCGCGGACCGCTTCCCACGCAGTCTCGATCTCAGTCAGACGCTCGACGAACTGAGCGGGGTCCTCCACAGGGCCGAGACCAGCCGCCTTCAGCCTCCTGGTGAACTCCTGGTGTCGCCTCGACCTTTCCTCCATCTCAGCGCCGAGCTTGTGGAGGTCATCCTCGAGGGCACTGAGCTGCTGTCCGCCGGACTGGTTGCGCCGACGCTCGGTCTCGTTCCGCTCGTCCCTCAACCGCTTCAGCCGTCCACGTTCCTGCTCCAACCGCGTTTCACGGCTCTTCCTGTCCGCACGCTGTTCCCTCAACCACTGTTCCAGCAACACAGTCCGCAAGGACGCCAGATAGGGGCGCAGCGCCTCACGCTGCCTCTCGACGCTCGCGATGTTCCTCGTGTGCCGGTCATAGTGGTCGAACTGCACCAGCAACGGCTTCAGGGCATCGATCTGTTCCTCGGCGCGGACGACGGCCTTGTGAGCTCGGTCAAGGTCGTCGAAATGGTTGATGATGTTGCTGATGGCATCAGATGTGTCGAACGGTTCCAGCATGTGTTCGCGAACGAACTCGTCGAGGCTGCCCACCGATTTCATGGACACCGTCTGATGGAACAGCTCCAGTGCCTGTTCAGAAGTGATACCGAGTTTGCGGCGCAGCTTCGTCCCGTAGGATGGGTAGCTGGTGAAGAGCTCGCAGCCGCTGTCCTGGCGCAGCCTCTTCTTCAGAGCTTTCATGTCGGTGCCGAAGCCGCTGAAGTCCTCAGTGACGGTCAGCTTCCTGTCAGAGACGGCGTAGAAGCGGTCGGGCTGTCCCTCCTGCTCTCCGGAGAACCAGAACACCGTCGCCAGGGATACCTGGGTGCCCAAGCTAGAGTTGGCGAACACCCCCAGGATCACCGAGTAGGCGCCGGGGCGACGCAACGCGACGGGCTTGGTTACGCCTGTGGCTTCGATGGTCTGGCGGCGGTGATGGCCGAGTACGTAGCTGCGCAGGTCGCGTTCGCGCCGATCGGCGCCAGCAGCTTTGTTGTAGGCGACTTTGTGCGGCGGCAGCAGCAGGGTGCACACTGCGTCGACCAGAGTGGACTTGCCCGATCCGATGTCCCCTGTCAGGAGGGCGTCCTGACACCCTGGGATGAGAGCCCACACCTTGTTGTGGAACGTGCCCCAGTTGAGGATCTCCAGTCGTTCCAGCCGGAACCCTTCGCGTGTGCCCTTCATCCCTGTTCCCCGTCCTTGACCACCTGCAAGTACTCGTCGAGCCGGGCCTCGAAGTCGGAGAGGGTCTGGGCGTCGACGAACGCCTTGAGGACCCGGCGCACCTCCCAGGTCTCGCTCTGGCTCTTGACCTTCCGCAGGAAGCCCAGTTCCTCCGCTTTGGCGATGTACTGGTCGATCCTGCCGACCAGACGAGTGTCATCGGATGTGTCGGGAAGAAAGTGTCGGACCATGTCGACGATCTGGGCCCGGGTGAGGATCAGTCGTGGCTGTGAACCGTCGGTGTCCGCCTCGGCCAAACGACGCCGAAGCAGCGCCAAGAGCAGGCTGACCGGGAGCGACAGACTGTGGCGGACCACCAGCCGAGGTGGCGGATCGATGCCTTCGGGAAAGTCGGAGTCGGACAGCGACCGCAGGAACGCATATCCCTCGTTCTCGTCGACCAACAGGCCAAGACCCATGACCTTGACATAGTCGGCGACGGCCGCCTGACGCCGCACGACCCGCTGCCACGCCTGTTCGTGCTGGTCTCGGTAGACCACGCCCTTCAACAGGGGAACCACGGCGTGGGAGAGTTCCAAAGTGTCTTCGTCTGGCACAGGGCTACTCCTCGGCCAAAGAGACGAACGTGCGGGCACGGGTGAAGACCACGACCGGGAGGTCGGCGGTACGTTCACGGTCGTGGTTCTCAACCCAGGTGACCGTGGCACGGCGCTGGGGGTCGAACACCACCTCGAACCGGGGGTCGAGCAACGAGAGGTATCCGACCAGCTCTGCCAGGCCCATCTCCAGACCGAAGCGGTCCACCACCGTCGTGAGACTCACCTGTTGAGCCGATCGCAGCAGCGACCAGACATTGCCAGCCAGCTGCCGCCGATCGACTCGGGATCGTGCGAACAGGGCACTCATGTCGATGTCGTCGTCGGCCAGTTGGACGGAGTCAGACTCGATAGGGGCTTTGTGGCGCCGCTTGTACATCGGACGCTCGAAGGGAAGCACCAGGGTCGGGGCAGGTGAGGCGATCTCCATCCCCGGGGCGTTGCCGATGTCCCCACGTAGGGAGATCGCGTGTTGTTCGATCCGTTTGGACAGCTCCACGACACGCCGGTTCTCCGCCCATGCCTGGTCGTCGAGGAACCGTCTCAGCTGGGAGGACAGACTGCGGACCGTTGCCTGAGTGTCCTCAGCGGCGTCAAGCCAGTCGTGGTTGATTCGCCGTAGGCGTGGGTCCGGGTCCGACACCGCCTCCAGTTCCTGGACCCGCCCCAGCAACTCGGTCAGCTCGTGTTGCCTGTTTGGGGACATCAGAAGGTCGTAGAACGCCTGGAAGCTGCGGCCCTGGTCGGAGTCGGCGATCGCGTCGCGGTCACCGACCAACTGGGCGACGAGATCGCCCTTGGCACTGTCCCATCGCGCGATGCGTTCGCGCAGCTCACGGTCCAGGTTGCGAAAGTTCTGTTTCACCGCACGAAAGTCCGAGAGCAGCTGCCGCGCTGTGTCGGACAACTGCTGGTACCGCTCCCGAACAGCAAGGTCATCCAAGACTTCGACCTGGCCACGTCGGGCGCGCTCGATCCGCTGCTCGAGAGCGATCCTTTCCCGCTGCAGGCGCTCCAAGTGCACCTCAGGGTCTTCCTCGGTGCCATGAACGAGCTCGCGGAGCAAGGTGAAGATCGAACTCAACCGGGAAGCGGTCCCGATGAACCCTCCGTTGTCCCGGAGGGAGTCGACCCACCGCAGCGCGCGTTCCACGGACGGAACCAGTTCGACGTGCGGAAGATCGCCTTGCTCCGGATAGAACTTCCTCAGCCATCCCCGATCGGGGTGTGTCCAGTCGTCCACGTAGGCCTTGGAAGCCTTCGGGTACCTCCGTTCGCCCAGTCTCTCGTTGAGCGCGTAGAGCTCGTCGTCGAGCAACTCGACGAGGCGCCCTGATTCGATGGTCCGGATGTTCTGTTCCACGAAGACCCTGTGGAGGAAAGTGATCACCATCGGCGCGGAGTCCGCGCGCAGTAATCGCCACCCCGGATCACGCTCCCGTAGGCGGTTCAACTCGTCGTAGTCCATCACTCCCCCAGACCCAGCACGCCTTGCGTCATTCGGAGCAGCCACAACCAGTAATGTCGCACACTCAAAAACGCGCACCCCTCAGGTGACCCGAATCTTCCCCCTTCGTCACATGACCCAGCGAAAAGACCGGCACCAATGCCAAGATACGCATTTCCATTGAGAGATACATCCCGGATCCTCGAAAGAACCGGGATGAAACAGTGCCGACGGGCGGTGAGCCGACGAATACCGCTGGTACGCGGGTCACCCGTGCGCTTGCGCGGCGTTCGACTCCTCTTGGGACGGTACGAGCCTGAGGACCGGCCGATAGTCCGGTACGCCCAGCAGCTCACGCACGCGCGCGGGCTTCCAGGCGAGCTCTGTGGCGAGCTCGTGCATACTCAGCCCGGCCGAGGACACAGCCAGATCGAATGCCTGGCTCAACAGGACCGGTTGTTCCCCCGGATAGCCACTGACCGGCTCTGAGGTGAATCCTGGCTGGTCCTTCAACTGGTTCAGTCGCTTATAGGCACGGCTGACCGTGGCGTCGGAGAGTAGCCCCAGTTCACGGCACCTGTAGATCAACGAGGAGACCGAAACACCCCACGTGCGTTGCACATCGGTGAGCCGCGCGAAGTCCACTCGGTTCGGCAAGAGGGGCTGGATGCTGTGTTTGGGTGTGAGGAACTCGGCGGCGAAGGCGTCCGCCTCCCTCTCCTGCTTCCGGTCACCGGGGGTCACGTCGGCATGCAGCACCAGATGCCCCAGCTCATGGGCCGCGGTGAATCGATGCCGGTACACGTCATCGGACCGGTTCGAGGTCAGGACCACCAGAGGCCGCGGCAGTCGACAAGTGGAGAAAGCGTCCACGGTCGCGTTCTCAGCATCCGTTCCCGGAGGGCTGACGACGACGATGCCTCGGGACTCCATCAACCGCACCAGGTGCTTCACCGGCCCAGTACCCAGTCCCCAGCGGCGGCGCAGCTCAGCGGCCGCGGCGGCCGGCTCTCCCGGTAGTTCGGTACCCGGATGGATCTCCCCCCCGCTGAAGCCCGGCAGGTCGACCAGGGGCAACTGGACGCGCTTTTCCAGCGCATGGGTGAGTTCCCAGATCTGACTGACGTAACTGACGGCCTGGTCGCGCTTGAAGCTGGATGTCTTGCGCAGACTGCGGAAGTGCGCCATGGACGCGTCGAGTTTGCCGTGGGGGCGGCCGACCAGGAAGAAAGTCTGGGGCACGTCCAAGGCCCTGGCGAGCCTGGGGATCAGGTCCGGCCGCGGGCGCGTGGTCCCTGTTTCGTACTGGCCCACGGCGGCAGGGCTGACACCGATGAGCTCGGCGACCTCCTTCTTGGTCATGGCTTTGAGCTGGCGTGCCTGGGTGAGCCGCGCGGAGTCGAAGGCGTCCGACACCGCTTGGGGAGTGGTGTTTCCGGGCTCAGTGCCCGGAAGTCTGGGTTGGTCAGTCCTCGTCATTGTCCTGGGACTTCGGTTCGTTCGTCTGGCGTTCGGTCATGGGTGCGATACCGAGCTGACGATCGCTAACCGAGCGCGCGGACAGCAGGACCTCGGGCAGGTCGCCACTGTCGAAGCGCTCCTGCGCACGAGGCTGATCGACGGACTCGAAAGGACGCGTCCCCGTGCGCTCATCCGCCGTCAGCAGCGGCAGCTCCTCGGGGCCACTCTTCCACTCCAGGCTTCCCTGGTCATCCACCAGGACCGCCTCACCCCACCACGCCTGCAGTAGACCGGACAGATTCATGGTGTAGGGGATCAGGACCAAGCGTGTGTCGTCAGGCAGATCCGCCAGCCCCGGGCGCAACGTCACCTCGTCCTCGGTTCGCACATCCAGCCCCTCAAGGCTCTCCTGTATCCATGAGGAAGCGCCCGCGAATGAGAACAGCTCCTTAACCACCTGGGACACGGTCGGCTTGGGCCACGTGCTCGAGGGCTCTGCTCGGTGGGTCGAGCCGTCATGGTAGGGGAACAGCAGAGCTCCCTGGACAACGACCAGCCGATAGAAGGCTCCCTTGGGCTGGACGGTGAAGGTGTCCGGGATCCCAAGCTCCATCACGTGGTCCAAGAGCCGGTCGAACTGGTTGGTCATACGTGCGGCACCTGCGGTGAAGCCATGCGTGGACCGTCCTACGGAGTGAGCTTCGTGAGCGGCGTCCTGGGTCTCGGCCAGGGAGCGACCGATGGCACCTTGTAGCTGCGGCGCGTACTCACCGAACCGGTCGGTGCTCCACGAGTAAGGGGGGATGCCCACGCCTCCACGCTCCTCTCACAGGACTTCAGTGACTACCGAAACCCTACACCTTTCACTTCAGTTTCGCGCAAGAAAATTTCACATCGCTTCGTTGGCGAGCAACGATCCCTCAGCACGGCCGTACGACTCTGAACAGGGCGGCTGCAGGCTCGGACCACGCAAGGACGGCCTACTCAGAAGGCACTACGTCAACGAGCAGCACGACTGGGGCGGTACCTGGCGTGCGAACAGTTGGGGACGGTTCACCAGGTCGTTCCTCCCCGTGAAGCACCACGACCAGCGCGGCGGTGGTCTGGTGGGCTCGACCCCTGTCAAGATCAGCCGTGCACGTGTGAACCATGTCTGGACCGGGGCGTACCAGAATGGTCCAAGTCCTCTCCCCGCGCGTTTCGCGCGTACAAGACCGTACGAGCCTGACCACACCCGGAACCAGCCACTCAGTCGCGTAGACCACGGCGGACCAAAGCGGCCCACGCCATGAGAGACGCCAGAAATCCTCACTCGAAGAACTTTCGACGGCCGAGTCCGCACCGCATTTAAACGTTCCCCCTTTCCATTTCCTGGAAAGGGCGCAAGAGACGTACCACCCTGTTTGCTCCCCCGGCCCCCAGCAGTACTTCGGAGAAAGAGCGTCTGATCCGTAGTCAGATGCTCTCGACAGCCGTACAAGCAGCTCGGAGCGAGTTCGCTCGCAGACCCCGAGGGGTGAGCGGCCAGCCTGCTCACTGCTGCCATCCTCGATCTTCGACCTCGACCCCAAGTGGGCAGCCTTTCACTACCAGACCCCCAACCCCTCAGCAATGTTGACTACTGAGCGTCAGTGAAATGCTGACCACATGCACGCGACCGGCGGACACTAGACCAATTTCGGTGCACCCTGGCACACTCGAAACACAAACCAGCTGGTACGTGGCATCACGAGGCGACATGTGGAATGCCATTCGACCGGAAGAAACGGCACGTCGCAGTATGGTGCGACACCATAAGATATTCAATTATCGGGCTGCTAATGCGCTTGAGCGGCAACGCTCTCCGGGGTTCAAATCCCCGATCCTCCGCGCTCCGACCTGGGGCTTCTCGCATCGCGAAAGCGAGAGAAGCCCCAGGTCTCTTCATGTTCGGGCCCAGACTGGCACGACCCTGGCACGAGACCGTCCCGAACCCCTCGGTCCCGCCTACGGCGACCTGCCCGTCGGCCTCCCGCCCACCGTGCCACCACCCGGGATCCCAGAACCATGCCTGGTCGGCTCCACGCATACGTCACAGAGCCCGGACCGTGATGACCAGCGGGGTCCGGAGTCCGTGCTGCGCACCGGCCTCGACCACGAACGCGACCAGCCACCCCAGGGCGTCCAAAGACCACTCGGCGACCGTTCCGTCGATACTCACCCGGTGGTGGCCGGGACCGTTCCACAGGTGGTCAGCGATACCGGGAACCACAGTCTGCGCGTCATCGTGTGCGCAGCACCGGTACCGGCGTCCTGTCCGGCGTCGTTCATGCCCCAGAGGCCGCCCGGGGTACCGGACGCGGCCTCGGTGAGCCAGGCCATGGCCGAGGACCGGGCGAGGAACAGGCTGTAGGCGTCGGAGCGGGCGGCGCCCGGTGTGTACCGGGGGTGCACCGCCAGTTCTCCGTGCAGTGCCGCCAACATCGTGTCCCCAGCCACGCCCGACCCCCTTCAAAGTGCCTCAGTACTGGCAGCAGATGTTCTCGGTGGTGGCGATGGGCTTGCTCAGGCCACCGATCACCCCGACCAGGTCCACGTCGATGACGCTACGCCACGAGGTCGGTTCGCCGTCGGTGCACGACGCGCCCGGAGGACGACGCCCCTTGACCGGCCCCATCCCTCAAACTAACGTGTAAGTACTTGCTTACGGTAAGAAGGTACTTACATGACAGCCCGGGACCGACTCAGCATGGAGTTCGCCGCGTTGGCGGACCCGACGCGCCGCGACATCTTGACGCGGCTCCGCGGCGGTTCCCTCACGGTGAGCGACCTGGCGGAGCACTACCCGGTGAGTAGGGCCGCCGTCTCCCAGCACCTGACGGTGCTGGAGAGGGCGGGGCTCGTGACACGGGACCGCAGAGGGCAGTGGACCGATTGCTCGCTCGCCCCCCTCTGCCTGGACGAGGCGGCGGCATGGATCGAGCGGCAGCGCGCCGACTGGACCGAGCGGTTCGACCGGCTCGACGAACACCTCAGCAACCGCCGCGAACGCGGCCGCGCAACCGACGACGGAGAAGGAGAGCAGCGATGATCGACACGTCCAAGGGCCTCATACTCGTCCGCACGTTCGACGCCACCCCCGAGGAGGTCTGGAAGGCCTGGACCGACCCCGGCTCCGCGGCGCAGTGGTGGCACCCGCGCGGCACCAGCACGCCCCGGGAGACCGTGGAGATGGACACGCGGGTGGGCGGCCGCTACACGTACACGATGGTCAACGACGCCACCGGCGAGAAGGTGGTCACCGGCGGCGTGTACCGCGAACTCGTGCCGTTCGAGCGCCTGGCCTTCACCTGGGGCCACCCGGACGGCGACCCGGACGACACCCCCGTCGTCACCGTCACCCTCGAACCGGTTTCCGAGGGCACGCGCATGACGTTCGACCTGCGCGGTGTCGAAGGGTTCGAGGGCGACGGGAGCTTCCACGACGGATGGGCGGAAGTACTCGACTCCCTCGGCGGGTTCGTCGGGTAGCGGGGACACCCCCGGCGGCGGCTGCGCCCCGGTGAAGGGCGGTACCGGGTGCGGGTGTCAGGGGGCATCCGCACCCCAGCGGGCGCTACCCCCCGAAACCCGCCGTCAGGGCCACCCCCGCCAAGAGGAAGAACGTTCCCGCCACCACGTATCGCTGGCTCCGGCGAAAAACCGTGCTCCTCTTCAACAGGTCCCTCAGAAAAGAACTGAACAGCGCCCAGCCGCCGTTGGTGAGCACACCGATCGACACGAAGACGAGACCCAGAGTCAACGTCTGCAGCCACGTGCTCCCCCGGGAGGAGTCCACGAATGAGGGGAAGAGCGCGAGGAAGAACAGTGTGCTCTTGGGGTTGAGCGCGTTGACCATGACACCGTCCCTGAACAGCCTCCCGTACGGGACCCGCCCCTGCGACACCGACTCGTCCCCGGCGTCCTGGTCGGGCGTGAACAGCCTGCGCAGCCCGAGCCAGACCAGATAGGCGACACCGGCGTACTTGACGACCTCGAAGGCGGTCGGCGAGGACGCCACCAGCGCCGAGATCCCCAGGACCACGGCGGACACCTGGATCAGATCGCCGACCGCCAGCCCGAGCGTGGACGCGAAGCCCGCGGACCTGCCCTGGTCGATGGTGCGGGAGGTGACGTAGAGAACGGACGGCCCGGGTGTGACGAGCAGGACCAGCGCGGCCAGGGCGAAGAGGAGGAGGGCGTCGAGATCAGGCATCAAGGGCTCTCTGCGGTGGTCGGGGGGCTGCCGGGCACGGGGAGGGGGATCCCTGGGGGGTCTGTGTCCTCACGGGCGCCATCACCCGCCTCAAGTCCTCTCGGAACGCGGAGAGCAAGGGCCCCTGAGCGGAGTGTATGAAGAAATGCCCCCCGTCGAACAATCGGAGGTCGAAGGGGCCCGACGTCTGCTCCCTCCACGCGGACAGGCCCTCGATGTCCACACGGTCGTCCCCCCTGCCCCCATAGGCGGTGATCGGGCACTCCAGAGCCGGTTCGGGCCGGTATCCATAGCAGTCGTTGAGTTCGAAATCGGCCCGGATCCCAGGTAGGAGCAACCGCAGCGCACGCTCGTCGGCGAGCAGTTCCTCCGGCGTTCCACCGAGCCGGCGCAGCTCTTCCACGAGTCGCGCGTCGGACAGCTCGTGCACGGTCGGGTGGTCGTGCGGGAGCTGCGGAGCCCGCCTGGCCGAGACGAACAGGTGCAGCGGCTGGTTCAGGCCGTTCGCACGCAGCCAGCGGGCCAGCTCGAAGGAGATCAGCGCCCCCATACTGTGCCCGAAAAGGACGAACGGCCCGTCGAGGTAGGGGGCCGCCTTCTCCCCCAGGACCGGGATCAGATCGGTGGTCCTGGTGAAGGGGCGCTGGAGCATCCGGGACCCGCGTCCGGGGAGCTGGACGGCGCAGATCTCCACGTCCGCGGGAAGACCGTCCGGCCAGGAGTTGAAGACGGCGCTTCCCCCACCCGCGTAGGCGATGCACAGAACCCTGAGTCCGGCTCCCTCGACGGTTCGGGGCCGTACCACCCACCGGCCGGTCGCCGACGCGGTCATCACTCCCCCTCCGGCAGGTCCAGCCGCACGTAGTCGGGGTAGGGCTGGAGGGAATCGAGGTCGGCCTCAAGGCGGACCAGGTCCCCCTCGCGGCCGATCTCCTTGAAGCGGGAGAACTTGTAGGTCACGAACATCATCCGGTTGCGTCCGTTGGGCAGGTACTCCGCTTGGAGTCGCGCGTTCGCCTCCCGCGCGCGCCGCCGCAGGTAGGTGATCACGATGGAACCCACGCCCCGGGACATCACCCGGCACGACATCAGCAGGAGCTTGATCGTCCACACGTCCCCGTCGAGGCTGAGCAGGATCAGGCCGATCGTGCCGTAGGGTCCGTAGCGGTCCTCCAGCCGCGCGACGAGCAACTCGTGGTCCGGCGACCTGCGAAACGCGTCGAGTTCCTCGTAGGAATAGGTGTAGCCGGTGGTGTTGAGCTGGTTGGTCCGGACGGTGAGCTCCTCACCGCGTTTGAGGTCCTCCTCCTTGGCATGAGAGATGCTGAGGCGCATGTCCAGTGTGGCCAGGAAGGCCTCCTGGGGGCCGGCGAATTCGTCCTCGACGTTCTGACGCACCTGGTCGGCCCGGTACATCAGCCTTCTGTTCGCGGAGTCCTCGGTGATGAACCGCGGGTTGAACGCCGCCCTGGCGGGCAGATCGGCGGCTTCCAACGCATCGACACAGAGGACCTGCGGTAGCTCGAAGGCGACCTCCTCGCGTTCGAACCCGTCGTCATCGACGAAGGCGAAGGCGTCCAGCCCGAGGTTGAGCGACTCGGCGATCGCGCGAACCGACGCGGACTTCCTCCCCCAACCGATCTGCGGCACGAGGAAGTAGTCGAGGAGTCCGTGCCCGCGCAGTGCCTCGGTCGCCGCCTCCCTGTCGTTGCGGCTGGCCACGGAGTGCAGGATGCCGCGCCGGTCCAGCTCCTCGATCGTCTCGCGGACGCCGGGACGCAGCGGAACCGGCCCGTCCTCCAGGAGGACGCCGTCCCACACGGTGTTGTCCAGGTCCCAGACGACGCACTTGACGGTCTTCGGTGCGGCCCGCCCGTCCTCTGGTCCCACAGCGTTCTGGGTCATCGTCGCGCTCCCGTCATGGTCTTCGTCTGCTGTTCTTCGCGCCGGACCGGGGTCCTGTGGTGGTAGACGGACTCGGCGATGACCGTCTGCTGAAGCTGGGTGGTGCCCTCGATGATCTCCATGACCTTGGCGTCCCTGAGGTAGCGCTGCACGGGATGCTCGCCGCCGCAACCGCTGGCACCCAGGATCTGGACCGCGTCCGAGGCGGCGCGGAACGCGGACGTGGAGGAGAAGTACTTGGCCATCCAGGTCGCGTGCACGCTCCGAACGTCCCGCGCGTCGCGCAGCGCCCCCGCCTGCTGGCACAGCAGCCGCGCCGCGCTCGTACCGGTGGCCATATCCGTGATCAACCGCTGGACCAGTTGGTGGTCGCGGAGCCTGCGGCCGAACTGCTCACGCTCGTCCGCGTAGGCGAGCGAGGCGTCGAGGCAGGCCTGGGCCAGACCGACGCACCCCCACGCGACGCTGTACCTGCCCAGTTCCAGAGCGGTCGCGGCCACCGCCGACAGCCCGAACCCGGGGCGGCCCACCATCGCGTCGGCGGGAAGCGCACAGCCGTCCAGGTGAAGTTCGGCCAGCATGGAGGCCCTCGTCCCGAGCACCCCGGAGATCGGACGCACCGTGAGGCCGGGGGTGTCGGCGGGAACCAGGAAGGCCGCCTTGGCCTCCTCCACCTCGGCGAAGAGGAGGAAGACATCGGCGATCTGGCCGAAGGTGATCCATCTCTTGACACCGTCGAGCACGAAGCCGGTGCCGGTGCGCCGCGCCTGTGCGGCGATCCCCTGAACGTCGCTTCCCGCCCCGGGCTCGGTGAGCGCGAACGCTCCTATCGACTCCCCGCTCGCGAAGCGGGGCAGCCAGTACTCCTTCTGCTCGGGGCGTCCCCATCGGGAGACCGCCTGGGCGACCATACTGTGCACGGTCAACAGACTGCGCACCGACGAGCAGCCCCTGCCGAGCTCCTCGTTCAGCAGGCCGAACGAGGCCGCGTCCAATGAGCCGCCCCCGTACTCCCCGGGTACCGCCGCACCCAGGTAGCCGCGTTCGGCGAGCTCCGAGACGAACTCCCTGGGCACCCGCTCCGCACGGTCCCATGCGTCGGCGAACGGACTGATCCGGTCGTGTACGAACGTCGCGAGCTCCGCCCGCTCCTCTTCCAGATCGGGAGCGAGGCCTACCGTGATGAACATCTTCCCCCTACTCGGACGGGTCCGGTCACTGCGAAGCCGCGTGAGCAGCCTGCTTTCTCCCGATCAGCGCATCGATGGCCCCGAGGGTGTTGAAGTTCTCGATCTCCAGGTCCTCGTCCTCCACGGTCACACCGAAGTGGGTCTCGACGAAGACCACGAGTTGCGTGATGAAGAGCGAGTTGACGAATCCGGCGGCGAAGATGTCCTCGTCGTCGCCGAGCCGGGCTTCCTCGAAGAACTGGGAGAAGAACTTCCTGATCTCGGGCTTGTGGTCGGTCATGCGTCCTCCACTGGTCGCGGTCGTGGTTCAGGCGGTGGTGGCGTAGCTGTAGAACCCCTGGCCGCTCTTGCGCCCCAACAGCCCCGCGTCGACCATGCGGCCCAGGAGCGGGCAGGGGCGGTACTTGCTGTCGCCGAAGGCGGTGTGGAGCCCCTCGATGGACTGGAGAATGGTGTCCAGTCCGATGAGATCCGCCGTCTCCAGCGGTCCCATCGTGTGTCCGAAGCACTCCTTGAAGATCTTGTCGACGTCGGCGGCACGCGCGACGTCCTCCTGGAGGAGGAAGACCGCCTCGTTGACGGTGAGCATGAGCACGCGGTTGCTGACGAACCCCGGGGAGTCCTTCACGACGACCCCCTTCTTCTCCATCTGGCCCAGGAGCGTGTGAGCGGTCTCCAGGGTCTCCTCGGAGGTGTGGTGGCCGCGGATCACCTCGACGGACGGTTTGAGCGGCACCGGGTTCATGAAGTGCATGCCCAGGACGTCCGCCGGCCTTGAGGTCCAGGAGGCGATGCGCGTGATCGGGATGACCGACGTGTTGGCGGCGAAGACGCAGCCGGACCGGGTCACGGCGTCGAGGCGCCCGTAGACCCCCTTCTTGACCGACTCGTCCTCGGTGACGTTCTCGATGACGAAGTCGGCGGTCTCGAAGCCCTCGTACTCGGGGGTGAAGGAGATCCGCTTGAGCACGGTGTCACGGTCCTCCAGGGGCCGCCGCCCCCCGAGGAGCCCGCTGAAGCGCAGTGCCTGACGGATGGCGCGCTCCGCCTCACCGAGAATCGTGTCGTCACGGTCGACGAGGAGAACCGTGTGGCCTGTCTGTGCCAGGGTCTGGGCGACGCCGGTCCCCATCACTCCCGCACCCACGACACCGATCGTCTTCAGGGGTCGCATGTTCACTCCACTCCTTGGGTTGTCGATGACTGTTCACCCTGTGCCACCAGGGCCTTGGCCAGTTCCGCGACGGTCAGCGCATCGAAGAGCGTGCTCAGTGAGACCTCCGCGCCGAGCTCTCGCCGGACGCGGTTGACGAACTGGAGGCCGAGGAGCGAGTGGCCCCCGAGCTCGAAGAAACCGTCGTGCACGCCGACACGGTCGATGCCCAGCAGGTCCTGCCAGATGCGGGCCAGCGCGGCCTCGGTCTCGTCTCGGGGGGCCTCGTACCCGGTGAGCGACGTGGGGCGGTGGTGGATCTCGGGCACCGCCCGGGGGGCGGGATCCGAGCCGACCCCTCTGGCCGCGATGTCGGCCATCACGGCGCCGAGGTCCTTGGCCGCCACCACCACCTGGGGCCCCAGTCCGGAGTCGAGCAAGCGGTGGAAGGCCTCCGCCCCCTCCTCCGGCCGGATGCCGTACGCGAGGTGTTCGAGCGGCACCCCTCCCGGCCCTACCGGGGTGTCCGACGTCTCGGCCACCCGTTCATAGGCGTAGTGCTCGACCTCGTCGAAGGTGTCCTCGCGCAGCGCTCGGAGCCGCCCTTCGAGATCGGAGGCCTTTTTGAGCACGAAGCCCTCGATCAGGGCGACCTCCCGTCCGTCCGTGTCCATCAGGACGACGTCCGAGGTGAAGATCTCCTTGCCGGGCCGGTCGGCCTCCCTGAACCGGTGGTGGCTGAAGAGCCGCGCCGGCAGGGGCGCGAGCAGTTCCAGCCGTCCGTAGGAGATCGGGATGCGGAACTCCTGTGCCAGGTTCATGCCGAAGAACCCGGCCGCGAGGTCGAGCAGCGAGGGGTGGAGGTCCATGTGTTCGAGGTCGGAGGCGAACCGGTCCGGGAGTTCGAGTTCGGCGAGGGCCTCCGTCTCGCCGAGGTGCACCCGCTCCAGACAGCGCGAGCGCCCGCCGAAGCCCATGGGGCCGGTGTGTTCGAGACGGCCCAGGTCGCTCATGCCCGCGTCGCGGATCAGGGCCGCCACATCGTGCCTGCGCGGTTCGACCGGCCCGAGCGGTTCCAGCAGCCCGCTGGAGTGTGTCACCCAGGGGTTCTCGCCCTCCGGCCCTCCCGCACGGCGGCTGATGACGACGAACCGTACCGGGGTCCGGTCCTTCTCCAGGACGATCCGCAGCTCACGCCCGTCGTGCTCATCGACGACCACCGGAGCGAAGAAGGTGACGTCGCGCAGAACGGTCCGTCCCTGGCCGAACTGGTGCTCGTAGGCCGCCCTGGCCATCTCCAGGTGTCCGGTACCCGGTACGACCGCGTTGCCGGCCATGCGGTGCTCGTCGATGAGCCAGGAGGTCGCCACATCGAGCGCGGCCTCGTAGACGGCTCGGTGCTCGGTGGCGACCAGGCACCGGTGCAGGAGGGGATGGTCGACGGATCCGGTCCCGGAGGCTTCGGGGCCGGGCCCGCCCATGGCCCTGACCGCCATGCCCCCTCCCTGCCAGCCGTCCCAGTTGATGGAGACCGTCCTCGGCCCTCCCAGGGCTTCGTTGCGTTGCGCGAGCGCGTCCTCGAAGGCGTTGGCGCTCGTGTAGTCGACCTGCCCGACGGCTCCCGTCAGCGCCAGCGTGGAGGAACACAGCGCCAGGAAGTCGACGTCCAGGTCCCGGGCGAGGGCGTCCATCAGCAGACTTCCCCGGACCTTCGGCGCCAGCACGTCCTCGGCTGCCCGTGCGTTCTTGAGCTGGATCAGCCCGCCTCCGGGGACACCGGCGGCGTGGATGACACCGTGCACCGCCCCGAAGCGTTCGACGGCCAGGTCCGCGCAGTCGCGCACCGACCGCTCGTCGGTGATGTCGGCGGTGGCCACGAGCACCTCCCCCCCGGCCTCCTCCAGGTCCAGGACGGCGCGGATACGCGATCCGGTCGTGTCGTCGGCGGGGTGCTCGTCGAGCCACCGCCGCCACGTTCCGCGCGGCGGCAGGGGGGTGCGGCCGACCAGTACGATCCGGGCCCTGACCGTGTCCACCAGATGGCGGGCGAGGGTCAGGCCCATCGCGCCGAGGCCACCGGTGATGAGGTAGACGCCCCGGTCCCGCAAGCCGCCCCCGCGACCCCGTGCGGGTACGACGCGCACCCCGAGGTGGGACCGGTACCACCGCCGGCTTCCCCGCAAGGCCGTGAAGGGCCTGTCCGAGCCGGTGGTCAGCTCCGCGAACAGAGCGGCCGTCCCGGCCCCGTTCCACCGGCCCTCGTGTGCGGGTCCGACGTCGATGCTCCGGCAGGCGGTGCCCGGCTGCTCCAACGGCAGGACCAGGCATGGACCGGCGACGGTGGCCTTCTCCGGTGCGACGGCCTCGTCACCGACCACGGAGTGGGCCCCGTCGGTGACGACGGCGATGTCCGCGGACGCGCCGCCCGCCTCGGCGAGTGCCCGGCCCAGGGCGACCAGGCTGTGGAACCCGAGTTCCAGGACCTCCTCGACGGTGCGGCCGGAGCCGACCGTCCACATGTGGACGATGCGCGGTGAGAGGCCGTCCGTACCGTCGGCCGCCTCCCGCAGCAACCGCCGGTAACCCTCGGCGTCCGTGGGGGGGATCTCGTAGGCGTCCGGCGACAGCCGCCGCCACGCCCCGCCCGGGCGGACGGACACGACACGGCGCCCGCTGTCCGCGATCCGGTCCATGATGCGCTTTCCCAACCCGGTGCCATCGGTGAGGACGATCCAGGTCCGGGGATCGCGTTCCCCCTCCTCCGCGACCGCGGGGTGCGGCGGAAGCGGCTCCCAGACCGGAACGTCGAACCAGTCCGCGATGTCGGACTTTCTGGCCGGGGAGGCCTGGTCCGGGACGGTTCGCCCGGAGGCGGCGGGAGCGGGGTCGACCCAGTGGCGCCGCCTCTCGAACGGGTACGGGGGGAGGGGTACGCGGGAGGCCTCCGGCTCCGGCTGCGCTCGGGGCCAGTCCAGTTCGACCCCCGCGAGCCAGAGCTTCCCGATGGTGGTGCTCATGAAGCGCTGCTCGGACTGGCGTTCGTACTCTCCCGGCAGACTGGCGAGGGCACCCGGTTCGGGGCGCCCGTCGCGCGGGCGTGTCTGGAGCGCGACACTGGTGAGGGCCTGTCCGGGGCCGATCTCCAGCAGCAGGCGCCCGCTGTCCTCCCACAGTCGGCTGACCCCGTCGGCGAACCGTACGGGCTGTCTCATGTGACGCCCCCAGTAGGCGGGGTCGGTCACCTCGTCGCCGGTCACCCAGTCGCCAGTGACGTTGGAGACGTAGGGGACCTCCGGCCTGTTCAACGTCACACCCTTGACGAGCTCGGCGAACTCGTCCGCGATCGGGTCCATCATGTGGGAGTGAAAGGCGTGGGTCGTGCGCAGGGAACGCGCCGCCACACCCTCACCCTCCAGATACGCGGCGAAGCCGGAGACCGCCTCCCCCGGGCCGGCCACCACACTGAGCGAGGGGCCGTTCACCGCGGCCACCGAGAGACTCGCGGGGATGAGGGAGCGCACCCGCTCCTCGGAGAGGGGTACGGCCAGCATCGCCCCGCCCGGCAGGGAGTCGATCAGCCGTGCGCGGTCGGCGACGAGGAACAGCGCGTCCTCACGGCTGAGCACACCGGCCAGACAGGCGGCGACGTACTCTCCGATGCTGTATCCGATCAGCGCGCCCGGCCGGATCCCCTTGGACTCCCAGAGCCGTGCGAGCGCCAACTCGGTGACGAAGGTCGCGGTCTGGGCGTACAGTGTGCGGTCGAGTTCCGAGGAGGCGGACGGGGCCGTGCCCCGACCGAGCATGGCGCGCAGGTTCGGCCGTCCGGAGGGTTCCGGAGCGGACCCGTCCCGGTCGTACATGAGGACGCGCAGATCGACGCCGAGCTGCGGGCGGAGGGCCTCCGCGCAGCGGTCGACCTCGGCGCGGAACACCGGCTCGGTCCGGTACAGCTCCGCGCCCATGCCCGGGCGCTGCTCGCCCAGGCCGGGAAAGACGAAGGCGACGGACCTTCCGGCCTCCGAACCGGTCCACACACGGGTGTGGTCGCGTCCCTTCAGCGCCTCGGCGGCCGAGGAGGTGTCCTGTGCCAGGACGAACCGCCGGTGCGGGAAGTCGGCGCGTCCGGTCTGGAGGGTGCGGGCCACGTCCGCCAAAGGCAGGTCCGGGTGGGCCGCCAGGTGGTCGGCGAGACGGTCGGTGGCGGCCTCCAGTGCCTCCGGAGTGCGCGCCGAGACAGGGCACACCCGCCACGCTCGCCCGCGCTCGCGCGCGGCGGCGGGCCTCGGGGCCTCCTCCAGGACGACATGGGCTCCGGTACCGCCCATCCCGAAGGAGCTGACCCCGGCGCGGCGCGGTGTGGCTCCGTCAGGCCAAGCGGTCAGGCGCGAGTTCACATGGAACGGGGTGGCGTCGAAGTCGATCCGGGGGTTGGGCTGGTCGAAGTGCAGGCTCGGCGGGATCCGGCCGTGTTGCAGGGCGAGGACCGTCTTGATGAGCCCGGCCACCCCGGCCGCAGCGTGGGTGTGGCCGATGTTGCTCTTCACCGAACCGAGCGCGCACCGCGTGTCGTGCGCTCCCGCCGCGTGGAAGACGCGGGTGAGCGCCTCCACCTCGATCGGGTCACCGAGCGGTGTGGCGCTGCCGTGGGCCTCGATGTAGCCGAGGGTGGCGGGATCGACCTCGGCCATGGTCAGAGCCTCGCTGACCACCCTGGCCTGGCCCGCGACTCCGGGTGCGGTGAACCCGACCCGGTCCGCTCCGTCGTTGCCGACGGCGGAACCCCTGATCACGGCGCGAACGTGGTCACCGTCGCTCAGCGCGTCCTCAAGGCGCTTGAGCACGACCATGCCCGCGCCGTTGCCCGGCACGGTGCCCTCCGCCCGCGCGTCGAAGGAGCGGCAGTGGCCGTCGGAGGAGAAGATGCCGTCCGGCTGGAACAGGTATCCGCCCTGTTGGGCGCGGACTGTCGCGCCCCCGGCCAGAGCGACCTCGCAGGCGCCGCTGAGCAGCGACTGACAGGCGAGGTGGACCGCGACGAGGGAGGTTGAGCAGGCCGTCTGCACGGTCACCGCCGGGCCCGTCAGATCCAGCTTGTAGGCGATCCGGGTGGCCAGGTAGTCCTTCTCGTTGGCGATGTTGCGCGCGAAGAGCGCCGCCGGATCATCGTCGTCAGCGCTCACGAGGTTGTCGACGTAGGTGTTGTAGTAGGACCCCGCGTAGACGGCGACCGGACCGGCGAGCGCGGTGGGGTCGTGTCCGGAATCCTCCAGCGCCTCCCAGGAACACTCAAGGAGGATCCGGTGCTGGGGGTCCATCCTGTCGGCTTCCTTGGGGTTGATGCCGAAGAAGGCCGCGTCGAACCGGTCGCTCCCCTCCAGGTGCCCTCCGGCGGGCACGTACCCCGGGTCCTGGAGGAGCCGCCTGCCGACGCCGGCCGCGGAGAGCTCCTTGTCCGAGTAGCGGGTGATGGACTCGGTGCCGCTACTCAGGTTGAGCCAGAACTCGGCTGGCCCGGCGGCCCCGGGGAAACGACAGGCCATGCCGATGACCGCGATTTCCAGACCGGTGTACCCGGCCCTGGTCAGGTCGTGAGTCAACGCGTTCCCTTCCTGTCGCTCTCCTGGCGTGTCGTGAGCCGGCGCTGACGGAGGAGCCGGTTCTTGCCCTGGTCGAGGTGGCGGGCCCGTTCGGCTTCGGAGGGGGCCGCCGAGGACTGGCCGGTCCCGGCCAGGTAGGAGGCCAAGGACCGAAGGGTGGGGTACATCGTCAGCGTGACGGTGGAGATCTCCGCGCCGGTCTGCTCGCTCAGCCCGGCGGCGACCCTGGCCAGCATCAGGGAGTTGCCGCCGAGGTCGAAGAAGTTGTCGTCGATGCCGAAACCGTCGTCGCCCAGGACCTGCGCCCACAGCCGGGCGACCCTCTCCTGCTCCGGGCCGGCGGGCTTGGGTCCCGACGAGGCGGCGGCCCGCTCCGCCATGAGCTCGGCAAGGCGGAGCCGCTGGATCTTTCCGGTGGGCCCCTTGGGTACCTCATTCACGAAGTGGACGCGGTTCGGCACCTTGTAGTCGGCCAACCGTTCGGCCGCGAAGGCTCGGATCTCCGTCTCGGTGGGAGAGGTACCGGAACGGAGGACCACCGCCGCTGCCACGTCCTCGCCGAGGGTGGGGTGCTCGACCCCGTAGGCGGCCACGGATGCGATGTCCGGATGCCCGGACAGGACCTCGTCGACCTCCGAGGGAGAGACCTTCGACCCGCCCCTGTTGATGATCTCCTTGGTCCGCCCGACGATGAACAGGTAGCCGTCCCCGTCGACGTAGCCCTCGTCGCCCGTGCGGAACCAGCCGTCGGTGAAGGACGCCCGGTTGGCTTCGGGGTTCCTCTCGTAGCCGGCCGTGACGTTGGCTCCGCGGATGGCGATCTCCCCGGATTCACCGGAGCCGAGCCGTCGGCCGCTCCCGTCGAGAATCGCCACCGCGCCACCGACCGGGACACCCACAGACCGGGTCTTGCGGGCACCCGGCGGCAGCGGGTTGCTCGTCACCAGCGACCCCGCCTCGGTCATACCGTAGGCCTCGATCACCGGGGTCGCGAAGGCCTCCTCCAGCGCGTTCAGGACCTGTGCGGGGAGGGGGGCCGACGCGGATCGGATGAACCGCAGGTCGGCGGCGGCGAGCACGTCACCGTGCTCCCCCGCTCCGGCGAGGAGCGCCTGGTGCATGGTGGGCACCCCCGTGAACCAGGTCGGGCGGAACTCGGCCAGCCAGCCGAAGACGTCCGTGTCCGAGAAACCGGGAGTGCAGACCACGCCCCCGCCTCCGGACAGAGCGGCCAGCAGGGTGCTGGTCAGGCCGTGGGCGTGGAACAGGGGCATGAAGTTCAGGCACAGGTCCCGCTCGCCGAGCCGGAACGCGTCACGGGTGTGGCCTGCGGCGACACACAGGTTTCGGTGCGTCAACGGCACCAGTTTGGGCCGCGACGTGGTACCGGACGTGTGCAGGAGCAGGGCCGTCTCGTCGGGGAGTGCGGGGCCCGACACCGGTGGGGACGGGTCCGTCCGTGGCTCGCACCGCAGCGTGAAGCCGCCCGCGGGACCGCTGGGGTCCGCGATCAGGTCGATGACGGTGATGCCGTGTGCACGCGCGACGTCCCGGGCGGGGGCGCTCGACCCCTCCAGGAGGACCAGGGCGTCGGCCCGCATGTCGGAGAGGTAGAAGTCGAGTTCAGAGGGGGTGTACGAGGGGTTGAGCGGTGCGCTCTGCGCGTACGCCGCGATACCGAGGTAGGCGACCGCCATTTCGGGTCCGTTGGGCAGCACGAAGGCGATCCTGTGTCCACGGCCCAGCCCGGCCGTGTTCAGGGCCGAGCCGATCTCCTCGACCCTCCTCAGGAGGGCGGCGTAGGTGAGGTCCGCGCGCCCGGGGGCGCGCAGGGCCACAGCGCCGGGACGGTGATCGGCCCGGCTTCGGAGCAAACCGTGCAGGGTGGCGTCGGCAGACGGATCCTCCGTGCCGGTCGCCCGCTCTCCCGGGTCGGTGGTGGTCAATGCTCGAACCCCTCTCGTGCGGTCCCCGAGGAACGGGGAGCGGCTTCAGGTACGGGCCGGCGGGGGACGTCGCCGGAGCGGTCGGGGCCGGCGTCCACCACGTCCTCCAGCGTGTGGACCCCCGGCCCCGCGTGCGCGGCGAACCGCACGGAACGCAGGATTCCCGGCAGGAGGGCCGTGCGGTCGGCGACCCGGTGGAGAACCTCGACGTGCTCGCCGGTGCCGGACGCGAGCACCCGGTGCTCGCTGACCCCGTCGCCCATCCTGAAAGCGGCCACCTCCGGTGGCGCCGCCTCGCGTCCGGGCGGTCCGGGCCACTGCTCGGCGAGATACCGCGCGGTCGCGCTGGGCCGGTCCTTCTTGCCCGCGAAGTGAACGTCGACGACCCCCGCGTCCCAGGTGTGGTCGACCAAGGAGCCGAGTTCGCGGACGAACCGGGCCATCGCGAGCAGCACGACACTGAAGTTGGCGGCGGTGACGATCGTCCGTTCCCGCCCCACCTCCCGCATCAGGGAGCGGTCGCCGTCGGTCAACCCGCTCGTACCGATCACCAGGGAGCAGGGCACGGTACGGGCCTGGTGCAGCAGGCGCCTGGTCGCTTGGGGCGCGGTGAAGTCGACGACCACCGGTTCCGGGACGCAGACCCGGCCGAGTTCACGGACGGCGCCGCTGTCCGCGGCGGACGCCTCGGTGGGGCGGAGCGAGAGCCGGGCGGCCGCGCGCAGGTCGGGGGTGTCGTTGAGGGCCGCGGCGATGAGATCGGACATCCGCCCCGAACTCCCGCAGACCACGACGGGAATGGTCATCACGTATGCCGTCCCAGTCCCATCCGCCGGGCCAGTTCGCCCTCCACCATGCGGCGTCCGCCGAAGAGTGCGCGGGCGGACGTCACCGCGCTGCCCCGGGGCAGGCCGAACTCCTCTGCCATGCGCTCCGAGAGCCCGCTCGCGCGCTGGAGCAGGTCGAGACAGCTCAGCAGGACGGCCATGGTGCTCTGGCCGCCCGGCCCCTCGTCCTTGGCCCCGGGGCCCGCGGCCGCGGCGGCGCCGGAGAGCACGGCCTCGATCTCGGCTCTGGTGAGCTCGTGCGCGATGTACTGCGACGTGCTGAGGACATCGGCTCCGGCCCCCGACTCCGTCTCGGCGAGGAGGCGGCGCAGGTCGGAGATGAGCCTCAGGCTCCACGGGTACGCGTACCGGACGAACGTCCACGCGTAGGCGTCCACCGCTGCCACCAACGGATCGGAGTCCTCCCAGGTGACAGGACGTGAGAGCTCCTCCCGGGCCAGGACCGCGCCGTCCAGGTCGGCCCACCCCTCGGTTCCGGGCCCGTTCGCCGTCCGGGGCGTGAGGCCGTCGAGGGTGTGCGGGAGAAGGGCGAGCCGCACGTCGTCGCCGGTGTCGACCTGGACCACGCTGACCTCCGCGTGTCCCGCGGCGTAGCGGAAGCGCCCGGCGAGGACGATCCGGTCGCCCTCGGCCCGGCCGTGCACCGCCGACGCCGGCATGGAGAACAGGGAGTTGGGGGTGAACAGGCCGAGTGCCGCGAGGCGGCGTCCCAGACGGATGTCCGAGGACAGGCCACTGGGACCGTCCCCGAACAGGTCCAGCAACGGCACCACGCCATGGAGGTGCTCGGTGACCGCAGTGGCGGCCGGAAACCCGTGCCGCTCCCAGACCTCCGCCAGCGCCCCCGGCCCTGTGCCCGCTCCGGAGACCGATCGGAGCAGCCGGGCAGGGGGTGTGTCCGCGTCCCCTGCCCGTACGTCATGCGCAACGCCCATGTCCATTCCTTCCGCGTCTCTCTGCTGGGTGGCTATGCGGGGACCGATGACTCCCCCGCCTGGCGGCGGATGAACGCCACGATCGAGTCGACCGAGGTCAGGTGCTCCGGGTCCGCCTCCTGGTCGACCACGACGCCGAACTTGCGCTCCAGGGCCTCCATGAGGTTGATGTAGCCGATGGAGTTCACACCGGCGTCCTCCAGCGACCCCCCCGCCTGCTCCAGGTGACTCACCGTGACGACCCGGCCGGTGGCCACTTCGATGAGCTTTCCGACCTGCTGGCGCAGCGCGGCTTCGGTTTCGTTCATTCGGTCCCCTCCTGCTTGCTCACTTGCTGCTTGAGTTCGGCGAACCGCGGCTTCCCCGACGACGACCTCGGGATGGCCGGCAGGACCGAGACGCGGCTCGGCACCTTGTAGGGAGCGAGGTTCCGGCGGCACACCTCCGTCACGGCGGCGCGGCCCACGTGGTCGGGGGCCGCCAGGACGAGGTGCACGATCGTGTTGCCGTTCGCGTCGGTGTCGGCGAAGGCGGCCGCGTCGTGGGCGCCGTCGAGTGTGAGCGCGACCCGCTCGATCTCCGCCGGGTCGATCTTGCGCCCGGCCGCGTTGATCGGACCCGCGAGTCGTCCGGTGACGTACAGGCGGCCGTCGGTCACATGTCCGAGATCCCCTGTTCGGTAGTAGCCGTCCCCGTCCGTGCGGGCCTCCAGCTCACCGGGGGCGTTCAGGTATCCGGAGGCCATGGAGGCCGTGCGGACGCGGATCTCCGTCCCCCCGCCGCCGACCTCGCTGAGGCGCAAGGAGACGCCCGGAAGGGGGGTGCCCAGCCCCGAGGGGAAGGCGGGATCCCGTTCGAAGGTGCAGGGACCCACCTCGGCGATGCCGTAGTAGTCGGCGATGCGCACCCCGTGGCGGGACTCGAACTCGCCGCGGACCCGGGGGTCCAGGACCGCGGCGGCCGAAACCGCCATGGTGAGAGCGCTCAGTGCCTCGTCCACCCGCGCGTCCGCGAGCAGGCCGTACACGAAGGGGAACGCCACCAGCCTGGTGGCGCCCGAACGCCTGACGGCCCGGACCACCGTCCCGGAGGTGGGCATCCCGCGGTGGACGTGCAGCTCCGCACCGGTGAGGAACACCGGTAGGAGCGACGTGTTGAAGGCCAGCCCGTTGCTGAAGGCCGCAAGGCAGAGCACCCTGTCGTCGGCACCGAGAGCCGTGCCCTTCACCCAGTTCCGGGCGGCCGTCACCACCGCTGTGTGGGAGAACTCCAGGCATTTGGGCGCGCCGGTGGTGCCGGAGGTGAACCTGCACGTGGCGGTGGTACGTCCCGGCTCCACCCGTTCGTGCCGGGGCTCGGACCCGCGCGCGGGCAGGGCCAGGGTCTGCCCGCTCTCACCCAGGGGGTGCGTGTCCGCGTCGAGGGGGAATCCGTTCCCGGAGCCCACCACGAAGGCCTCCACACCGCAGCCCTCCCGGATCCCCGTCAGCTCGGCCGCGCCGAACTGGGGGTCGACCAGGAACGGGACCCGCCCCGAGACCACCAGGGCGTAGTAGGACACCAGATACTCGACACTGTTGGCGGCGTACAGGGCGACACTGCGGACCGAAGGATCGAGCAGGCCGTCCAGCACGGATACCCGGTCCAGGACACGCTCCGCGAAGTCCGTGTAGGTGAGGGAGGTCTCCCCGTCCACGACCGCCCGGCGTCCCGCGTGCCTCCGGCAGGCGTCGAGGAAGACCGCTCCGAGCGTTTCCTGTTCAGACACGGGTCTCCTCCCCGATGCCGGACGCGGTTCCGGGCTCCGCCAGTTCGGCTCTGCACGCCAGGCTGTGGTTGGCGATGGTGAGCATGGTCGTCTGGCTTCCTCCGGACATCCGCAGTCCGCGGACCTGGGCGTGGGCTTGGAGGGCGACGCTGTCCCACATGTAGCCCGCCCCGCCTTCGAGATCGGTGCAGAGGGTGGCGAGCTCGGTGGCCCGCTCGACACAGAACCACTTGAGCTGGGCGATCTCGGGGATCGAGCTGGACTTGTCCGCCAGTCGCCGAAGGGCGTCCACGAGGCCGGCCTCCATGAGCTCCAGATCGGTCCTGGCCCTCGCGAGGGCGTGCAGGTTGACCGGCCAGTCGGCGAGGCGCCGACCTCCCAGGGTCCGTCGGGTGGTGTGGCCGATCACGTGCGTCAGCAGTCGGCGGTGAAGGAAGTAGGCGTCGGCGGCGATGAGCAGCCGCATCCTGGACATGACCCGGTTCCAGTGCAGGAGCCGGCCCGGCCCCCGGCGTGAGACGACGTGTGTGGCGGGCACCCGGACGGAGTCGAACTCCACGCGCGCCGAGTCGATGCTGCGGGTGCCGAACTTGTCGTAGACGTGGCCCACGCCTACCCCCCGGCGTTCCTTCTCCACCGCCACGATGGCGGGTCGACCGTCGAGGACGACGCTCACGAAGCACAGGTCGGCGCTGTCGCCGTTGACGACGAAGAGTTTGCGGCCGTTGATGACCAGGCTGTCGCCGTCAGTCACCGCCGTGGTCGGTTCCTCGGCCGAGGCGTCGGTGTCGCACTGGCACGCGATCCGCTCACCGCTCAGGACAGCGGGAAGGAGGCGCTCGCGCAGGCCGGCGTCGTCGGCGCTCGCCAGCCAGTCACAGGCGATCTCGTTCTGGACGTGGGTGCCCAGGGCGATTCCCGTGTCGCCGGTCCGCGACAGGGCCTCAGCGAGGATGAGGGCACCGAGAAGACCGAGCCCGCGTCCTCCGAGTTCGACCGGTACGGACAGTCCCATGAATCCGTTGGCGGCGAGTTCCTGCCACACGCCCGGGCGGACCGGTCCTCCCGGTTCGCTCCTCCAGCTCTTGAGCCATTCCGGTGTGAAGTGGTCGGCCGCGCGATCACGCAACTCAAGGTGAGCGGTGGTCAGTTGTGCGGCGATCGTACTGTTGTTGAACATGGGGACGCGCACCGTTCCTGTTCGGTCCTGGAATGGGTTGAGGGCCGGTCCGGTCACCGTCAAGTGCCGGGGGGCACACCTTGGTGGCTGTGGGCGACGGGAGCCCTGTCCCACTTGACGGCCGCCCCGTCGGGTGTGCCGACCGCGAGGACGTACAGCACCTCTTCTCCCGGGTCCAACCGGACCAGCTCGGCCACCTGGGAGTCGTCGAAGCCGCCGAGGCAGGTGATACCGAGTCCGAGATCGGCTGCGGCCAGGCACAAGCGCTGCGCGACGCTCCCCGCGTGGAAGAAGTACTCGGCGAGCCGCTGCCGTCCCTCCTCTCCCAGCAGGGCGGCTCCCGGCGCGTACAGGGCAATGAGGAGGGCGCAGTCGCGCACCACCTCCTGCCCCATACAGGCGGAGACGACGGCGTCGCCCTCGACGGTGCCGTCGCCGACCCGGTAGGCGGCCCGCCGCTCCGGCGAGTAGACGTGGACGCCGGCGGGACTCCCCGTGACGTTCCGGACCAGCGCACGCATGCTGATGGCCTCACCGTCGGCGCAGTCCACGGGGATGCTGCTTCCTGCGCGGACCAGCAGACGGGCCACCGCGTCGGCGTCCAGGGCCACCGGCAGAAAGCCCTTCGCCGAGGCGCGCAGTACGGCCGTCGTCCTGAAGTCGGTGATGGAGGGGGTGGCGGAGTCGGGGACGGGGAAGACCGGGTCGCCCTCGGCGGCCGGTTCGGCGATCGAGACCACGGGCCCGAGCCTGGGTGGTAAGGAGGGGTCGGTGTCGCAGGTGCTGACATCGCTCACCTGGTACCAGGCCCTGCGCTCGTTCACCCCCGGCCGTTCGAGCATCGTGTCCTTGGGCTCGGGCAGGGGTGGGAGGGCCGCGTCCGGTACCGTCTCCGGCTCCATGAGGGTGACGAGCGCCTGGGGTTCTCTGCACAGCCCGTCCAGTCCCAGCGCCTCGGCGAACAGTGCCCTGTCGAAGCGCAGGTGGACGGCGGGCCGGAGACCGGCCTCCATCGCGGACAGCGCGATGTTGGAGGTGGCGTGGGCCCCGTCGAGGCGGGTGTAGAGATATCCGCGGTTGCCGTACTTGAGCATCGACTTCCACGGTCGGCCGAGCACGATCACTATGGCGTGGGGCACCTCCCCCTCGCCGGGGCGCAACTGTGCGAGCACCTGGGTGTTCACCGTGCGGACGAAGTCGAGCCGACGTTCGGAGATGTCGTAGAGGAACACGTTGTGCTCCCCGCTGGAGCGGCCTTTGCAGGCGACCAGTACCTCCAGCGGGTAGAGGGCGCCCGCGGACGGCGTCGTGCGCGCTCGCATCAGGGTCCGCCCCTTGGTGTAGACCGTGTCCATGCGTTCCCCGTAACCAGCGTCCAGGACATGGAGCAGCAGTGCCCTGAACGCGGACTCGCCTGTTCGGAGGCCGCTGGCACGGGACTCGGGCGGATCCTGGTTATAGCGAAGTTTGGTCTCTTCCCAGAATTTCACGAGAATCGGGTCTCGCGCTTCTTCGGTCCGCATAACACCTTCCGCGTAACAGCCACCATTGCATCGAAGGAGATAAAGAAAATTCTCGACACGCTAGTTCTTCACGACGAAGCCCCCCATGAGTGAAATGCAGAGAACAGGGGGCGCCAACCGGCGGACGCCAGTCCTTGAAAAATCAGATCGACTCGGCTCTCGTTCTACCCGCAGGGGATGCTAGTGACGTGGCTGGCTCCGCACCGGACCAGGGAATCCATCGGGTCATCCCCAGGCCAGGAAAGAGCTGTGAACTGTGGGGAGTCGCGAAATTCTCACGCCCGGATGTCCGCCGGACATCTTCTCAGCCGTCGACTCCAGTGCTTTTCTATCCGACACGCAAACCACCAGTCCAATGCGACATACCTCGCATAAGTCAATAAGTTTAACGCGTGAAACACGACTCACACTGGTGATCAACACCCCGCCCTCCGGGCCGCAGAACACATTTGACCTGGAGATAGCCCCCAGGAATGCACGCACCGAAACGCGGCAGGGCCGGGAGCCGTGGATCCCGCCACCACAGGTGACCAGGCCCTTTCCGTGCGCCACAGTCACCGATAAAATCTCATAATGTGGACAGGCTCCGACACGCCGTCTCAGTGCCCGGAGGGCGTGCGCGCCGGACGGGGATCCGCACGCCCCGGTACTGACGCGAAAGGGGGCCCGGCCCGGACACGGGCGACGCCCGGTGTCGCCGGGGTTCGCTTCACCGCCGGATCGGGCGCCGAGGTTCGCCCCACGGCGAACCTCACACAGGTAGACCAGGCCTGGAGGTACGCCGACCGACGGAGCGTGCTGCCGGACCCGCGCGCCGACCGGAGGGCTACCCGGCGATGGTCACGGGGACGCCCTGCTTGGCTGCCGCGGCGAAGTCGTCGTCCACGACCACCACGCGGCGGCCGGCGCGGGCCAGCAGGGAGGCGGCGACGGTGGCGCGGTAACCGCTGCCGCAGTGCACCCACACCGCCCCCTCCGGAACCTCGTCGACGCGCCGGGCCAACTCTGGCAGCGGGATGTGCACGGCACCGGTGACATGGGAGTCGTCCCACTCGCGGCCGAGCCGCACGTCCAGCACCGCCCCGGGGTCGGGCAGGCCGTCGGGGACCCTCCCCTCCAGCGCGGCGGCCAGGTCGGCGAAGTCGGCGGTGTCCATGGAACGGACCTGGCCGGGCTCCGCAGCCATCCGCTCGGGGGTTCCGGTGGCCGCGGCGGCGATACGGTCGATACCGATCCGCACCAGTTCGCGCTGGGCCCGCGCGACCTCGTCGGCGCTCTGCCCGAGGAGGGTGAGCGGCGCCCCCCAGTCGATAAGCCAGCCCAGCCAGGTGGCCATCGGCCCGTCCAGGGCCAGGCTGACGGTTCCGGCCAGGTGGGCGCGGACGTAGGCCTTGCGGTTGCGCAGGTCCACCACCCACTCGCCCGCCGCCAGGCGTCGGCGCAGTTGGGGCGGGTCCGCGACGGCGGGCGCGCGCAGGTCCACCGGTTCGGGTCCGGAGAGGTTGGTCACACCCATGTGGGCGTAGTAGGCGGGGTAGGCGTCCAGACTCGCCAGGGTGTGGGTGACGAACTCGTCGGCGGCCAGCCGCAGCGCCGGGTTGCGCCGCTTCTCCCGCCCCACGGTGGAGGCGTCCCCCTCGGCCGGGGCCGCCGAGCAGAAGCTGCCGAAGCCGTGCGTGGGCCACACCCGCGACCCCTCGGGGAGCAGGTCGACGAGCCGGTGCGCGGAGGCGTGCTGGTGCCGGGCGAGGGTCTCGGCGTGCTCGCGGCCCAGCAGGTCGGTGCGGCCGGTGGTGCCGAACAGCAGTGAGCCGCCGGTGAACACACCCTCGGCCCCGTCGGGGCCTTCCAGCACGTAGGCGAGGTGGTGGAAGGTGTGTCCGGGGGTGGCGACGGCGCGCACCCGCATGCGCGGGGAGACCCCCAGGAGGTCGCCGTCGGAGAGCGGCGTGCGCTGGAAGGCGACGTGGTCGGCGGCGGCCATCGCGTAGGTCGCGCCGGTCAGCCGACACAGTTCCAGACCACCGGAGACGTAGTCGTTGTGGATATGGGTCTCCACCACGTGGGTGATACGCGCCCCGAGGCGGCCCGCAAGGGCGATGATCCGGTCGACGTCGCGCTGGGGGTCGACCACCAGGGCCACCTCGCCGTCGGTGGCCAGATAGCTGCGGTCCCCCAGCGAGGACGTCTCGATCACCCAGACATCGATCCCGGACTCCATCGTCACCACTCCCCTGGCCCGCCGGATACCGCGCGGGCACCGGCGGGGCCGCTGCTGTCAGTGCCCGGTGTGTGATCCGTACCGTCCGCTGTGCCGGAACACCCCCCTGCGATCGGCGGCACGGGGAGGCGGCGCGGTGGACCGTTCCCCCTCATCCGGTGTGGCTCGCTCCCCCGAACCGGACTCCGCCACCGGTCCGCCTCGCGCTGCCGCCCAGGCCGGGGGCCAGAACGCCACGATCGCGGCGGCTCCGATCACGTAGCCGATGGTGAACAGCGGCGTCAGCATCGCCACGCCCAGGACGACCAGGGCGACCACCACCAGGGCCGTCATCGTCCGGCCCATGATCACGGCGCGCATGGCCCCCATCGCGAACGCCAGCGCACCGAACAGGAAGGTGACCGCGCTGGCCACGAACAGCACCACGGTCGACGGACTCGTGGCCTGTACCAAGGCGAGGACGTCGGTTCCGGTCTGACTCACCGCCGCGACGGTCGGCTCCTTCCCCGCCAACGCGGCGAGGAACACCAGGGCCACGGTGACCAGGGGCAGCCCGAAGGAGCTCCAGCGCTCCTCGCCCGCCTCCCGAAGCATGTCGTGCAGCCCCTGGAAGGCCAGGACGAGCAGGGCCAGCGCCCCGACCGCCAACATGTGCGTCAGAGACCACCGGGTCGGATCGGTCTCGATCACCTCCGCCAGGCCCTCCACAGTGACCGTGGTGTACGCGAGAAAGGGGTGGTACAGGATCATGGCGAACAGGGCCACTGGTGCGGTGAACATGGTGGCGGCTCGGAACCAGTCGCGCGTACGTGCGGGCATACTGCCCCCTCCGGTGCGGGAACCGGCCCGGGAGTCCGTACGCCCCGGGCGCAAACGGCTTCCCTCCAGCCTACGGCGGCGGACGGCCCTCGTACAGGAGACCGTCACCGCAGGCCACGGCCCCGCCCGGGTCGTTTCCGCTAGGGCGCGGTCCGGCGTGCGCGGTGCTCCCGCAGGAAGTCCCGGTACCAGTGGTAGCTGTCCTTGGGGTGGCGCTCCAGGGTGTCGTAGTCGACCCGCACCAGCCCGAACCGCCGCTCGTAACCGAAGGCCCACTCGAAGTTGTCAAGCAGCGACCACACGAAGTAGCCGCGCACGTCCACGCCCGCCTCGATCGCCCTGGCCAGGGACGCCAGGTGGTCGCGCAGGTAGTCCACCCGCCCGGTGTCTCGGACCCGGCCCCGCGTGTCGGGCCGGTCGTCCTCGGCCGAGCCGTTCTCGGTGATGAACACGGGCGGCAGGCCGGGGTAGCGGCGGTTCAGGTCCACGAGCAGGTCGGCGAAGGTGTCGGGGACGACCGGCCACCCCATGGTGGTGTGCCGCACGCCCTCGAAGGGCACCTGTTCGGTGCCGATGTCCACGGCGGTGCGCAGCTCCGGGTCGGGTTCGGTGTGCGGGGCGTCGCGCAGCATGATCGGCCGGTAGTAGTTGATCCCCAGGAAGTCCAGCGACTGGGCGATCACCTCCAGGTCGCCCTCGCGGCGGTGGGCGCCGTCGGCCAGGGCGCCCCAGGTCTCGGTCTCGTTGTCGGGGTAGGCACCGGTGAGGATCGGGTCGAGCCAGGTGCGGTTGTGCAGGGTGCGCGCCCGCTCCACCGCAGCCCGGTCGGCCGCGCTGTCGGTGGCGGGCAGCAGGTGGTCGGGGTTGAGGGTGATCCCCACCTGTTCGGCACCGGCGTCGCGCAACTCCCCGACGGCCAGGCCGTGGGCGAGCAGGAGGTGGTGGGCGGCGGCCAGTGCGGGGCGGCCCTCCCTGGTTCCGGGTGCGTGGCGGCCCACGGCGTGGCCGACGAAGGCCGAGCAGAAGGGTTCGTTGAGGGTGATCCAGCGGCGGACCCGGTCGCCGAGGCGGTCGGCGACCAGTCCGGCGTACTCGGCGAAGCGGTGCGCGGTGTCCCGGTCGCGCCAGCCGCCGCCGTCCTCCAGTGCCTGTGGCAGGTCCCAGTGGTAGAGGGTGAGTGCGGGTTCGATCCCGGCCTCCAGGACCGTGTCCACGAGGCGGTCGTAGAAGGCCAGGCCCTCGGGGTTGGCGGGGCCGCGGCCGGTGGGCTGGATCCGGGGCCAGGCCACGGAGAAGCGGTACAGGTCCACCCCGAGGCCGGCCATGAGCGCGACGTCCTCGGGGTAGCGGTGGTAGTGGTCGCAGGCGGTGTCGCCGCTCTCGCCCCGGGCGACGCGGCCGGGGGTGCGGCAGTAGGTGTCCCAGATCGAGGGGCCCCGTCCGCCCTCGTGGGCCGCGCCCTCCACCTGGTAGGCGGCGGTGGCGGTGCCGAAGAGCAGTTCAGGGGGGAGGACTGGGTCGCTCATGCTGGGACCTTCCTGATTGGGAGCGCTCCCACCCTAATGGTCCCCTCGTCTCGCGCGGAAGGGGCGCGTCCCCGCCCCGCCCCAGGGCGGGGCGGGGCGGCCGGCGGCCCCCACCACCGGGCCGCCCCGCCCGGGTCCGTCAGGAGCCGCCGTTGAGCATGGCCGCGGTGAGGACGTTTCCGGCCACACCCCAGCCGCCGTCGACGACCTCGTCGACCAGCACGACCGTGGTGGCCCTGGCGCGCTCACCGTAGAGGTCGGCGTACAGGTCGGTGGTGCGCTCGACGATCTCCTTCTTCTGCTCGTCGTTGAGGGTGTCGGCAGGGATCTTGAAGTTGGCGAAGGGCATGGTTCTCTCCTCGGATCGGAAGTGGGGAGGGCGGGTGTTCCTCCGCCGGAGCGGAAGTTCGGTGGTGCGGCCGGGGGCGCTAAACGATCCCGCCGTTGGCGCGCACGATCTGGCCGTTGACCCAGTGCCCGGCGGACGAGGCCAGGAAGGCCACGGTCGCGGCCATGTCCTCGGGGGTGCCCAGCCGCTCCAGTGGGGCCCGCCGGGCGAGCGCGGCCACGGTCTCCTCGTCCTTGCCCTCGAAGAAGAGCTCGGTGGCCGTGGGGCCGGGGGCGACGGCGTTGACGCTCACGTCGCGGCCCCGCAGCTCCTGTGCAAGGACCTGGGTCATCGCCTCTACGGCCCCCTTGCTCGCCGCGTAGGCACCGTAGGAGGGGAAGCGCAGGCCGACGACCGAGGAGGACAGCGTCACGATCACGCCGCCGGGACGGACCCGCCGGGCCGCCTGTTGGGCGACCACGAAGGCGCCGCGGACGTTGGTGCGGTGCAGGGCGTCGAACTCCGCCAGGTCGAGGTCGGCGATCGGTGCGAGCGCGATCCGCCCGGCGGAGTGGACCACCGCGTCCACCCCGCCGAAGGCCCGCTCGGCGGTGTCGAAGGTCTCCGCGACCGCGTCCGGGTCGGCGACGTCGGCGGCCGACGCCAGCGCCCGACCGCCGCCCGCCTCGATCTCGCCCACCACGGCGTCGGCCTCACCCTTGTTCGCGGCGTAGCCGACGACGACCGCCATGCCCTGACCGGCGAGGGTGAGGGCGACGGCGCGGCCGATCCCCCGTGATCCTCCGGTGACGACCGCGACGCGGGGCTCCGCGATGTTCGTGCTGTTCCGTGTGGTCATGCCCCCATACTGGGCGGCTTCAGAAAGAAGTGGCAGAGGCTCCGGACAGGGGGGACGCCGTCCCCTGTCTCCCGCCGCCGGACAGGGCGCACACTGGAGGCGATGAGTACCGCCAAGTACGCCGAACTCGGTGCCTTCCTGCGCTCGCGCCGCGACCGCGTGCGCCCCTGCGACGTGGGCCTGCCGCACGGGCCGCGCCGCCGCGTGCCGGGGCTGCGGCGCGACGAGGTCGCCCAGTTGGCGGGGGCCTCGGTGGAGTACTACACCGAACTGGAGCGCGGCCGCGGCTCCCAGCCCTCGGAGCAGATGCTGAGCGCGCTGGCGCGGGCGCTGCGGCTCACCCGCGACGAGCGCGACCACCTCTACCGTCTGGCGCACCGCCCGGTGCCCGTCGACGGCGGCGGCGCCTCGCACGTCCACCCGGGCATGCTGGACCTGCTCGACCGGCTGGACACCACACCGGCCCAGGTGATCACCGACCTGCACGTCACACTCGTCCAGAACCGGCTGGCGGTCGCGCTGCTCGGCGACCAGTCGGGGTTCCACGGCAGGCGGGCGAGCTTCGTCTACCGGTGGTTCACCGACCCCGCCGCCCGCGACCTCTACCCCGAGGAGGACCACGACGGCCAGACGCGCGCCTTCGCCGCCGACCTCAGGGCGGCGGCGGGGCGGCGGGAGTCGTCGGACGCCGAGGCCGCGTCCCTGGTCACGGCGCTGCTCGGCGAGTCAACGGAGTTCGCGCGGGTGTGGGCCGAGCACGATGTGGCGTTCCGGCGCCAGGACCGCAAGCGGATCCGGCACCCGGAGTTGGGGACCCTGGAGGTCGACTGTCTGAACCTGTTCAGCGAGGACGGGCGCCAGCGGCTGCTGTGGTTCACCCCGGCCGTCGGTACCGACAGCGCCGACCGCCTCGCGCTACTGTCGGTGCTCGGCACACAGGACATGGCCCGGTAGCGGCCGGGATCTGTCCCGGTACACGGGCGGTGGATATCATCGGGTTCCAGCACCGGTGCGGCGTCGACCAATTCCCATGTGCCCCCAGGGAGCGGCGGAGAGGCCCCGGGGTCGACGCCCGCGCGGAGCGGACCCCCGGCCGTCTGCCCGAGATGAGATCGCGTGCGCCGTTTCCTCCCCCTGTTCCTCTCCCCCGTCCTCCTGCTCACCGCCTGCGAGGGCATGACCGCGGGCTACCAGCCGCCGTTCGTCCCCGTCACCCTCGAAGTGGGCTCCGACGGCGAGGTCGCCGTCACCGCTGGAGCACAGATCACCACACCCGTGGGCACCTTCTCCGTCGAACAGGAGCACTGGAGCAGCTACGAACCCCCCGAGGACCAACTCGCCCTCTTCGTCCGCCACGAACAGGACGGCGAGGACCTCGACAGCGTCTACACCATCGACGCCGAAGTCGAAGCCGTCGTGGAACTCGACGGCCAATCGGTGGTCACCGTCCTCAATCGGCGCGTCCTCGTCGACGTCCGTGAACAGGGCACCGCACAGATCCACCTGCGCGAGATCCAGCCCGAACGCGACCTCGACCCCGAATTCCACCCCGCCCTGCTCACCGACCACGAACTGGCCATCGGCGGTGAACCCTGTGAGGGGTTCCTGTGCAGGTCCTACTCCTGGGTCGACCTGGATCCGCCAGGCTCGGCGATCCCCTTGGCCCAGGACCAGGAGGAGGAGTCCAAAGAGGCCGACCTGTCCTGGCTGAGCCGTATGTCGGGGATGCCGTTCACGCACAGCGAGTTCATCGGTGCCTTCCACAACAGCGGCGGGTTCTCCGCGGCCTCACTGGGCGAGCGGTCGGCGGACTACCGGGGGTGCTACGAGGCACTGTCCGACACCGGGGGCCTGCTCGGCTCCTGGGCGACGGGGGTCACGTCACAGGAGGGAGAGCGCTTCTGCGTGCGTACCACGAACGGCGGGGTCGCGCTGGTGGAGGTGCTCGACGCGTCCGACCACTCCGCCCGCCTGTCCTACACCCTGTGGGTGGGGTGACGCGGACCAGTCGGCTTCGCCCTCCCTACGGCAAAGGGCGGCTTGGTACCCTTCCAGGGCCAGTCGTACCACTTTCGTGGTCAGGGAATCCGGTGCGAATCCGGGACTGACGCGCAGCGGTGATGGGGACGGGCGGGGTATCGCGCCACTGGGCGGGGCCGCGGCGACCGAGCGTCGGAGCGGCACCGGCCTGGGAAGGCACCCCGTCCGGGTGAACCAGAGTCCGAAGACCTGCTGGCACCCGCGCGCCGACCGCGCGCGGCGTCCACGGCCAGGCTCCGCGTTCGAGCCCCGACACAAAGGCATACCTCCATGCTGCGTACAGCGCCGTCCCCCGCCCCTGCCCTGCTCGCCCTCTCCCTCCTGGCCACCGCCTGCGGCGCGGCCCCCGGGGAGGTGGGCGACGGCTCCGAGGCCGCCGCAAGCACCCCCGCCATCGACAACTGCGGGTACGAGATCCCCTTGGGCTCGCCCCCGGAGCGGGTCGTCTCCCTCAACCAGGGCACCACCGAGATCCTGCTCTCCCTCGGCCTTGAGGACCGCGTGGTCGGCACCGCCACCTGGACCGACCCGATCATGGCGGGGCTGGAGGAGGCGAACTCCGGCATCCCGCGCCTGGCCGACAACAATCCGTCCTTCGAGGCGGTCCTGGAGGCCGAGCCGGACTTCGTGACCGCCTCCTTCGAGTCCACGCTCGGCACGGGCGGCGTCGCCACCCGGGAGCAGTTCGAGGAGCTGGGCGTGGGCACCTACGTGTCCCCCTCCGACTGCGCGGCGGGCAAGGACAACGACAGCGGCGGCGACGGCTCGCGCAGTGAGGCGCTCACCCTGGACACCGTCTACGGGGAGGTGCGCGACCTGGCCCGGATCTTCGGGGTGGCCGAGCGCGGCGAGGAGCTCGTCGCGGAGCTGGAACAGCGGGTGGAGGCGGCCACAGACGGGCTGGACGCCACGGACGTGACGGTCATGTACTGGTTCGCCAACTCCGAGTCGCCCTACCTCGCGGGCTGCTGCGGCGCCCCCGGCATCATCACCCGCGCGGTGGGCGCGGAGAACGCCTTCGACGACACCCACGACGAGTGGCCCCAGATCAACTGGGAGACCGTCGCCGACCGCGACCCGGACGTCATCGTGCTCGGCGACCTGACCCGCGACTCGCAGACGGCGGAGACCGCGCAGGCCAAGACCGGCTTCCTGGAGGACAACCCCGCCACCGCCGAACTCACCGCCGTGCGCGAGGGGCGCTACGTCCTGCTCAGCGGGCAGGCCATGAACCCGACCATCCGCACGGTTGAGGGCATCGAGATCGTCGCCGCCGGGCTGCGGGATCTCGGGCTCGCCCAGTGAGGGCCCTCCAGCTCGTCCTGCTGGTCGTCGGCGGGCTGGTGGCGCTGGCCGCGTCGATCGCGGTCTCGGTGACCATCGGCCCCGCCGACATCTCCACCCTCGACGTGTGGCGGTCCGTCTGCGCCCGCCTGGGGTGGGGCGAGTCCCCGCTGAGCGCGCTGCGCGAGGGCATCGTGTGGGACCTGCGCATGCCGCGCACCCTGCTCGCCGCGGTGTGCGGGGCGGGGCTGGCCCTGTGCGGGGCGGTCATGCAGTCCCTGCTGCGCAACCCGCTCGCCGACCCGTTCGTGCTCGGGGTGTCCTCAGGCGCCTCGACCGGCGCGGTCGCGGTGCTGGTGCTGGGCTGGGGCGCCGGCGCGGTGTCCCTGTCGGCGGGCGCCTTCGTGGGTGCGCTGGCCTCCTTCGGCCTGGTGATGCTGCTGGCGCACACTCTCGGCGGCAGCCTGGACCGGGTGGTGCTGTCCGGGGTCGCGGCCATGCAGTTGTTCTCGGCGCTGACCTCAGTGATCGTGCTGACGTCGGCGTCGGCGGAGACCACCCGGGGCGTGCTGTTCTGGCTGCTGGGCTCGCTCAGCGGTTCGCGGTGGTCCGACGTGGCACTGTGCGCGGGCGTGCTGGGCCTGGTGCTCGCCGTCTGCCTCGCGCACAGCACCACCCTGGACGGGTTCGCCTTCGGTGAGGAAGCGGCGGCGAGCCTGGGCATCCGGGTGCCCCGGGTACGTCTGGTGCTGCTGTGCGCAACCGCGCTGCTCACGGCGGCGCTCGTCAGCTCGGCGGGGGCGATCGGTTTCGTGGGGCTGGTGCTGCCGCACGCCACCCGTGCGCTCACCGGCCCCGGGCACGCGCGGCTGCTGCCCGTCACGGCGCTGATCGGCGCCGTCTTCCTGGTGTGGGTGGACACGGTCGCCCGCACCGTGCTCGACCCGCAGGAGATCCCGGTGGGGGTGGTGACCTCCCTCATCGGGGTGCCCGCCTTCGTCGCCGTGCTCTATCGCGCCAGGAGGCACACGTGAGAGACCTCGAACCCGGCGCGGCGCCCTCCGGCGGGCTGCGCGCCGACGCCGTGGGGCGCCGGACCGGACGGCGGCTGGTCCTGGACGGCGTCACACTCGCCCCGCGGCCCGGCGAGACCGTCGGCCTGCTGGGGCCCAACGGTTCGGGCAAGTCCACCCTGCTCAGGATCCTCGGCGGCGTCCTCGAACCCACCGCGGGGACGGTCACCCTGGACGGCCGTCCGCTGCACCGGTACGGCCGCCGCGCCGCCGCGCGCCGTATCGCCGCCGTCCAGCAGAGCTCCCAGGCCCAGACCGAGCTGACCGTGCGGGACGTGGTGTCCCTGGGGCGCATCCCGCACCGCCGCCCCTGGTCGGCGGCCTCCGGTGCGGACCGCCGGGCCGTGGACGCGGCCCTGGAGCGGGCCGGGCTCACCGGCCGGGCGGACCAGTCCTGGCACACCCTGTCCGGCGGCGAGCGCCAGCGTGCCCAGATCGCACGCGCCCTCGCCCAGGAGCCGAACGAGCTGCTGCTCGACGAGCCCACCAACCACCTCGACATCCAGCACCAGATCGACCTGATGGAGCTGATCACGGGCCTGCCCGTCACCACCGTGATCGCCCTGCACGACCTCAACCTGGCCGCGATGTACTGCGACCGCCTGCTCGTCCTGCGCGGCGGCCGCGCCGTCGCGGAGGGCCCGCCCGCCCAGGTCCTGACCCCGTCGCTCATCGCGGACGTCTACGGGGTCCGGGCCGAGGTCGGCTCCGGGCCGGGGTATCCGGTGATCCGGTTCCTGCGGCGCGGCGACGGAAGCGGCGGACAGGGGGCGGTACACGCGAACGCACACGGCACGACCACGACCACCGTCAGCACCGAGGAAGGAATCCGACCTTGACGCGGATCGCCCTGCTGTCCACCTCCGACACCGACCTGCTCTCCGCACGGGCCAGCGGAGCCGACTACACGTGGGCCAACCCCTCACGCGCCTCCGAGGCCGTGCTCACCGACACCGTCGGGGGCGCCGACGTGGTGGTGGTGCGGCTGCTGGGCTCCCCGCACGACCTGTGGCCGGGCCTGGCCGACGTCCGGGGGCGCGGCACACCGCTGGTCGTCCTCGGCGGCGAGCAGCAGCCCAGCGCCGAACTGATGGAGCACTCCACCGTCCCCATCGGGCTGGCGGCCGACGCCCACCGCTACCTCGCGGAGGGCGGGCCGGCCAACCTGGGGCGCCTGCACGCCTTCCTGTCGGACACCGTGCTGCTGACCGGGGAGGGGTTCGAGCCGCCCGAGCCCGTCCCGGCGTGGGGCCGCGGCGAACGCGACCTGCCCGACGCCCCGGGGCTGCCCCGGGTGGGCATCCTCTACTACCGGGCGCACGAGGCAAGCGGCAACACCGCGTTCGCGCACGCGCTGGCCGACGCGGTCGACGCCACCGGGGCGGCCGTGGGCGTGCCCGTGTTCGCGGGGTCGCTGCGCTCGGCTCCCGACGACCTGTTCGAGGCGCTGGCGGAGTTCGACGCCCTGGTGGTCACCGTGCTGGCGGCGGGCGGCAGTGTGCCCGCGTCGGCGGGGGCGGGCGGCCACGACGAGGCGTGGGACGTGGAGCGGATCGCCGCGCTGGACGTGCCGGTACTCCAGGGGCTGTGCCTGACCAGTTCGCGCACCGACTGGGAGGCCTCCGACGACGGGGTCACCCCGCTGGACTCGGCGAGCCAGATCGCCATCCCGGAGTTCGACGGGCGGATCATCACGGTGCCGTTCTCCTTCAAGGAGTTCGACAGCGACGGGCTGCCCCGCTACCGTGCCGACGCCGAGCGCTGCGCCCGCCTGGCCGGAACGGCGGCCGCCCACGCCCGGCTGCGGCACGTGCCGCCCGCCGAGAAGCGGATCGCGGTGGTGCTGTCGGCCTACCCCACCAAGCACTCGCGGATCGGCAACGCGGTCGGCCTGGACACCCCGCGGTCGCTGGTGCGACTGCTGTGCCGCCTGCGCGCCGAGGGCTACGACCTGGGCGAACCCGGTGCCCTGCCCGGCCTGGACCTGGCCGACGACACCGAGGCCGGGGACGCCCTGGTGCACGCCCTGATCGCGGCGGGCGGCCAGGACGAGGACTGGCTGACCTCCGGGCAGATGACCGACGCCCAGGTGCGGATCACGCCTGAGGAGTACGCCGCCTGGACCGGGCACCTGCCCGCGCCGCTGAAGGAGGCGATGGCCGAGCACTGGGGTCCCGCGCCCGGCCGCCTGTACGTCAACGGCTCCGGTGAGCTGGTCCTGGCGGCGATGCGCGCCGGGAACGTCGTCGTCCTGGTCCAGCCGCCGCGCGGGTTCGGGGAGAACCCGGTGGCGATCTACCACGACCCGGACCTGCCGCCGAGCCACCACTACCTGGCCGCCTACCGGTGGCTGGAGCACGGGTTCGGCGCGCATGCCATCGTCCACCTGGGCAAGCACGGCTCCCTGGAGTGGCTGCCGGGCAAGAACGCCGCGCTGTCGGCCGGGTGCGCCACGGACGCGGTGCTCGGGGACCTGCCGCTGGTGTACCCGTTCCTGGTCAACGACCCGGGCGAGGGGGCGCAGGCCAAGCGCCGCGCCCACGCCACGGTCGTCGACCACCTCATCCCGCCGATGGCGCGCGCGGAGACCTACGGCGACATCACACGGCTGGAGCAGTTGCTGGACGAGTACGCCAACATCGCGGCCATGGACCCGGCGAAGCTGCCCGCGATCCGCGGCGAGATCTGGTCGCTGATGCGCGCGGCGGAGATGCACCGCGACCTGGGCCTGGAGGAGCGGCCCGGTGACGAGGAGTTCGACGACTTCCTGCTGCACGTCGACGGCTGGCTGTGCGAGATCAAGGACGTGCAGATCCGCGACGGCCTGCACGTGCTCGGCGAGGCGCCGGCGGGCGGGACGCGGGTGAACCTCGTGCTGGCCGTGCTGCGGGCCGCGCAGGTCTGGAGCGGCGAGCGGGCGGCGCTGCCCGGACTGCGGTCCGCCCTCGGACTGAAGGAGGGCGCGCCCACCGCCGAGGTCGACGAGGTGGAGGCGCGCGCCCGCGACCTCGTCGAGCGGATGGAGGCCGCCGGCTGGGACCCGGCCGCCGCGGCCGGCCTGCACGACGAACCCGAGGTACGCCGCGTCCTGGAGTTCGCGGCCGCCCAGGTGGTGCCGCGCCTGGCGCGTACCACCGACGAACTCGACCACACCGTCCACGCCCTGGCGGGCGGGTACGTCCCGGCGGGCCCGTCCGGGTCACCGCTGCGCGGCCTGGTCAACGTGCTGCCCACGGGCCGCAACTTCTACACCGTCGACCCGCGCGCCGTGCCCTCCCGGCTGGCCTGGCAGACCGGGCAGGCGATGGCCGAATCGCTGCTGCGCCGCCACCTGGAGGAGACCGGCACCTATCCGGAGTCGGTGGGGCTGTCGGTGTGGGGCACTTCCGCGATGCGCACCTCCGGCGACGACATCGCCGAGGTCCTGGCGCTGCTGGGCGTGCGCCCGGAGTGGGACGAGGCCTCGCGGCGGGTCTCCCGCCTGGACGTGGTGCCGCTGGAGGAGCTGGGACGTCCGCGCGTGGACGTCACCGTGCGCATCTCCGGCTTCTTCCGCGACGCGTTCCCGCACGTGGTGGCCCTGCTGGACGACGCCGTGACCCTGGTCGCCGACCTGGAGGAGCCGGACGAACAGAACTTCGTGCGCGCCCACGCCCGCGCCGACCTGGCCGAGCACGGCGACCGGAGGCGCGCCACCACCCGCATCTTCGGGTCCGCGCCCGGCTCCTACGGCGCGGGCATCCTTCAGGTGGTGGAGTCGGGCACCTGGCGCGACGACCGCGACCTGGCGGAGGTGTACACGGCCTGGGGCGGGTTCGCCTACGGGCGCGGTCTGGACGGCGCCCCGGCCGCCGACGACATGCGCACCAACTACCGCCGGATCAAGGTCGCGGCGAAGAACATCGACAGCGCCGAGCACGACATCGCCGACTCCGACGACTACTTCCAGTACCACGGTGGCATGGTGGCCACGGTGCGCGCCCTGACCGGCTCCGACCCCAAGGCCTACGTGGGCGACTCCACCTCGCCCGACGCGGTGCGCACCCGCACCCTGGGCGAGGAGACGGCGCGCGTGTTCCGGGCCCGGGTGGTGAACCCGCGCTGGATCTCCGCGATGCGCCGCCACGGCTACAAGGGCGCCTTCGAGCTGGCGGCGACGGTGGACTACCTGTTCGGGTTCGACGCCACGGCCGGGGTCGTGCACGACTGGATGTACGAGAGGCTCGCGGCGGAGTACGTGCTGGACGAGGCGACGCAGGAGTTCCTGCGCCGCTCGAACCCGTGGGCGCTGCACGGGATCGTGGAGCGGCTGCACGAGGCGGCGCGGCGCGGGCTGTGGGCCGAGCCGGCCCCGGCGACGCTGGAGGCGCTGACCGAGGTCTACCTGGAGGTGGAGGGCGACTTGGAGGACCGGGCGGAGTGAGGGTACGGATCCTCGGTATCGGGATGGGGCCTCAGCACGTCACGGGCGAGGTCGCCGACGCACTGCGGGGCTGCGACTACGCGGTGGCGGCCCGCAAGCGTGACGGCGACGCCCTGCTGGCCGTGCGCCGACAGGTCTGCGACGCCTACGGTGTGCCCCTGGTGGCCGTGCCCGACCCCGAACGCGACCGCGACCCGGCGGACTACCGGGCCGCGGTCGCCGCGTGGCACGAGGCGCGCGTGGCCGCCTACGAGCGGGTGCTCGGCGAGCGCGGCGGGACGGCGGCGTTCCTGGTGTGGGGCGACCCGTCGCTGTACGACTCCACCCTGCGGATCGTGCGCCGGATCGCCGAACGGGGGGCGGTCCCGGTGGAGTTCGACGTGCTGCCGGGGGTCGGTGCCCCGCAACTGCTGGCCGCGCGGCACCGGATCGTGCTGCACGGGGTGGGCCGCCCGGTGCACGTCGTCCCGGCGCGCGGACTGGGCGGGGCGGTGGCCGCCGGGCTGGACGGGATCGTCGTCATGCTCGGCGGGGAGCAGCCGGTGTTCGAGGGGCTGGAGGGGTGGTCGGTGTGGTGGGGTGCCAACCTGGGCACCGACAGCGAGGAGCTGGTCGCCGGGCGGGTCGGCGACGTGCTGCCCGCGATCGGTGCGGCACGGTCCAGGGCGAGGGAGCGGGCCGGGTGGGTCATGGACATCGCCCTGTTGAGGAGGCCGGAATGAGTGCCGCCGGGGTGAGGCGTGCCGGGCTGCTGGTGGCCGGGACCACCTCCGACGCGGGCAAGAGCGCCGTGGCCACCGGGCTGTGCCGGGCCTTCGTGCGGCGCGGGGTGCGGGTGGCGCCCTACAAGGCGCAGAACATGTCCAACAACTCGATGGTCTGCCACGGCCCGGACGGCCGCCCGGCGGAGATCGGGCGCGCCCAGTGGGTGCAGGCGGTGGCCGCCCGAGCCGTGCCGGAGCCCGCCATGAACCCGGTGCTGCTCAAACCGGGCGGCGACCGGCGCAGCCACGCCGTCCTGCTCGGCCACCCGGCGGGCGAGGTGTCCTCCTGCGACTGGGAGGCGGGCCGCCGCCACCTGGCGCGGGCCGCGCACGCCGCCTTCGACGACCTGGCCGCGCGCTACGACGTGGTCGTCGCCGAGGGCGCGGGCAGCCCCGCCGAGATCAACCTGCGCTCGGGGGACTACGTGAACATGGGGCTGGCCCGGCACGCGGACCTGCCGGCGGTGGTGGTCGGCGACATCGACCGGGGCGGGGTGTTCGCCGCGATGTACGGCACGGTGGGGCTGCTGGAGGCGGCGGACCAGGCGCTGATGGCGGGGTTCGTGGTCAACAAGTTCCGGGGGGATCCCGCGCTGCTGCGGCCCGGCCTGGCCGACCTGGAGCGGATGACCGGGCGGCGGGTGTACGGCACCCTGCCGTGGGACCGGAGGCTGTGGCTGGACTCCGAGGACGCCCTGGACCTGGAGGGCCGCCGTTCGCCGGGAACCGCCGCCCGCAAGGTGGCGGTGGTGCGGCTGCCCCGGATCAGCAACTTCACCGACGTGGACGCCCTGGGGCTGGAGCCCGGCCTGGACGTGGTGTTCGCCTCCGGCCCGCGCGACCTGGCCGACGCGGACCTGGTGGTGCTGCCCGGCACCCGGGCCACCCTCGCCGACCTGGCGTGGCTGCGTGCGCGCGGGCTTGACCGGGCCGTCACCGAACACGTGCGGCGCGGGCGTCCGCTGCTCGGCGTCTGCGGCGGGTTCCAGATGCTCGGCCGGGCCGTCGCCGACCCCGAGGGGGTGGAGGCCGCACCGGGCGCGTCGGCGGAGGGCCTGGGGCTGCTCGACGTGCGCACCGATTTCACCGGGGAGAAGACCCTGGGCCTGCCGTCCGGAAAGGCGTGGGGCGTGCCCGTGCACGGCTACGAGATCCACCACGGCCGGGTCGCGGTGGGCGGCGGCGCGGAGGCGTTCCCGGGCGGGGCGCGTGCGGGCAAGGTGTTCGGCACCCTGTGGCACGGCTGTCTGGAGGGCGACGCCTTCCGCTCCGCCTTCCTGGCCGAGGCGCTCGGCCTGGAGCCCTCCGGGGTGTGCTTCGCCAACGCCCGGGAGCGGCGTATCGACCTGCTCGCCGACCTGTTGGAGGAGCATGTGGACACCGGCGCGCTGCTCGACCTGGCGCGCGAGGGCGCGCCGGAGGGGCTGCCGGTGCTGGCCCCCGGTGGAAGCGGTGCCGCGTGAGACTCCTGCTGTTGGGCGGTACGTCCGAGGCCCGCGAGCTCGCCGGTCTCCTGGTGGAGGCGGGCGTGGACGTGACCACGTCGCTGGCCGGACGGGTGACCCGGCCGCGCCTGCCGGTGGGCCGGGTGCGCGTCGGCGGGTTCGGAGGGGTGCCGGGGCTGCGCGCGGCGCTCGCGGACTACGACGCGGTGGTGGACGCCACCCACCCCTTCGCGCTGGGCATGAGCGCCAACGCCGCGGCGGCCTGCACCGATCTTCCGCTGCTGCGGTTGGAGCGGCCCGGGTGGGAGCCCGATCCGGCCTGGTACTACGTCGACGACCACGGGGAGGCCGCCGCGCGGGCCGCCGAACTCGGGGAGCGGCCCTTCCTCACGGTGGGCCGCCAGGAGCTGGCCCGGTTCGTCCCGGCGCTGGGGCCGCTGGCGGTGCTGGCCCGGGTGGTGGACGTGCCCGACCTGGACCTGCCCGCCGCCTGGCGACTGGTGGCGAGCCGGGGCCCCTACGGGCTGGGCGGTGAGCGGGAGCTGATGGCCGGGCACGGCACGGACGTACTGGTGACCAAGGACGCGGGCGGTACCTACACCTGGCCGAAGATGGCGGCGGCACGGCTGCTGGGCGTGCCGGTGGTTGTGGTGCGCCGCCCGCCGGGCCCGGCCGGGGTTCCCACCGTCCACGACGTGGCGTCGGCCTTCGACTGGGTGCGCGCCCTGCGCCGGTGAACCGGGGCCGCGCCGGGGCGCTGGGCCTCGGCGCGGCCAAATCCGGTTCAGCCGCGCTGTCCCCAGTCGAGGAGGTCGGCCAGGCCCGCGGCGGTGAAGGCCGCGACCAGGTCGTCCCGGCCCTCGGTGAAGTGGGCCCAGCCCTCGTAGTGGACGGGGACCACGCGCCGGGCGCCGAGGACACGTGCCGCCTCGGCCGCCTGGGCGCTGTCGAGGACGAGGGTGCTGCCGCCGAAGATCTCGGGGAAGCGCGGTGCGCCGGCGAACAGCAGGGCGGTGTCCACGGGGGCGAAGCGTTCGGCGATCCGCTCGACCGCGTCGACACTGGCGTTGTCACCACTGACGTAGACGGTGGGCAGGCCCTCGCCGGTCAGGACGAAGCCGACGACCTGGCCGGTGAACGGTTCGACCTCCTCGCGGGGGCCGGGGCCGTGGATGGCGGGGACGGCGGTCACGGTGACGGTCCCTCCCCCGGGGCGGTCCAGTTCGGTGCTCTCCCAGTCGGCCAGGCCCCGGGCCGTGCCGCCGAGGCGCTTGCCACCGCCGGTCGTGGTCAGGGTGAGGGGGACGTCGGCGAGCAGTGCGCGGCCGGAGGTGTCGAGGTTGTCGGGGTGCTCGTCGTGGGAGAGCAGCACGGCGTCGACTCGGCCGAGGTCGGCGGGGGCGCCCGCGGCGGGGGCGGTCTTGGTCAGGGTCGGCCCGGCGGCGGCGTTCTGGTCGCCGGGGGAGTCGAAGGTCGGGTCGGTCAGGAAGCGCAGGCCGCCGTAGTCGAAGAGGGCGGTCGGCCCGCCGAAGACGCGGACGGGGAACTGCGCGGTGGTGGTGCCGGTCGCGGACATGAGCACATACCTCACGGATAGAAGATTGTTTATCCGTGATGCACTCTAGGCCCACCTCACGAATAGAAGCAAGTTCTTCCGTGAGAAACCCCCGTGGCCCACCGCGAACAGCGGGCCAGGGGGGCGAAACCGGTGCTCAGCCGAAGGTTGCCCGTTGGGTTGCCCACTAGAGCTAGTGGGCAACCCGGCACCCAGGTCTGATCAGCGCCGGAGAAGGGCGCCGGGGCCGCGCCGCACCCGTCAGGCCCGGCGGCGATCGGCCAGGGCGGCGACGGCCGCCGCCGTGAGCGCGGCGCCCAGCCCCACCCGGCGGGCCAGCGCGGTGACGCGCCCGATGTCGGCGGGCGCGGCCTGGCGCCCCTCACCCATGACCGGGCGGTGCTCGATCCGCGCGCCGTACCGGTTGGTACCGCCCAGGCGGAGGCCCAGGGCGCCCGCGAAGGCCGCCTCCACCACCCCGGCGTTGGGGCTGGGGTGGGCACCGGCGTCGCGGCGCCACGCCCGCAGGGCGGCGCGCGCCCGCCCCGGTGCGGCCAACGCCGCCCACGCGCCCGCCAGGCGCGCACCCGGCACGTTGAGCACGTCGTCCATGCGCGCGGACGCCCAACCGAAACGGGCGTAGCGGGCACTGCGGTGCCCGACCATGGCGTCGAGGGTGTTGGCGGCACGGTAGGCCAGCAGCCCGGGTGCTCCGGCGAGCGCCCCCCAGACCAGCGGAGCGACCACCGCGTCGGAGGTGTTCTCGGCCACCGACTCCACGACGGCCCGCGCCACCTGCGCAGAGTCCAGCGCACTCGTGTCGCGCCCCACCAGGGAGCGCAGCCGCCCGCGCGCGGCGGGCAGGTCGCCGGCGGCGAGCAGGGTGTGCACCGCCTCGGCCTCCCGCTCCAGCGATCGCCCGCCGAGCACGGTCCAGGTCGCCAGGGCGGTGACCGCCACCCGCGCGGCCGGGTGGCGGGCGCCCACCCGCTCCAGGGCGGCGCCCAACCCGGCGGCGGCGCCCACCAGGAGGGCGGTGTGGGCGGCGCCGCGCCCATGCGCGTCGGCGTACAGGCGCCGTTCCACCGCCGCCGCTACGGCGCCGAACCCGGCCACCGGGTGAAACCGGCGGGGGTCGCCCAGCAGCCGGTCGGTCCCGTACCCCAGCAGGAGGCCCGCGGCGCGGGCACCGCGGGCGTTCAGACGCGGTCGGCGCACGGCCGTCCCTCCCGGGTCAGGGCATCGAGCAGGAGGCGGACGGTCTCCGGGGGGCGCACGGCCACGCGCACCCAGGAGGCGTCCAGCCCGGGGAAGGTGTCGGCCCGCCGCGCCGCGACGCCCCGGGCGCGCAGGCGGGCGTGGGCGCCCTCGCCCGCACGCACGAGGACGAACGGCGCCCGCGAGGGCGTGAAGGGCAGCCCCGCCGCGCGCAGCCCGGATTCGAGGAAGGCGCGCCAGCCCTCCAGGGTCCGCGCGCGCTCTAGTGCCTCGGCCTCCGCCCGCCCGTCCGTGCAGGCGACGGTGGCGGCCAGAGCCGGGGTCGACACCGACCACGGCGTCTGCGCGCGTGCCATCCCGGCGATCACCGCCGCGTCTCCGACGGCGTACCCGGCGCGGATGCCCGGGATCGACCAGTGCTTGGTGAGGCTGCGCAGCACCACCAGCCCCTCGGCGCGCTCACCGGCCAGCGACTCCGGCTCGCCCGGCACGGCGTCCATGAACGCCTCGTCGACGGCCACCACCCGCCCCGGGCGGCACAGCCGCCGCAGCGCCTCGGCCGGGTGCAGGACGCCGGTGGGGTTGGTCGGGTTGCCGACCACCACCAGGTCGGCGTCCTCGGGCACGGCCCCGGGGTCGAACGCGAACCCGTCCCCGGCGGCGCAGAACACGGGGGTGACGGTGTGCCCGGCCTGTTCCAGTGCGGCGTGCGGCTCGGTGAACTGGGGATGCACCACGACCGGCCGGCGCCAGGGCCGCAGCCGCGCGAGCAGGGTGAACGCCTCCGCGGCGCCCGCCGTCGGCAGCGCCTCGGCGCTTTCGCGGCCGTGGCGGCGGGCGACCGCGTCGCAGGCCGGGGCGGGGTCGGGGTAGGCGTCGATGCCCGCCAGGCTCTCGTGCAGAACCCGATCCAGCCAGGCGGGGCGCGGCCCGGCGTAGACGTTGACGGCGAAGTCCAGCAGGCCGCCGCGCGCCTCGGTGTCGCCGTGGTGGCGCAACGGTTCGGCGACCGGCTCCGGGGGGTCCGCGAGGGTGCCGGGCGGGCGGCTCGCGGCGCGGAGCGGAGCCGTGGCGGGACGGGCCGCGCTCGCCCGGGCCGCGTCGGCGAACCGGCCGGCGAACCGGGGGTGCCCGGCCCAGTGGACGTGCAGGTAGGAGGCGTGCAGGGTCGGTGAGGCGAACCCCTCCGGCCCGCCGTCGATGTCCCACGCCTGGCCGCCCACGGTGGAGCCGGGGGTGAGGCGGGTGCGGTGGAACTCGTGGCCGGTCGCCTGCTCCCCCGCCCGGGTGAGCAGGGTGTCGCGGGGCGCGACCGCCTCGGGGTAGCGCAGCGTGAGGCGCTCGGTCATCCGGGCGTCGGCGGGAACGGCCCCGGCCATGGGGGCGCCGTCGAGGGAGCGCGCCAGGTAGAGCAGCCCGGCGCACTCGGCGACCGTGGGCACCCCCTCGGCCACGGCCTCCCCCAGTTCGTTCAGCAGGCCCCGGTTGGCGGACAGGCGGCCGGCGTACACCTCCGGGAAGCCGCCGCCCAGGTAGACGCCCCGGGTCCCGGCGGGCAGTTCCGTGTCGGTGAGCGGGTCGAAGCCGGCCACCTCGCACCCGGCGGCGGTGAGCAGCTCCTCGGTCTCGGGGTAGCGGAAGGTGAAGGCCCGGCCGCCCGCCACGGCCACCACCGGCCGGTCCCGTCCCGGGGCCGCCCCCAGTTCCCGAACCGGGTCCCAGGGCCGGGCGTCCAGATCGGGCGCGGAGCGGGCCAGGTCGAGCAGCGCGCCCAGGTCCACCTGCTCGGCGACGCGCTCGCCGAGCCGCCGGACCACCTCCACGGATTCGGAGCGCTCGGCCGCCGGGACCAGCCCCAGGTGCCGGGACGGACGGGAGATCCCCTCGTCGCGGCCCACCACGCCGAGGACGGGCAGGCGTATGGAGCGGACGATCTCGGCGGTGTTGCGCTCCGAGCCCGCCTTGTTGAGGATCACGCCCGCCACCCGGGCCCCCGGGTCGTAGGCGGCCATACCCGCCACCAGCGCGCCCACCGACCGCGACATGCGGGACACGTCCACCACCAGCACCACCGGGGTGCGGGTCAGCGCGGCCACGTGCGCCGACGAGGCGAACCCGCCGGTGCCGATCCGCCCGTCGTGCAGGCCCATCACCCCCTCCACGACCGCGACGTCGGCGCCGCGCGCCCCGTGCAGCAGCAGCGGCGCCACCCGGCCCTCCCCCACCAGGTGCGGGTCCAGGTTGCGGCCGGGCCGCCCGGTGGCCAGCGCGTGGTAGCCGGGGTCGATGTAGTCGGGCCCCACCTTGTGGCCGCTCACCACGTACCCGGCATCGCGCAGCGCCGCCATGATCCCGGTGGCGACGGTGGTCTTGCCCTGCCCGGTCATGGGTGCGGCGACCATCAGCCGGGGCAGGGGTGTCACCACTCGATCCCCCGCTGCCCCTTCCGTCCTGCGTCCATGGGGTGCTTGACCTTGGCCATCTCCGTGACCAGGTCGGCGGCCTCCACCAGGCGCGGGTGTGCGCGGCGGCCGGTGATCACCACGTGCTGGCGGCCGGGGCGCCCGGCGAGCGCGGACACCACGTCCTCGACGTCGATCCACCCCCAGTCCAGGGGGTAGGTGAACTCGTCGAGGATGAGCAGGTCGTGCGTCTGGTCGGCCAAGCGGCGCTTGATCTCCGCCCAGCCCTCGGCGGCAGCGGCGGCGTGGTCCTCGGCGCTGCCCTCCTTGCGGATCCACGACCAGCCCGAACCCATCTTGTGCCACTCCACGGGACCGCCCTCGCCGGTCTCCTCGTGCAGGCGGCCCAGGCGCTCCAGGACAGTCTGCTCGCCAATGCGCCACTTCGCCGACTTGACGAACTGGAACACCCCGATCCGCCAGCCCTGGTTCCAGCCGCGCAGCGCGAGGCCGAACGCGGCGGTCGACTTGCCCTTGCCGTCTCCGGTGTGCACGGCCAGCAGCGGCTGGTGGCGGCGCTGGCGGGTCGTGAGCCCGTCGTCGGGGATCACGTTCGGTCGTCCCTGGGGCATCAGGCGGCCCTCTCTCGTACGGCGCCGCCCAGCGCGGCGGCGCTGACGTCGCGGACGGGCATGTGCTCAGCGCCTAGGTGGGCGGCCAGGCGTGCGGCCAGTCCCAGGCGCAGCGGTCCGGACTCGCCGTCGACCACGACCGTGGTGACGCCCAGTCCGGCGACGTGGTCGGCGGCCTTCAGCGCACGGCCGACGGCCCCCTTCCCCCCGGTGGCGCGGCCGTCGGTGACCACCACCAGGAGCGGGCGCAGCCTCGGGTCGCGCAGCCGCTCGCGGCGCAGGACCCGGGCCGCCTCCAGCAGGCCCTCCGCGATCGGTGTGCGCCCCCCGGCTGGCAGGTCGTCCAGGCGGGCGGCGGCGATGTCCACCGACCGGGTGGGCGGCAGCGCGAGTTCGGCAGCCTCGCCCCGGAAGGTGACCAGGCCGACCTTGTCGCGTCGCCGGTAGGCGTCCAGGAGCAGGGAGAGGATGGCGGTCTTCACCTCGCCCATGCGCTTGCGCGCCGCCATGGAGCCGGAGGCGTCCACGCAGAACAGGACGAGGTTGCTCTCCTGGCCCTCGCGGACCGCCACGCGCAGGTCGGCGGGTTCGAAGCGCAGGCGGCCGCCACTGCGGGGCCGGGACGCGGCGGCCCGCACGGTCTCGACCATGTGCAGGGTGTCTCCGGGGCCCCGGCCGAGCGGGGCGGCACCGATCCTGCGTCCGCGCACGCCCACGGCGCGGCTGCGCCTGCCATCGGCCCCCTCTCCGGAGCCCCGCACGGTCAGCAGCCGGGTCCGGTAGGGGGCGGCGGCCCTGGCGACGGGCGCGCCGACCGCCGGGCCGGGTGCCGGGGCGTCGTCGCCGGAGCGGTCGCCCCGGGGCTCGGGTTCGGGGGCCTCCTCGGACACGGGCGGCTCCGGGTCCCCGGGCGCGTCCGTGCCCGAGGAGCCGGGTGCGGCGTCGGGATCACGGGGGCCCGTCTCGTCGGTGCCGGTGGGACCGTCGGTCCCCGAGTGGTCGCCGCCGTCCGTGCCGTCCGGTTCCGGCGGGTCGGGCGGCAGCTCCTCGTCGCCCAGCACCCGGTCGAGGAGGTCCTCGTCGAGGCCGGGGGCGTCGAAGGGGTTGCGTCGGCGCCGGTGCGGCAGGGAGAGCAGCGCGGCCCGGCGGATGTCGGCCCGGGTGACCGAGTCGCGCCCCGCCCAGGCCGCGTGCGCCATCGCCGTGCGCGCGGTGACGATGTCGGCCCGCAGCCCGTCCACCTCGAAGGCCGCGCACACCTCGGAGACCTTCAGCAGCGCGGCCTCCGACAGCCGCACCCGGGCGAGCCGGCCGCGGGCGGCGGCCACGCGCGCGGAGAGGGACCCCTCCGCCGTGCGGTAGCGCTCGGTGAAGGCGGCGGGGTCGGCGTCGTAGGCCATGCGGCGGCGCACCACCTCCACCCGGACGGCGGGGTCGGCGGGGGCGGCCACGTCCACGGCGAGCCCGAACCGGTCGAGCAGCTGCGGGCGCAGCTCGCCCTCCTCGGGGTTCATCGTGCCGATGAGCAGGAACCGGGCGGCGTGCTCCACGGAGAAGCCGTCGCGCTCCACGGTCGCCCGGCCGGTGGCGGCGGCGTCCAGGAGGAGGTCGACGAGGTGGTCGTGGAGCAGGTTGACCTCGTCCACGTAGAGGATGCCGCGGTGGGCCCTGGCCAGCAGCCCGGGTTCGTAGGCGACCCTGCCGTGGGTGAGCGCCTGCTCCAGGTGCAGGGAGCCCAGTACCCGGTCCTCGGTGGCGCCCACGGGCAGTTCGACCAGGCGCACCGGGCGGCTCTCCACGGGGGTCCCGGGTTCGAAGGGGCCGTCCGGGGAGCGCTGGCCGGGGTCCGCGGGGTCCACGGAGAACCGGTCGCCCCGGTAGACGTCCACGGGTGGCAGGAGCGAGGACAGGCCCCGCACCGCCGTGGACTTGGCCGTGCCCTTCTCTCCGCGCACCAGCACGCCGCCGATCTCCGGGGAGACGCTGGTGAGGACGAGGGAGAGGCCGAGGTCGTCGAGGGGTTCGTCGTCGCAGCCGACGATCGCGGAGAAGGGGTAGTGCGAAGACCGCAATGGCATGTGGAGGCTCCCGCTCGTTGCGCCATCGTTCAAGGACGGACGCGAGGCCGGTCTTCGGACTTGCCGGATCCCCTGTTCAAAGGGGCCCGGTTCACCGCAGCGGGCCTGTGCCGGAATCTCACCGGTCTTCCCAGATTCTCCCCTCCCGCCCTTCCCACCGTTTCCGATGGCCGGGCTGTCGGGGCACCTCGCGCCTGTGGCAACGATAACGTCAGGGGCATGTCGGACAAGACGCCCCCTTCTCCCGGAACCGGGATCACCGTCATCGGCATCGGCGCGGACGGCTGGCCGGGCCTGCCGGGGCGGCTGCGCGAGGCCGTCATGGCCGCGAAGACGGTGCTGGGCGGGCGCCGGCACTTGGCGCTGCTGCCGGACCGCCCCGGGCAGCGCCGCGAGGTGTGGCCCTCCCCCCTGCGCGAGCGGCTGCCGGACCTGCTCGCCTCCCTCGACGACGCCCCCGTGGTGGCGCTCGCCTCCGGCGACCCGCTGGTGTCCGGGATCGGCGCCACCCTGATCGACCTGCTGGGGCCGGACGCCGTGCGGATCGAACCCGCGGTGTCCTCGGTCGCCCTGGCCCGCGCCCGGATGGGCTGGCCCGCCGAACGATGCACCGTGGTGACCCTGGTCGGCCGCGACCCCCGGCGGCTGCTGCGCCACCTAGACCCCGGGCACCGCGTCCTGGTGCTCTCCTCCGACGCCCGCACCCCGGCGGCGGCCGCCGCCCTGCTGGCCGGGGCGGGCTACGGGACCACCCTCATGACCGTGCTGGGCGACCTGGGCTCGGACGCGGAGTCACGGCTGGCGGCCACCGCCGACCGCTGGCTGTCGGACCCGCCCGGGACGGTGCCCGCACTGAACGTCCTGGCCCTGGAACTCCTCGGCCCGCCCGGCCACGGCCTGGTGCCGGGACTGCCCGACGACGCCTTCGAGAGCGACGGGCAGCTCACCCGGCGGGACCTGCGCGCCTCGGCCCTGGCCCGGCTGGCGCCCGCGCCCGGGCAGCACCTGTGGGACGTGGGGGCGGGCGCGGGTTCGGTGGGGATCGAGTGGATGCGCACCCACCCGGCCTGCACCGCCACCGCCGTGGAGGCCGACGCCGAGCGGGCCGAGCGGATCGTGCGCAACGCGGGCCGCCTCGGCGTGCCCGGCCTGACCGTGGTCACCGGCCGCGCCCCAGCGGTGCTGGCCGGGCTGCGCGCGCCCGACGCGGTGTTCGTGGGCGGCGGGGCGACCCGGCCGGGCGTGCTGGACGCCTGTCTGGGGGCGCTGCGCCGGGGTGGCCGGATCGCGGTGCACGGGGTGACGGTGGAGACCGAGCGCCTGCTCGCCGACGCCCACCGGTCCCACGGCGGGGAGCTGACCCGCATCGCCGTGGAGACCGCCGCCCCCCTCGGGGGCTTCACCGGGTGGACACCGGCGCGCACCGTCACCCAGTGGTCCCTCACCAAACCAGCGTGATCTTGCCACCAGAACAGGAAAACGGCCCTGACCCTGCACTGGTAGCAAGATCACGCGATGGTCCCGGCTACCTCGGGCGGGAGGGGTCGTACAGGTAGGACTCCCCTCCCCCCTCGGGGTCGAGCGCCCGGCCCACGAGGATCACCGCCGCTTGGCGCAGCCCGGCCTCCTCGACCGCGTCGGCGATCGTGGCCACGGTGCCGCGCAGCACCGCCTCGCCCGGCTGGCTGGCCCGGTACACCACCACCACCGGGCAGTCGGCGCCGTACTCCGGCTCGATCTCCGCCATGAGTTCGCGCACCCGCCGGATGGCCAGGTGCAGCACCAGGGTGGCCCGGGTGGCGGCGAACGCGGCCAGCGACTCGGTGTCGGGCATGGCGGTCGAGCGGGCGCGGGTACGGGTCAGCACCACCGACTGGGCCACCAGCGGCACGGTCAGCTCCCGGCCCGCCAGCGCCGACGCGGCCGCGTAGGCGGGCACCCCCGGAGTGACGTCCCACGGCACGCCCGCCGCGTCCAGGCGCCGGGTCTGCTCGGCCAGCGCCGAGTACAGCGACGGGTCGCCCGAGGTGAGCCGGACGGTGTCCCGGCCCGCGCCGTGCGCCTCCACCAGGTGGGCGGTGATGCGGTCCAGGTCCAGGCCCTGGGTGTCCACCAGTTCGGCGCCGGGCGCGCAGTGGGTGAGCACCCGCGAGTCCAGGTAGGTGCCGGGGTAGAGCACGGTGTCCGCCTCGGCGAGCATCCGCGTGGCGCGGACGGTGAGCAGGTCGGCGGCGCCGGGGCCCGCCCCCACGAAGTGCACGGTCACGGCTGCACCCACCTCGGTGTCCAGACGCGGCCCGTCGCGGAGACGCGGGTGCCGGACGCGCCGACGATGAGCAGGCAGCGCATGTCGATCGCGGCCGGGTCGAGCTTCTCCAGCGTGGTCACCTCCAGGGACTCGCCGTCGCGGCCGATGGAACGGCCCACCACGACCACGGTGCCGGGGTCGCGGTGCTCCAGCAGGATCCTGCGGGCCGCGCGGATCTGCTCAGTGCGGGAGCGGGAGGCCGGGTTGTAGACGGCCAGGGCGAGGTCGGCCTCGGCGACGGCGCGCAGCCGCCGCTCCACCACCTCCCACGGTTTGAGCCGGTCCGACAGGCTCACCACCGCGAAGTCGCCGCCGACGGGGGCGCCCGCGCGCGCGGCCACGGCCTGCACGGCGCTGACGCCGGGCAGCACCCGGACCGGCACGTCCCGGTAGGCGGGGTCCTCGGCCGCCTCGAACACGGCGGTGGCCATGCCGAACACCCCGGCGTCCCCGCCGGAGACCACGGCGACGCGCTCACCGTTCTTGGCCAGGTCGAGGGCGAGGCGGGCGCGCTGGAGTTCGACGGTGTTGCCGGAGGCGTGCCGGGTGAGACCGGGGCGCTGGGGCACACGTTCGACGTAGCGGCCGTAGCCCACCACGTGGTCCACCTCGTCGAGCGCGGCGGACGCCTCGGGGGTGAGCCAGCCCTCAGGCCCCGGCCCCAGGCCGACCACCAGCAGTTCGGCGGCCGGACCGGCCGGTTCCGGCGGCGGCGTGGCCTGGGTGGCCTCGCGGGAGCGGGTGCCGTTGCGGCTGTCACCGGTGACCAGGATCAGGGAGAAGTAGGGCACCGTGGCCGGGTCGACCCCGGCGACCGGGAGCCGCCGCTCCCCGCTCATGGAGGCGCGCTCCACGTACACCGCGTGCTCCAGCCGCCCTGCGGCGGCCAAGGCGCGGCGCACGGCGGGGAAGGTGCGGCCCAGCTTCATGATGACGGCGGCGTCGGTGTCGGCCAGGCGGCGGGCCAGTTCCGCCTCGGGCAGGGTGCCGGGCAGCACGGTGAGCACGTCGGTCTGCCGGGCCAGCGGCGACTCGGCGACGGCCGTGGCGGCGGCGAACGCCGGGACACCGGGCACGATCCGGGTCTCGTAGCGCTGTGAGAGCCGGTCGTGCATGTACATGTACGACCCGTAGAACAGGGGGTCGCCCTCCGAGAGCAGGACGACGTCGCGCCCGGCGTCCAGGTGGGCGGCCAGCCGCGCGGCGGACTCGGTGTAGAAGTCGGCGAGGGCGCCCTCGTAGCCGCCGGGGTGGTCGGTGGTGCCGGTGGTCACCGGGTAGGTGAGCCGCTCCTCCACCGCCGCACGCGGGATGAGGTCGGCGGCGGCACGGCGGGCGTTGGACTCCTTGCCGACACCCGCGTGGTAGGCGACGACGTCGGCTCCGGAGATGAGCCGGGCGGCCTTGAGGGTGATGAGCTCGGGGTCTCCGGGGCCGACCCCGACACCGTGGAAGCGGCCGGTCACTCCTCCTCCTTGGCGAGTGCGTTCAGGGCCGAGGCGGCCATGGCGGAGCCGCCCCGGCGTCCGTGGGCGGTCACGTAGGGGATGTCGGCGCCGTGGCGGTCGGCGAACTCGGCGAGCGCCCGTTTGGACTCGGCGGCGCCGATGAAGCCGACCGGGCAGCCCACGATCGCGGCCGGGCGCGGCGCGCCGTCCGCCAGCATCTCCAACAGGTGGAAGAGGGCGGTGGGCGCGTTGCCGACGGCGACCACCGCGCCGTGCAGCAGCGGCTCCCACAGGGAGACCGCGGCGGCGCTGCGTGTGGTGCCCCACTCCCGGGCGAGGCCGGGCACCCGCGGGTCGCCGAGCAGGCACAGCACCTCGTTGTCCCGTGGCAGACGGGCGGCGGTCACACCGGAGGCCACCATCGTGGCGTCGCACAGGATGGGCGCACCGGAGCGGAGGGCGGCGCGCGCGGCGGACACCAGGCCGGGGTGGATGTCCAGGTCGTCGGCGAGGTCCACCTGTCCGGTGCCGTGGATCATGCGCACGGCGAGGCGCTCGGCGTCGGCGGGCAGGTGGGCGAGGCGGGCCTCGCGCCGAATGGTGGCGAAGGAGTCGGTGTAGATGGCGGGCCCGTCGTCGACGTAGTCGTAGCGCCGGGTCGGCCGCGTCGGGCCGGTCATCGGGCCTCCCCGGGAACCACGACGCCGCGCCAGGGCGTGACGACGAGGGCGTCGGCCCCAACCGCGTCCGCCTCGTCGGCGAGGGCGTCGGCGGCGGCCCGGTCCAGTCCCTCGGCGGGCACGGGCACGTGCCGTCCGCCGCCGGGCAGCGGGCCGTGCGGCAGCGGCGGCGCGGGGGCGGGCAGCCTCGGATCCGCGGTGACCGGTGCGGCCAGGGGCGCGGGGAGTTCGGCGACGTGCCAGGGTGCGGTGGGACCGGTGCCGCGCCGGGCCAGGAAGGCATCGACCAGCCCGGTGAGCGCGTCCGCGGCCCCGTCGAGCCGGACCCGGGGGCCGTGGTGCTCTCCGATCCGCAGTTGCGCGGTCTCCGCGTCCAGGGCGGTCAGGCCGAGGTCGCAGGGGCGTTCGGCCAGGTCGCCGCGGCCGTCGTCGAGGACGAACAGGAAGCGTCCGGGGAGGGCGGCGCGGGTCGGCTCCGAGCACAGCGCCCGGTCCAGGGCGGCGGCGACGGGGCGCAGGTCGGCCCGGCCACCGGTGAGGCCGGTGCACGGGGAGGCCATGATGTTGCGGACCAGTTCGTGGGCGGGCGAGGGCAGCAGCCCGGTCTCCCCGATCGCCCGGAGCACCCCGGGTTCCAGTGTCCCGTCCCGGCCGGGCAGGGCGCGCAGTTGTACGTTGGCGCGGCCGGTGGCGTGGATCCGCCCGTCGCCGAACCGCTGTGCCACGGCGGCCAGGGCGCGCAGCGACGGGGCGGGGATCCGGCCGCCGACCAGCCGGAGCCGGACGAGCAGCCCGTCGTCGGCGGTCCAGGGCCGCAGCGCGCCGGGGCAGCGGTCGCGGCGGGTACGGGCGGCGGACGGCGGCGAGTCCGTCGGCGGCATGGCGTCCTTCGGGGTCAGGGACCCGGTGCGCGGGGTCCGCGGTCGACCTGGCGGCCGGTCACCGCCAGTGCCAGCAGGTCTTCGGACTCGGGATCGACCGGTGCGGGGCGCCTTCCCGGGGCGTGTGCCCCAGTGGCCGCCGCCGGGGACCGCGTCCCCAGGGCCTGCTCCGCCCGTCACCCTCACCGCTGCGCGTCAGTCCCGGATTCACACCGGGTTCCCTGCTCCATATGGTGGAGTTCGACTGGCGTCACGAGCGTACCGCGTCCTTTTTCTACCTTTTCCGGCTGGTCCGCGCTCCGGCCGGGCCGTCGACCGGGGTCGGCGCGGGCGTCAGTCCCGGTCCTCCGTGCGGCGCCCGATACGCCAGTAGGCGCAGAACTGGACGCGTCCCTTGGGCACGCCGGCCTTCAGGGCGATGGCGCGCGCCGCCAGAACGAACGACGCCTCACCGACGATGTACACCCCCGTCTCCGGGGTGATGGCGGCCGAACTCAGGTGCTCCAGCGCGCGCCCGCCCACGTCCTCGCCGGGGCCGCGCACCAGCCACACCGGGTCGGCGTCGGCCAGGGGGCGGCGGTCGGCGGGGTCGGGGACCTCCAGCACGTACTCGGCGGGCGCTCCGGCGAGGGAGCGGGCGATGCCCTCCACCCCGGGCAGGCCGCTCTCGTCCGCCACCACCAGGACGGGTCCGGTGTGGTCGTCCATGTTGAACAGGCGGCCCTGGTCGAGCAGGCCCACCGGGTCGCCGGGCCGGGCGGCCAGAGCCCAGCGGGCGGCCGTACCCTCGACCTCGCCGGTGGCGGGCGAGCGGTGGACGACGAAGTCCACGTCCACCTCCCAGGCGCGGCCCGCCCTGCGGACCTCGCGCATGGTGTAGTTGCGCACGACGGGCCGCCGCTCCCCGTCGATCTTCAGCAGCCGCGAGTACCAGCCTTCCGCCGGGCCGAAGGGCAGGTCCAGGGAGCCGTCGGGGGCGGGCAGGAACAGGCGGAACCAGTGGTCGTGGCCGAGGGGCTCGAACTCCTCCTCGAAGCCGTCGCCGGTACTGAGCAGGGTGACGCGGGCGAAGCCCGGCGAGGGCCGGGAGACGTCCGCGACGGCGAAGGTGCGGACGGCGGCGCGACGGGGCGGGTGGCGGCGAGCTGCTGGGCCACGGTGCCTCCTGCGACGGGGGCGGGTCGGGGTCGGGGCCGTGTCGTCCGCGGCAGGCCCGCGAAAGCGACAGTGAGGCGAGTCTAACCTTACTTGACACCAGGCCCCCGAACGGGCGCGGCCCATCCCCTGACCTGGATCCCGTGTACCCCATGGAGAAAAGTCCGCGTACTCATGTGGACCATTCGAATACTGCGGGTTATATTCGCGGTGTCTCATCCGGCCGGTCCCGCGTCCTTCCGCCGTCCCTGCCCCCTTCGGCGCCCCCGACCACGGCACACCGCCCCCCGAGGAGACCCTGATGGGCCAGCACGAGCAGGCACTCGACTACCCGATCCCGTCCGACTCGGCACTGGAGCCGCCGCAGGAGTGGTCCCGCCTCCGCCAGGAGTGCCCGGTGGCCCGCGTGCGACTGCCCAGCGGCGACGAGGCCCGACTGGTGACCCGCTACGAGGACGTCAGGGACGTGCTCGCCGACCCCCGTTTCAGCCGCGTGCTCGACGCCGAGGACGCGGCCCGGCTGACCGACTCCGAATCGGGCGGACTGTTCGGCGGTGAGATGGCCACGGTGCTGCCCAGCTCCGGGGAGGCGCACCAGCGGTGGCGGCGCCTGATCAGCAAGTGGTTCACCACCAAGCGCATGAACGCGCTGCGCCCGGAGATCGAGCGCATGGCCGACGGGCTCGTCGACGCGATGGTCGAGCAGGGGCCGCCCGCCGACCTCAGAGCGGGCCTGGGCTTCCCGCTGCCGGTGTTCGTCATCTGCGACATGCTGGGCGTGCCCGCCGAGGACCGCGACCGCTTCTCCACCTGGTCGGACATGCTGCTCAACCTCACCCGCTACAGCGGCGCGGAGTCGGAGACGGCCCAGGCCGAGTTCTTCACGTACATGTCCGCGCACATCGCCGCCAAGCGCTCCGAACCGGGCGAGGACATCATCAGCGCGCTGATCGAGGAGGCCGGCGAGCAGGGCCGCCTCTCCGACATGGAGCTCGTCGTCACGGGCGTCGGCCTCCTCGTCGCCGGCCACGAGACCACGGCCAACATGATCGGCAAGATGGCCTCCATGCTGCTGGCCGACCGGTCCCGGTGGGAGCGGCTGCTGGAGGACCGCTCCCTCGTCCGGACCGCCGTCGAGGAGTGCCTGCGCATGGACGCCAACTCCGGCATCGGCCTGCCCCGCTACCTTTCCGAGGAGACCGAGATCGCCGGTACCGTCCTGCCGCGCGGCACCACCGTGATGTGCAACATGGGCGCCGCCAACCGCGACTCCGGCGCCTTCGACTCCGCCGACGAGATGGACCTGGAGCGCAGGCCCAACCCCCACCTGGCCTTCGGTGCGGGGGCGCACTCCTGCGTGGGGCAGTCCCTGGCCCGCGCCGAACTCCAGGTGGTGCTGGAGGTGCTGCTGCGCAGACTGCCCACACTGGAGCTGGCCGTACCCGCCGACGAACTCAGGCGGGTGGAGGGCCTGGTCGTCGGCGGTCTGAACGAGGTCCCCGTCCGCTGGTGACCTCCGCCGCGCCCTCCCGTGCCGAGCCCCGCTCGCGGCGCGGGAGGGCGTACGGCGGCCAGCCGCCGATCACGTACGGGTCCTCGCGGGGCAGGCCCCCCTCCAGGGGCGGTTCGCCCACCGGGACGTAGCGGCCGGCCGCTTCCCCGCCGCGTTCGGGACTGTAGTGGAGGGTGCCCGCGCCCGCGCGGACCGTGTGGAGGCCGCGCGACCGCGTTCGCGCCCCAGGCGTTGTACGGAGCCCCGCCCGTCCACGGGACGGCGCGCTCCGCGGCCGGGGCTGCGCGCAGCCGGAGGCAGGGAAGTGAAACGTTCTTACTTTCCGGCAGTACCCACACGCTCATACACACACAGTGACACCACTGTTCATAGGATCGATACGGGGAGACCTCCAGATTTCCGCACGGATGCATTGATCCCATGAGCCATCTGTTGGTAACTTCACTGAAACGTTTTAAGAGACGGCCGTCACAGGCCGCACGTGTGCGCACACCCCTGCCCCGTCCCCTGGCGTTCCCCACCCCAGCGAGCGCAGCAAAGGAAGTCCCATGCACGACACACCGTCCGCGGAACACCCCCGCAGCGGCTTCACCCCCTCCCGCCGCCTATTCCTGGGCATGAGCGCCGCCGCGGGCACGGCGGCCGCACTGTCCACCACCGTCGGCGCTCCCGCGGCCTCGGCCTCCCCGCGCTCCTTCGCCGGCGCCTTCCCCGACCCGTCGGCCGCCGCCCGAGCCAAGTTCCGCTGGTGGTGGCCACACGGCCTGGTCGACCCGCAGGAGGTGGCCCGCGAGATCGACCAGGCCGCCGACGCCGGATTCGGCGGCATGGAGGTGGCCGACGTCCACCACAGCGCCGAGGAGGACCTCGACCCCGCCGGACACGGCTGGGGCACCCTCCCCTGGCGCGAGGCCCTGACGACCGCCCTGGCCCAGGCCGAGAAGCGCGGCATCGTCGTCGACATCACCATCGGCCCCTCCTGGCCCGCCGCGGTGCCCACCATCACCCCTCAGGACGAGGCGGCCGTGCGCGAACTCGCCCACGGCGTGCGCTACCTCGCCTCCGGTGAGGAGGTCTCCGGTGCCCTCCCCGAACCCGAGGTCGCACCGGAGCACGGGGTGGAGGCCCGCACGCTCGTGGCGGTGCAGGCGGTGCGCCTGGCCGACGGCGCCTCACCCGGCGACCGGCGCTGCAAGCTCAAGGCCGACACCCTCCAGGACCTGACCTCCTCCGTCGAGGGCGAGGAGCTCACCTGGACCGCGCCGGGCGAGGGCGACGGTTCCACCTGGGCGCTCTTCGCCTACTGGGAGCGCGGTTCGGGCCAGCGCCCCGAGGCCGGGCCGCACACCGAACCCGTCAGCTACGTCGTCGACCACTTCAGCAGCGCGGGCGCGCAGGCGGTCATCGACTTCTGGGAGGAGAACATCCTCACCTCCCGGATCCGCCGCCTCCTCCGGGGGTCGGCGGGCGGCGCGATCTTCGAGGACTCCATCGAGATGGAGACCGAGGCCACGCTGTGGACCCGCGACCTGCCCGCGGCCTTCGAGAGCCACAACGGGTACGACCCGATGCCCTACCTGCCGGTCCTGGTGCGCGTGGACGAGGACCAGGTCTTCAGCTTCGACCCCGACACCGACCGCCGGGTGCTCAACGACTTCAACGACCTGCTCTCCCAGCTCTACATCGACCACCACATCACCCCCATCCAGGACTGGGCGCACAGCCTGGGCATGGGCTACCGGATCCAGCCCTACGGCCTCCAGACCGACGCCGTGGCCAAGGCCGCCGTGGTCGACAACGCTGAGGGCGAGTCCCTGGGCTTCAAGAACCTCGACGACTTCCGCTCCCTGGCCGGCGGCCGCGACCTGGCCGGGAAGAAGATCCTGAGCAGCGAGGCCGGAGCGGTCTACGGCGGCTCCTACAGCACCACGTGGGAGCAGACCGTGCGCACCATCGCGCGCGAGTACGCCGCCGGGGTGAACATGGCGGTCCTGCACGGGTTCTCCTACGCCGACGCCCCCGGCGCCCAGTGGCCGGGCTTCGCCGCCTTCACCCCCTACAACGGCGGGGTCGGCTACAGCGAGTCCTGGGGGCCGCGCCACCCCACCTGGCAGCACGTGTCCGACGTCTCCGGGTTCTTCGCGCGCGCCCAGCACACGCTCCAGACGGGCACCCCGAAGATCGACATGGCCTTCCTGCGCCAGAAGGGCTACGCCGGTTCGGGCTTCGGCGCCGCCTACTTCACCAAGGAGGGCGTGCGCAAGGGCTGGACGCACCAGTTCGTCAGCCCGCGCCTGCTCCGCATCACCGACCCCGAGGTGAAGGACGGGCGCCTGGCGCCCGACGGCCCCGCCTACAGCCTGATGGTCTTCGAGGGCGACGCCTTCAGCGGCCGGATTCCGACCATGGAGCTGGAGACCGCACAGCGCCTGGTGGGCTACGCACGAGCCGGGCTGAAGATCCTCGTCGTCGGCGACTGGAGCTCACCTCAGCAGCCCGGCAACGACCAGGGTTCCGCCGAGGAGCTGTCCCAGGCCATGGCGGAACTGCTCGCCGAGCCCACCGTGCACCGCGTGGACAGCCGCGACGACATCCCCGCCGGGCTGGAGGCCCTGGGCGCACGGCCCGCCGTCTCCTACTCCGAGGACTCCCCGCTGCTGCACCTGCGGCGCCGGGACGACGACCTGGACCTGTACTACTTCACCAACGGCTCCGACTCCGAGACGGTCGACCACAAGGTGACCCTGCCCACCGGCGTCCGCGACGCCTACCCCTTCGAGCTGGACCTGTGGAGCGGGCGGGTCGACCCCCTTCCCGTGCACACCAGCGGCGACGGGACCGTCGAGGTCGGCGTGCGCCTGGCCCCGGGGGCCTCGACGGTCATCGCCCTGGCCCGGCCCTCGTGGTCGGTCAAGCACGGGAACTCCGGGCAGGCCATGCCGCCGGGACAGCTCAAGAAGCTGCGCCTGTCCGGCACCGACGCCGACGCCGTGCGCGTGGACGGCAGGAAGACCCTGGTCCGGGCCTCCGCACCGGGCACCTACACCACCACCTATGAGAGCGGGCGCACCGCCACCACCGCGATCGACAGCGTCGGCGACCCCGTCGACCTCACCTCGTGGGAACTGGAGGTGGAGGACTGGCAGCCGGGCGGCTCGGCCACCGAGACCGACGTGGTCCTGCACGAGCGGGCCCTGACCTCCCTGGCACCCTGGAAGGACATCGCGGGCCTGGCCGACACTTCCGGTATCGGCCGCTACACCACCACCGTCGACCTGGGCGAGGGATGGACCGGCGGCCACGGCGCCTACCTGGACCTGGGCCGGGTGAGCGACACCTTCCGGGTGACGGTCAACGGCACGGACCTGCCGCCCTGCGACCAACTGGACCCGGTGGTCGACATCGGCCCCTGGCTCCGGAACGGCTCCAACACGATCACGGTCGAGGTGGCCACCACCCTGATCAACCGGATGCGGGCCTTCCGCCCCGACGTCTACGGCCCCGTGCGGCGGCAGGACTACGGCCTGCTGGGCCCGGTGCGGCTGCTGCCCTACGGCCAGGCCGAGCTGTGACCGGGACCCGTCCGGGAGGCGTGGGGAGCGCCTCCCGGACGGGTCCTCCGAGTGCGGCCCCCGAGGGCCGGCACTCAGAGACGACGGGCGCCCCTCCCGGAGCGGAGGGGCGCCCGTCCCGTGTCAGGGTCAGCGCTCCAGGGACGCCGCCTCACGGGCCAGGGCGGTGACCGCGTCCCAGTCCCCGGCAGCCACGAGGCCGGCGGGGGCCAGCCAACTACCGCCCACGCACCCCACGTTGGGCAGAGCCAGGTAGGTCGGCGCCGAGGCTGGGGTGATCCCCCCGGTCGGGCAGAACCGCACCTGCGGCAGGGGGCCGCCCAGCGACTTCAGGAACGGGACGCCGCCCGCCGCCTCGGCCGGGAAGAACTTCATCTCGGTGATCCCGCGCTCCAGCAGCGCCAGCGCCTCGGACACCGTGGCCACGCCGGGCAGGAACGGCAGGCCGGTGTCGATCATGGCCGTCGCCAGGTCCGGCGTGCACCCGGGACTGACCAGGAAGCGCGCCCCGGCCTTGGCCGCGGCCTCCGCCTGCTCGGCGGTGGCCACCGTGCCCGCGCCCACCACGGCGTCGGGCACCTCCGCGGCGATCCGCTCGATCGCGCTCAGTGCGGCGGGGGTGCGCAGCGTCACCTCGACGCCGGGGACCCCGCCCGCCACCAGTGCCCGGGCCAGCGGTACGGCGGCCTCCGCGTCCGAGAGCACCACCACGGGCAGGACCGGGGCGAGACCGAGCACGTCGGCACCGGATCGGGGGATCGTCGTCATGTGTACGTCTCCAAAGTCGGTGGAATCGTGGTTCACAGGCCGAAGACGCCGGCGCCGGTCTCGGCCGGGCCGACCGCGCCCCGCATGGCGGCGAACAGCTCACGGCCGGTTCCGGTCGACGAGTCCACGCTCGGCCGCGCGGCCTCGCGGCCTTCGAGGTCGGCCAGCACCTCCAGGGTCCCCTTCACCGCGTCCAGCCGGATGGGGTCGCCGTCGCGCACGAAGGCGAGCGGACCGCCCGCCTCGGCCTCCGGGGAGACGTGGATGGCGGCGGGCACCTTGCCGGAGGCCCCCGACATCCGGCCGTCTGTCACCAGGGCGACCTTCTGGCCCTGGTCCTGGAGCACCCCGAGCTGGGGCGTCAGCTTGTGCAGTTCGGGCATGCCGTTGGCACGCGGACCCTGGAAGCGGACCACGGCCACGAAGTCACCGGTCAGCTCACCGGCGGAGAAGGCCGCCAGGAGCTCGGACTGGTCGGCGAAGACCCGGGCGGGCGCCTCCACGACGTGGCGCTCGGGGGCGACCGCCGACACCTTGATGACCGCGCGGCCCAGGTTGCCCGAGAGCATGCGCAGGCCGCCGTCAGCGGCGAAGGGCTCCTCCACACCGCGCAGGACGGTCGTGTCGGCGCTCTCCTTGGGCCCGTCCCCCCAGGTCAGCGACTTGCCCTCCAGGCGCGGGGTCTGCCGGTAGGCGCCGAGCCCCTCACCGAACACGGTGCGTACGTCCTCGTGGAGCAGGCCCGCGTCCAGGAGGCTCCCGATCAGGTAGGCCATGCCGCCCACCTCGTGGAACCGGTTCACGTCCGCGGAGCCGTTGGGGTACATCCGGGTGAGCAGCGGCACCACCTCGGACAGCGCGGCGAAGTCGTCCCAGGTCAACTGGATCCCGGCCGCGCGGGCGATGGCCACCAGGTGCAGGGTGTGGTTGGTGGAGCCGCCGGTGGCCAGCAGCGCGACCACGGCGTTGACGATCGCCCGCTCGTCGATCTGCTCGCCGACCGGGGTGTGGTTCTCGCCCAGGGCGGTGTTGGCGAGGACGCGCCGACCGGCCTCGGCGGTGAGCGCCTCGCGCAGCGGTGTGCCCGGCTGCTCGAAGCTGGCGCCGGGCAGATGCAGGCCCATGACCTCCATGAGCATCTGGTTGGAGTTGGCGGTGCCGTAGAAGGTGCAGGTGCCGGGCGAGTGGTAGGCGGCGGACTCGGCCTGGAGGAGCTCCTTGCGCCCCACCTTGCCCTGCGCGAACTCCTGGCGCACGCGTGCCTTGTCCTTGTTGGGCAGGCCCGAGGGCATCGGACCGGCGGGCACGAACGCCACGGGCAGGTGGCCGAAGGAGAGCGCGCCGATGAGCAGGCCGGGGACGATCTTGTCGCACACGCCGAGCATCAGGGCGCCGTCGAACATGTCGTGCGAGAGGGCAACGGCGGTGGCCATCGCGATGACGTCCCTGCTGAACAGGGACAACTCCATTCCGGCCCGGCCCTGGGTGACGCCGTCGCACATGGCGGGGACGCCGCCCGCGAACTGGCCGACGCCGCCCGCCTCGGCCAGGGCCGCCTTGATGACGGCCGGGTAGGACTCCAGCGGCTGGTGCGCCGAGAGCATGTCGTTGTAGGCGGAGACGATCGCCACGTTGGGGGTGACGTTCCCGGACAGCGCCTTCTTCTCAGGGATGGCGCAGGCCGCGAACCCGTGCGCGAGGTTGGCGCATCCGAGCGCTCCGCGCGCGGGGCCCTCACTGATCGCCGCGCGGATCCTCTCCAGGTAGGCGGCCCGGGTGTCGGCGCTGCGCTCCGCCAGGCGCCGGGTGACGTCGTCGACGACCCGGTGGACGGCGCCGGACGTGCTGGTGTCGGTGTTCGCGGTCATCGGGACTGCTCCTCTTCGTACCATGTCCGGCCGGTGCGACCGATGAGTCGGTGTGCGCCGACGGGCCCGGGGCTGCCGGCCGGATAGGTCTCGGGGCTCGTGTGCAGGCCGTTCCAGGCCTCGATGATGGGGTCCACCCAGCGCCAGGCGGCCTCGACCTCGTCTCGGCGCATGAAGAGGGTGGAGTCCCCCGCCAGCACATCCGCCAGCAACCGCTCGTAGGCCTCGGGAGCGCGGTTGGCGAAGGTGTCGGCGAAACTCAGTTCCAGCGGGACGGGGCGCAGTCGCAGCGCCCCCGCGCCGGGGGTCTTGGCGAGCATGGTGAGGTGGATGCCCTCGTCCGGCTGGAGGCGGATGACGAGGCTGGCCGCCCCCGGCGGGGTCTCGATGCCCGGGAAGATCGTGTGCGGGACGTCGCGGAAGCGGATGACGATCTCCGAGCGGTCGCGCGCCAGGCGCTTGCCGGTCCGCAGGTAGAAGGGGACGCCGGCCCACCGCCAGTTGGCGATCTCGGCGCGCAGGGCCACGTAGGTCTCGGCGGTGGCACCGGGCGCTCCGCCCGGTTCGTCGAGGTAGCCCGACACCTCGGTGCCGTGGATCCGCCCGGGCGCGTACTGCCCTCGGACGGTGTCCTGGGCGACGAGGTCGCCGCTCAGGGGGCGCAGCGACTGGAGGACCTTGAGCTTCTCGTCGCGGACGGCCTCGCGGTCGTAGCTGGAGGGCGGCTCCATGGCCGTCAGGCACAGCAGTTGGAGCAGGTGGTTCTGGACCATGTCGCGCATGGCGCCGGAGGTGTCGTAGTAGCCGCGCCGACCGCCGACGCCGACGGTCTCGGCGGCGGTGATCTGGACGTGGTCGATCCAGCGGGAGTTCCACAGGGGTTCGAGGAAGACGTTGGCGAACCGTAGGACCAGCAGGTTCTGCACCGTCTCCTTCCCCAGGTAGTGGTCGATCCGGTAGGTCTGCTCCTCGCTGAAGACGGCGCCGACGGCGTCGTTGACCTCCTGCGAGGAGGCCAGGTCGCGGCCGAGGGGCTTCTCCATGACGACCCTGGATCCGGGGGTGACCAGTCCGGCGTCGCTCAGGCCCCGGCAGATCGGTCCGGAGATCATCGGCGGGACGGCGAGGTAGAAGACGCGGTCGCGGCCGGTGCCGAGGGTGTCTGCCAAGTCGGACCACCCGGCGAGGTCCCCGCCCACGTCGACGGTCACGTGCGAGAGGCGGGTGAGGAAACGGTGGAGGACGTCGGGTTCGGCGACCTGGACCGCCTGGTGTCCGCGGACCGCGGCGGCGGCCTTGCCGCGCAGGTCGGCGTCGGTGAGGCCGTCGCGGGAGACGGTGACCACGCGGGTCCCGCCGTCCAGGTGGCCGTCGCGGTCGAGCAGGTAGAGGGAGGGCAGGAGTTTACGCATGGACAGGTCGCCGGTGCCCCCGAAGACCACCAGGTCTGTGGGGCCGGATGCGGACTGCTGCGACATTTCGTACTGCTCCAGCGAAGAGGAAGGTAGGGGAGACGAGCGAGGGCGGGGCGCGGGAGCGGGGCCTCCCACGAACCACAGGAGTGGATTCGACTCGACTCTTCCAACTTTACGCCCGACTATGGTAAAAAACCAAGCACTCTTCAGATCACTTTTTTACATAACCCCCTGTCCATCACGCCGCTACCACGGCTTAATGGTTGAATGAAGCGCATGCCTAGAACCTCTGGACGACCGTCCTCGATGGCCAGCAGCGGCCACATCCTGGAGATGATCCGGAGCGGGACGGCGACCAGCCGCGCGGAGATCGCGCGCACCACCGGCCTCTCGCGGCCCACCGTCGCCCTCCGCGTCACGGAGCTGATCGACAGCGGCCTGGTCGTCGAGGGCACGAGGGCGGTCTCCAGTGGCGGCCGGCCACCCACGCTCCTGGAGTTCAACGCCGCGAGCGGCCTCCTGCTCACCGCGGCCCTGGGCATGGCCCGCAGCCAGGTCGCCGTGTGCGACCTCGACGGCGATGTCCTGATCCGCACCCCCGGCGCGCTCGACCTGGACCAGGGGCCGGAGGCCGTGGTCTCCTGGCTGCTCGACACCTGGTCCGAGCAGATCACCGGATTGGGGCGCGCACCGGAAGAGGTACGCGGCGCGGGTATCGGCCTGCCCGGAACCGTCGAGTTCCGCGCGGGCCGCGCCGAGGACCTGCCCTCCCTGGGCATGTGGGCCGGGGTCCACCTGGCCCCCCTCGTCCAGAAGCGCTTCCCGGTCGCCGTGGCCGTGGACAACGACGTCAACGTGATGGCCCTCGGAGAGCACGCCGCGGGCGCGCACGGCCACACCGAGGACATGATCTTCGTGAAGGCCTCCACCGGGATCGGCGCCGGACTGGTCTCCGGCGGGAACCTGCTGCGCGGCGCGCTGGGCGCGGCCGGAGAGATCGGACACATCCCCGTCCGCGACGGCGGGGGGACGCCGTGCCGCTGCGGGAACACCGACTGCCTGGAGGCGGTGGCGGGCGGGCGTCGCCTGCTGGAGGGCGCCGCGGCGCAGGGCCTGCCGCTGTCGGGGCTCAAGGACCTGGTCTCCCGGGCCGCCGAGGGCGACCCCGTGGCGGTGACCCTCGTCCGCGACGCCGGACGAAGGCTGGGCGAGGCGCTCGCCGGGGCGGTCAACCTGCTCAACCCGGAGGTCATCGTGCTGGGCGGGGACCTGTCCGAGGCCTACGACCACCTGGTGGCCGGGGTCCGCGAGGTGGTCTTCCAGCAGTGCACGGCGCTGGCCACCCGGCACCTGCGCGTCGTGCCCAGCGCTCTATGGGACGAGGCCGGGGTGCGCGGCTGCTCCGCCATGGTGGCCGAGGAGATCCTGTCCCCGGAGGCGGTGAACGCACTCCTGAACGGGTGAGACCCGCCCCACGCGGGCCCTCGGCGAGGTGTCGGAGCACCCGTCCACAGGTTGTGGACACGGACCCCTCGGGACCGGCTTTGCCAGAAGTACATGAGGCCGATGGGGACAGGGTGTTCTTATGCGTCCATACTGGGCACACTTGACAAAAAGCCTGCTGGTGACGAATAGTCACCCTTCACCTGACCCCGCCCCGCACACCCCCGTCACGTCCGTGACCACCACCCGTGCGGCCCCCCGCCCGGAAAGGTCCCCACCGTGCTCGACAACCCCCTCCTCCTCATCCTGCTGGGCGCCTGCATCAGCCTGGTCACGAGCGTCGTCGTCACCGCCGTCCAGGCGCGCCTGATCCGGCGCGACAACGTCCGCAGCTCCTCCCGGGCCTCCGCCCGCAACCTGACGAGCGCCTTCATCGCCGAGCGCGACGCCCAGGACGCCAAGGAGAGCTACCTCACCGAAGCCGAGATGACGGTCATGTCCATGACCGACCGCAAGACCCGCGAACGCCTGCGCGACGTCGTCCGGCTGCTCCGCGAGCGCGATCTGCCGGAGATCGAGAAGCTCAGCGGCGTCCCCTCCACCCGGGCCCGGCAGATCCTGTGCGACCACGCCCTGGAGGTCCTCGGCGCCCACCTGCGCTCCGAGCGGCTGCCCGCGACGCCCCCCGAGATCCGCAAGATGCTGAGCATCGAGGAGGAGGCCCTCAGCATCCACTCCGGCGCAAGCCCCCAGGCGGACGAACCGATCGCCAAGAGCCCGGTCGCCGCCCGCCCCCGGCACACCGGCACCAAGAGCCCGGCGGCCCGCAAGAGCGGAGCCAAGGGCACGCCCACCAAGACCACCCCTGCCAAGAGCACGACGGCCAAGTCGGGCGGCAAGAACCGCACGGCCACCTCCTCGGAGGAGCCCACGCCGAAGGACCCCGAGCACAGCACCTTCTGGGACGACTGAACCGGCGCGCCACCGGGTGCGCGTCGCTTCTGTCCGCGGATCGCGGGGACTCACACCCTTCGGCGGGTCATCGGTGCATATAGCGCCCGATCGTGAGAAAGTCGACTGTACAGAGTCCGGCGATCCCATGAAGGACACATGCGGCGCACTCGTGGTCGACCCCGTGTGCTGATCCACGGCACACGCGTCCGGCGGGCCCCGGCCCCGCCGCCGCTGCGGAGTGCCCCGTCCCGGACACGGAACCGCCCCGATCCCCCGCCCCCAGCCCCCCGTCCGCTCCCTGCCGCGCCCTCGTCGCGGCCTCGCACGCCCTCCTCCGTATCCGGGACCTCCGGCGTCTACCGCCGTCCGAACCCACGGGGGCTGCCTGATGAGCGACGACCACTCCTCCACCGGCCGCGAGTCGGCCAACATACCGGTGGACCTGCCCCGTCAGCGCGGCCTCTGGCACAGGATCGCCCTGTGGATCGCGGCGTGCCTCGCCGTCGTCCTGGTCGCCGCCGTGGGCACCGCCTACGGCTACTACCTGCTGCTGCGCTCCGGCATGATCCAGCACGACCTGGACGCCGCTCTGGGCGGCAAGAACCGGCCTGAGAAACTCAACGACGCCGTCAACGTCCTCTTCATGGGCACCGACGGCTACGAGGAGGACTCCACCGCCTACGCGCGGGAGTTCGAGGGCGAGCGCTCCGACGCCCTCATGCTGGCGCACATCTCACCCGGCGGGGAGCACGTCTCCGTCATCAGCTTCCCGCGCGACTCCCTGGTGCGGCTTCCGGCATGCCCTCCCTACGGCAAGGCCGAGGGCAGCGGCGCCTACGAGGGCATGATCAACGCCGCTATGTACCACGGCGGACCGCCCTGCGTCGTCCACACCGTGGAGACTCTGACGGGCATCCGGGTGGACCACTTCGTCCACCTCAGCTTCATGAGCTTCCGCGACACGGTGAACGCCATCGGCGGGGTCAGCATGTGCATCCCCCGGCCCATGCGGGACGAGCGCTCGGGTCTCGACCTGCCCGCCGGGGAACAGGTCCTCGACGGGGACGAGGCCCTGTCCTTCGTCCGTGCCCGCTACGAGATCGGCAACGGCAGCGACATCGGCCGCATCGACCGCCAGCAGATGTTCCTCAGCGCGCTCGCCGAACAGTTGAGGAGCAGCGGTGCCCTCACCGACCCCGCCAGGCTCAACGAGATCCTCAGGTCGGTGGCCGAGCACAGTGCCACCGATCAGCGGCTCACACTCGACCGGATGCTCTCCATCGGCTTCTCGCTCTCCGACGTCGACCTCGCCGACATCGAATTCCGGACCGTGCCCTGGTACCAGGCTCCGCAGGACCCCAACCGGGTCATGTGGGACGGGGAGGAGGCCGCGGCGCTGTTCGCCGCCGTCCGCGAGGACCGCCCCCTGCCCGCACCGGTGCCCGAGGGGTCCGGCACACCGTCACCACCGGCGTCCTCCGTCCCCGACGACGGCATGTCCGGGGCCGAGGACGCGCCGACCGCCAGCGCCGGAGAGGCCCGGGACGCGACCTCCGACCCGTGCGTGGACGGCCTCGGCTTCGGTACGGGCAGGGGCTACTGACCGGCCGGGCGCCGGCGGCTCCGGGTACCGATCCCCGGAGCCGCCGACCCCTCACGTCAGAGGGCCGGCCGTCAACCCGCCGCCGTGCCGCAGGGGGCATCGCGAGGACGCCCCCCCCTGAGCGGGCAGGGGTTCAGGGAGACACGGGCTAGACCAGGGCTCCGGGGAGCAGCCCGGTCACCTGCCGGGGGTCGACCTCGGGCCGACCGACCTCGGGCAGGCCCTGGACACTGGCCACGTCCCCGCCCAGGGAACCGATCTCGTCCACGGGCAGGCCGCCGGTCAGGGACTCGGGCGCGGCCATCGGCAGGGTCTCGGCCACCCCGAGGAGGGTGCCCAGGCCGCCGGTCGCGTCGAAGTTCTCCCTGTCCAGCGCCAGGGGGCCGTCCGCCGGTGCGGCCAGCGGCAGGGTGCCGCCGGTGTCCAGGTCCACGGGCATGTCGGCGGCGGGCAGCACGCCGCCGACGTCGGGAAGTCCGCCGCCCAGCAGGTCGGAGACCGGGTCGCCGGCAGGGTGGGCCAGGGGCACGGTTCCCGTGGCGCCCTCGACGGCGCCGGTCGCGCCCCCGACCGTGTCCACGGCGTCCCCGACAGCGTCGAGGGGCAGGCCGGTCCCGTCGGTCACACTGTCCACGATGTCGCCCGCGGGGGCCGAGTGGTGCTGGATCCGGGGGTCGACCGAGTTCTGGCCAGGCTGGACCCGGGCCAGGTCGCCGAGACCGTCGACCGGGGCGGGAACGCCCTGGGCGAGCGCACCGGCGACCGGAGCGGTCACCTCCCCCACGGGAAGGGTGTCCGCGGCGCCCAGGACGTCGGCACCCGCGACTCCGGATCCGAGGGCGACGAAACCGGCGGTGCCGGCGGCCATGAGGAGGGCTCGGGCAGAGGTACGCGCGGTCTTGAACATGGGTGGTTCCTTTCGCAGGCTTGTGTGGTTCGGGCTGTGTACTCGGCGGAGCGGTGCTCCGCCACGGTCCGGGCCCCCTGGCCGGGGGGACACGTTCCGTTGCGTTGCGTTGTGGTCTGTTGCTCGGCGGATACCGTCGCGCCTGGGGGGAGCGGTGGGTGTGCGCCGGTTCAGTCCCTGGTCTGGCGGACCACTGACTGACGTGAACCTCGCTGTGCGGGTGCGCGGCTCACGTCAGCTCCCAGAGGAGCCGGGTGCTCGGTCCACGACGGGGCGGACGGCCCGGGGCTGGGATGCGTGCCGGAGACGGGGTCGCTCTGCGACCGGTGGGAGAGCGGAGCCGCTAGTCCGGGGAGAAGGTCGGCTCGTCGGCGGAGTCGGCGGGAACCGAGCGCAGGACGTGCCGGGCGGCCTCGTAGAGGCCGGGGAGCGGAGAGGGTGCGGCGGTGGTCGGCAGATAGCCGACGACGCCCAGGCCACCGACCGCAGCCGACGGGGCGGCGGCGGGTGTGGCGGAGGGGACGGAGACCGACCGTTCGGCGGACACGGCGCGGACACCGTCATCCGGTATGCCGCCCGCGTCCTGGCCGCGGTGCGCCTCCGCGCAGTCCGCGACGCCGCCGGCGGCGCGCGTGTCCCGGTGCGGTGACCCGCCCGCCACGGAGGAGGCGGTGGAACCGGCCCCGTGCTCGACGGCGTCCGGGTGGGAGGACGCGCGGTCCGCGGTCCCGGAGGCGAGCGTCGCGCCGACGGTGTCCCGGACCCGCCGGACCACCGGCACGGTGTCCACGGGCACGTCCACCGCTCGCGCGGCGACCGTGTCGGAGACCTGTCGGACGGTCGCGGCGACCGGAGCACCGACCACGTCGGCTGCCCCGTCCGCCAGGGAGGGGGTACCGGAGGCGTCCCCGAGCGCGCCCGCCACGGTGTCCGCGGCGGTATCCGTGCTCTGGAGGCCCGTACGCAGGGGCGGCACCCCGATTACGGGGGCCGACACCTCCTCGTGCCGCTCGCCCGCGGCGCCCGCCAGGACCGCCGAAGCGGCCGGGAGGGCGGAGCCGGTGTCGGTCTGCTCCGCGTGGGCGGGCACGGCCGACGCCGTCCAGAGGACGATCAGCCCTGCGGCGAGCAGCCCCGCCAGAAGCAGGAACCGCCGGACCGGTGCGGCGCACACGGCGGCGCGGACGCCGGAGGCGCTCGCGAAGCCGTGGTATCCGAACACCGGGGGTTCCTTCCGCTGCGGGTACCCGCCGAACGGAACGCGGCGGGTGGAGAAGGGGGACAGGGGTACGGACACAGTGCGCCCGAACCGGGAAGAGGGACCCGGACCAGGTCCTCTGCCTTCCGTCGCTGGCGACGTTAGCATGAATTGTGCCGGTGTCTTCGCGGTTCCGAACCGATTCCCCGTCCGTTCTTCCGCGAACCGCACGGCGATGTGGCCCCCACTGGAAAAAACGACGACAATTCGATCAATACGCCCGATCAGTGCATTTCCTACAGAGACCGTCCCACGGCTCTGCGGAGGTTGATTCGAGACATGACCGAAGTCCCCCAGAGCCCCCCGGCCTCCCCCGACCAACTGAACGACCTGCTCACCGGGGTACGCTCACGTCTCGGACCGGGGATGTCCCCCGAGGGGCGCGTCCGCTCCCTCCTCCAGGCCGTGCTGTCCATCGGCGGCGACCTGGACCTCGCCTCCGTCCTGCGCCGGCTCACCGAGGCCGCCGCGGACCTGGCCGGCGCCCGCTACGCGGGCCTGGGGGTGATCGACGAGAACGGCGGGTTCGCCGAATTCGTCTTCGTGGGCCTCTCGGCGGAGGCGGCCGGGCGGATCGACGGCTCCCCCCGGGGCAGGGGCCTGCTCGCCGCCCCCATGGTCGAACGCACGCCCGTGCGCCTGGCGAACATCCGCGACCACCCCGACTTCGTGGGCTTCCCCGCCGGGCACCCGAGGATGTCGAGCTTCCTGGGCGTGCCCATCCAGGTGCGCGGAGAACTCTTCGGCAACCTGTACCTGGCGGACAAGACCGGCGGCGGCCAGTTCGACGAGGAGGACGAGACCGTCGTCATGGCGCTCGCGACCGCCGCGGGTGTGGCGATCGAGAACGCGCGCCTGTACGAGGAGGCACGCCTGCGGGAGAAGTGGCTGACGGCCTCCACCGAGATCACCACCCGCCTGCTGTCGGGAGCCGACCCCCACGAGGTCCTGGAGTACGTCGCCGCCCAGGCACGGGAGATCAGCGGCGCCGACATCTCGGTGGTCATGCTCCCCGACAGCCGTGCTCGCGGCCACCTGTTCGCCGAGGTCGCCGACGGTCCCCTCGCCAAGGAGGTCCTGGGCAGCCCCGTGGAGATCACCGACACCGTCTGCGGCCAGGTGTTCGACAGCGGCGAGCCCATGAGCGTCCCCGACCTGGCCGAGGCCGACTGCCCGATGCTCTCGCACCGCGGGTTCGGTCCCGGTCTGGTGGTACCGCTGGGGACCACGGGCAACACCCGGGGCACGCTCGTCCTCGGCAAGGCGGCCGACAGCGCGGCCTTCACAGCCACCGTCAAGAGCATGGTCCACAGCTTCTCCGCGCAGGCCGGGGTGGCACTGGAACTGGCCGAGGTCCGCGGGGACACCGAGCGGCTGGCCGTCCTGGAGGAGCGGGACCGGATCGCCAAGGACCTGCACGACGTGGTGATCCAGCGGCTGTTCGCCTCGGCGATGACACTGATGAGCACCATGCGCCTCATCGGCTCGGAGGAGGCCGAGGAGCGGATCCGGCGCGCCATCGACGAACTCGACTCCACCATCCGGGAGATCCGCTCGACCATCTTCGACCTGCAGAACCCCCCGAACCGCCGGGACACCTCGCTGCGAGGACGCATCCTGCGGCTGGCCGAGAACGCCGCGCACAGCCTGGGCTGCCACCCCGGTGTGAGCCTGGACGGGCCGATCGACGCCTCGGTGCCCGAGGAGGTCGGCGAGCAACTGCTCGCGGTGCTCGGGGAGGGCCTGAGCAACGTCGCCCGGCACGCTCGGGCCAGCGAGGTGCACGTGTCCGTGGCCATGGAGGAGCGGTCGGTCACCGGACGGCCCAGCACGCTGACCCTGACGGTGGTGGACAACGGGATCGGGCTGCCCGCGGAGGGGCGCCGCAGCGGGCTGCGCAACCTCGACGAGCGCGCCCAGGCCCTGGGCGGCGGGTTCACCGCCCAGCGGGGCGAGTCCGCCGGGACCGTGCTCGTGTGGAAGGTGCCCGTCCCCGGCGCCGACGACCCCCTGTGACCGGCGGGACGGTCAGTAGCGGCGCCCGCGTAGTTCGGCGACCAGCACGGCGGCCTGGGTGCGCCGCTTCAGGTCCAACTTGGACAGGAGCGCGGAGACGTAGTTCTTCACGGTCTTCTCCGCCAGGTAGAGCCGCTCGCCGATCTGCCGGTTGGTCAGGCCCTCCCCGATGAGGTCGAGGATCTGCCGCTCCTGCGGCGTCAGCTCCGCCAGGGGGTCCGGTTCGGCCTGGGTGCCGCGCAGGCGCTCCATCATGGCCCCCGTGCTGCCCGAGTCCAGGAGCGACCCGCCGGCGGCCACCGTACGCACGGCGCCGACGAGGTCGGCGCCGTGGATCTGCTTGAGCACGTACCCGGCGGCGCCCGCCATGACGGCGTCGTAGAGGGCGTCCTCGTCGGCGAACGAGGTCAGCATCAGACAGGCGATCTGAGGGCTGCCGGAACGGATCTCCCGGCACACCTGGACCCCGGATCCGCCAGGCAGGCGGACGTCGAGGACTGCCACGTCGGGCAGGACCACCGGGATGCGGGAGAGCGCCTGCTCCGCGGTCCCCGCCTCGCCGACGACGACCATGTCCTCCTCACTCTCCAGCAGCGCCGCGACACCGCGGCGGACCACCTCGTGGTCGTCCACGAGGAAGACCCTGATCGCCCCGCCTCCGGCTTCGCTACCCGCCATCCGCACGTCCCCATTTTCCTCGTGCCCGGATCCGACACCACTCCGAAGTAGACGGTAGCGCTTGATGGAAAACGAATGTGGGCCCTATGGCATGAAATTCCCCGGGCGAAGGTCCCGGAACGGGACGATCCCCACCCGGGAAGACCGGAAGCAGCGGTTCGCAGAGGAAGGGAACGCCCTCACGGACGCCGGTCCGCCCAGGGGCGGGCCAGCTCGAACGCGCGGCAGGCCGCCAGCACCCGGGCGTCGGCGTGCCGGGGGCCGACCACCTGGAGCCCCACCGGAAGCCCGGCTTCGGTGAACCCGCACGGCACACTCGCCGCCGGCTGCTGGGTCATGTTGAACGGATAGCTGAACCCCGCCCAGGACGTCCACCGCCTCCCCTTGAGGGCGGGAGGGGACTCCCGTCCGGCCTCGAAGGCGGTGATCGGCGTGGCGGGGGTGAGGAGGAGGTCGTACTCGGTGTGGAACCGGCCCATCCGCTCGCCCATCGCCATCCGCAGCGCCATCGCCGTCAGGTAGTCCTGCGCGGAGTAGGTCAGCCCCTCTTCGACGATCTCCCGCAGCCCGGGATCGAGCAGGTCGCGCTGGCGCTCGGTAAGCCGTTCGGTGCTCTTGGCCGCACCGGAGTACCAGAGCACGTGGAACTCGTCGGCGGACGGCGGCAGGCCGGGGTCGGCCTCATCCACCACGGCGCCCAGTTCCTCGAACACGGCCGCCGCCGCGGCGACAGCACGCGCCACCTCGGGGTCGACGTCCAGACCTCCCAGGGTGGGGCTGTAGGCGATGCGCATCCCCCTCACGAGGCCCTCGGCGTCCGAGCGCAGCCGCACGTCCCCGATCCCGGTCCCCGGCTGCGGCAGGGCCATCCAGTCGCGGGGGTCGAACCCGGTCATGCACTCCAGCATCAGGGCCGTGTCGCCCACCGTGCGGGCCATCGGCCCGGTGTGCGCCAGGGAGCCGAACGGGCTGGCCGGGTAGTGCGGCACCAGTCCCCAGGTCGGCTTGATGCCGCAGATCCCGGTGAAGCTCGCCGGGATGCGGATGGAGCCGCCGCCGTCGGTACCGGTGGCCAGCGGCCCCATCCCCGCGGCGACCGCTGCGGACGACCCCCCGCTGGAGCCGCCGGGGGTCGTGGACAGGTCCCACGGGTTGCGGGTGACACCGGTGAGCGGGCTGTCGGTGACCCCCTTCCAGGCGAGTTCGGGCGTGGTCGTCTTGCCGACGAACACCGCGCCCTGCTCCCGCAGCCGGGCCACCACCGGGGAGTCCTCCTCCCAGGGGCCCTCCTGCGACGCGGTGACCGAACCGCGCAGGGTCGGCCAGCCCCGGGTGAGGTGGATGTCCTTGACCGAGGTCGGCACGCCGTCCAGGGCCCCCTCGGGCTCACCCCGGCGCCACCGCTCCGCCGAGGCCCGGGCCGCCTCGCGCGCCTCCTCCGGGCGCACCAGGCAGAAGGCGTTGAGCGCCGGGTTGTCCCGCTCAATGCGCTCCAGCACCGCGTCCACGGCCTCCACCGGGGAGAGCTCACCGGAGGCGTAGGCGGCGAGCAGCCGCTCCGCCGACAGGTCGGCCGGGCTCTCGGGCGCGCCGCCCCGTGCGCGCGGCACCTCGGAGGAGGGACTGCCTCCGCCAACGGCCCCTCCGTCGGCCCCGGTCCCCTCGGTACGGATCCTCACTTCAGCCTCCAGGTCACCCCGTGGTCGGTGGTCAAGGGTCAGCCCGGCACGTAGCCGCGGCTCTTGTCGACGACGTTGAGCAGTGCGCGCCCGTCCATGTAACGGGCGAGGTTGTCCAGGAACAGGTCGGCGAGGTCCGCGCGCCAGCCGACCACGTCGCCGGACATGTGCGGGGAGACCACCGAGCCGGGCAGGTCCCACAGCGGCGAGCCCTCCGGCAGCGGCTCGCCTTCGAACACGTCCAGCGCCGCGCCCCGGATACGCCCGCCGCGCAGGGCCGCCGCGAGGTCGTCCTCGGCCACGATGGGCCCGCGCGCTACGTTCAGCAGGCGTGCGTGCGACGGCATCAGGTCGAGGAAGGCGTGGTCGACCAGACCGCGTGTGGCGTCGGTGAGCGGCGCGGCGACCACGACGTAGTCGGACCGGGGCAGTGCGTCAACGAGGGTGGGGCCGCCGTCGGCGCCCCGTTCGGAGAGGGTGGACTCGACCACCGACCCGAAGTCGGGGTCACCTTCGCGGGCATGGCTGCCGGAGGCACTGACCTCCATGCCCACCGCCGCGAGCTTGCGGCCGATGGCGCGGCCGATGGGGCCGGTGCCGACGATCAGGACGCGTTTCCCGGCCACCCGTTCGGACTCCCGGTGCAGCCAGCGGCGCTCGCGCTGGAGGTCCCAGGTGCGGTGGAAGTCCTTGGCGAAGGCGACCACCTGGCCGAGCACGTACTCGGCGATGTGCTCGTCGAAGACGCCGCGCGAGTTGGTGAGCACCACGTCGCTCTCGACCAGTCCGGGGAAGACGAGGTTGTCCACACCGGTGGTGGCGGCGTGCACCCACGAGAGGGTGTCGGCCTTGGGCCAGGACGAGGCCAGCGCTTCGGAGAACAGGTCCCACACCAGGAGCACGTCGGCACCGGGCAGGTGGGAGGCCAGGCCGTCGGCGGTCGTGTAGACGACCTCTCCGAGTCCGGGATGGCCGTCGATCCGTTCGTGCCCCGGCGGCGATTCGTCCCCCTGCAAGACGAGGAGGCGGGGCCGCTGGGGCGCGTTGGGGCTGTTCAAGGACGTGCACTCCGATCGGCGACGTGGGCCTGTGCTGTCGTCTGGGATGGGGATGTTCCGCCCTGTCAGGGGAAACGCTAGGGAGCCGGAAGAGGATTGTCAACAATCCACAAATGGGTTGTTCGACAGCACACCCGAAGACGGTCGCGGCGCGCCCGGAAATCGGACATTCCGCGCAGCACACCCCTTGCCGCCCGACTCTGCGGATCATAATATTGTCGACAATCAGCGGATTCATCCGCCGACGCGCCACCACTCCCGCACAGCACCCGCCGAGGGGGAACCCATTGCCCAGGCACATGACCATCACACTGGCCAAGCGCGGTGTCTCCTGCGTGGCCGAGCTTCTGGACAAGGACGCACCGCGCACCTGCGACGCCGTGTGGAACGCCCTTCCCCAGGGGGACGCCGTCCAACACGCCAAGTACGCGCGCAACGAGGTCTACACGATGGTGCCGCGGTTCGCCGACCCCGATCCGGGACGGGAGAACCCCACGGTCACCCCCATCCCCGGCGACGTCGTCTACTTCCTCTTCGAGGACGGCATGCTCGACCGGGGCTTCAAGGAGGACGCCGGTATCGGGCACCTGCCCGGCGTGGTCGACCTGGCCCTGTTCTACGGCCGCAACAACCTCCTGCTCAACGGCGACGTCGGCTGGGTGCCCGGCAACGTATTCGCCACCGTCGTGGAGAACCTGCCCGCCATGGCCGAGGCCTGCCACGACGTCTGGCGCTCGGGCAGTGTCGGAGAGCGCCTGCTCTACGAACGCCTCGACCGCTGACCGCTCCGGCCGCCGGGCACCCTCCGGCCGGGCCACGGACCGAACCCCACACCGCGACGCTTTCCCCAGGGAGGTGAGTGACCGATGCGGACCGATGGAGACCACGCCGAGAGCACCGGCGCCGAGCACGAGGTCGTCGAACTGGCCGCGAGCAGGCCGACCCCGTGGCAGTCGGGGGTCGGGGTGATCGCGCCCTACGACTTCGCCCTCGACAGGGAGCTCTGGCGCTGGACACCCGACGACGTGTCACTGCACGTCACACGGCTGCCCTACGTGCACGTCCCCGTGACCGTGGACCAGGCCGCCGCCCTGTGCGTGGCGGAGACCGTGGATCCGGCGGTCCGCGCGCTCCTCGCCCCCGAGCCGCTCGCCATCGGCTACGCGTGCGCGTCCGGCAGCTTCGTGCACGGGGCCGAGGGCGAGCGTCGCCTGCACCGGACGATGGCGGAGGCCGGCGCCCCGGCGGCCGTCACCACGTCGGGGGCGCTCATCAGAGCCCTGGAGGCGCTCAACCTCACCCGGATCGCGGTCGTCACCCCCTACGTGGACAGCGTGACCGACCGCCTCCTGTCCTACCTGGGCGAGCACGGCACCGAGGTGACCTCCAGCGTCGGGCTGGGCCTGCTCAGCCACATCTGGAAGGTCACCTACGCCGAGGTGTCCGAGGCGGTGCACGCCGCGGACCGCCCCGAGGCCCAGGGCATCTACATCAGCTGCACCAACGTCCTCACCTACGACATCATCGCGCCCCTGGAGCGCGAACTGGGCAAGCCGGTCATCGCGGCCAACCAGGTGACCATGTGGGCGCTGCTGCGGGAGGCCGGCCGCCAGGCGGTCGCCCGCGGCCAGAGCCTGATCGACGTCGCCGCCCCGAGCGCGGTGTGAACCCCGGACCCGCAGGAAGGAGCGCCATGCCCAGGATCGGATTCCTCTACCCCGGCTTCAGCGCCGAGGACGACTACCCGGCGTTCTCAGCCACGCTCGGCGACGGCGTGGACCTGACCGTGGTGCACACGCTCATGCGCGAGGACGCCCACCGGGTGGACGCCCTGCTGGACGTGGGCGGGCCGGACGTCCTGGGTGAGGGCGCCGCGAAGCTCCGCGAGGCCGGGGTGGACGCGGCGGTCTGGGCGTGCACCAGCGGCAGCTTCGTCTTCGGCTGGGACGGCGCCCGCGAGCAGGTCCGCGGGGTGGCCGAGGCCGCCGGGGCGCCCGCCTCCAGCACCTCGTTCGCGTTCGTGCACGCCCTCCAGCGGCTCGGGGTCTCCCGGGTGGCGATCGCCGCCACCTACCCCGACGACGTCGCCGAGCGGTTCGTCGAGTTCCTGGGCACCGGGGGGACCACCGTGCTCTCGCTGGCCAGCCGGGGCATCGTCACCGCGGCGGAGGTCGGCCGCCTCGACCCGGACCAGGCCCTGGACTTCGTCGTCTCCAACGACCACCCGCGGGCCGAGGCCGTCCTCGTCCCGGACACCGCGCTGCACAGCGCCGGCCTCATCGGACCGGCGGAGGCCCTGTTGGGCAAGCCCGTGCTCACCGCCAACCAGGTGAGCATCTGGGAGGGGCTGCGCCTGGCGGGCGCGACCGGTGCCCAGCCGGGGCCGGGCGCTCTGTTCCGGTCCGGTTCCGGGGCCTTCACCGGTGCGCCGACCACCCGTTAGGTACTGTTTTGACCTTGTCGCCCACGAAAGGACAGCGGCCCATGCCCGCTCCAGGACACCTGAGGCCCGTGCCCCGGCGGTCCACCGCCGAACTGATCGCCGACCAGCTCCGGTCGGCGATCATGTACGGCACCCTGGCCCCGGGGGACCAGCTCGGGGAGGCGGAGCTCGCCGGCCGACTCGGGGTCAGCCGCGGTCCGCTGCGCGAGGCCATGCAGCGGTTGGTCCAGGAGGGGCTGCTGCGCAGCGAACGGCACAGGGGCCTGTTCGTGTGCGAGCTCACCGACCAGGACGTCCGGGACGTGTACGTGGCCCGGCTCGCGGTGGAGCGCACCGCCTGCGAACTCATCATGCGGGGCAACCGCGGTGAGGCGCTCGCCCGCCTCACCCCCGCGCTGGAGGCCCTGGCTAAGGCGGCGCGCACCGGGGACCGCGACGCCATGAGCGACGCCGACCAGGACTTCCACCGGACCCTGGTGAGCTGCTCCGGCAACGGCAGGCTGGAGCGCATGACACAGACGCTGCTGGTGGAGACCCGCATGTGCCTGACGGTGATGCAGAAGGTCTACCCCGAGCCCGGGGAACTCCTCGACGAGCACCAGCGCATCCTCGACGCCATCGTCGACGGCGACGAGGAACGGCTGCTGGAGCTGATCGAGTCGCACCTGATGGACACCGTGGCGCGTATCGACGCCGAACACAGCACGGACGCCTGAGGCGGGTTCGGTCCAGGCCACCGGCACGGACGGTCGCGGCCACCGGCCAGGGGCCGATCGCCTGGACGGCGCGGTTCACGAACGCGAGGCCCTCTTCCACGGTCGTTCACGCGTCCCCGGTTCCCGGGGATCCCGTAGGGGGCATTCTCCACTGGCGTGCCCGTGCGGCTATCCGTTCCTTCGCCTCGTCATAGCTGATCTCTCCCTCAGCCGCACGTTCCACGTCAGCGATGGCGGCCGGAGCCGGTTCGATGCCTTCGGCGCGCACGGAGGCGACCGCGGCTTCGGTCTCGTTCCTCCGCAGGTGCCGCTCGTAGACCTCCATCAAGGTCTCGTACTCCCGCACCGAGATCAGGACCCCTTGAGGCCGCCGGTACGAACCCATGACCACGGGATCTGCACCCGGTTCGTTCGGCAGAGCCGCCGGTAGCTCAGAGAGTCTGCTTCGCGCTTCGTCGACACCCATCGGGTGGGAGATTCTCGTGCCCATAACACCATCACGCGAGACTTCCGTGGGAATGTCGTACGACATTCCCACGGAAAAGCCGACCTACTCAGAGGCCGCCGATGCCCACGTACTTGGTGTCGAGGAACTCGTCGATTCCCACACGTCCGCCCTCACGGCCCAGGCCGGAGTGCTTCACCCCGCCGAAGGGCGCCGCCGGGTTGGAGACCACGCCCTGGTTGAGCCCGACCATGCCCGTCTCCAGCGCCTCGCTGACCCGGAACGCGCGGTTCAGGTCCCGCGTGTACAGGTAGCTGACCAGACCGAAATCGGTGTTGTTGGCCGCCGCCACCACCTCCTGCTCCGTCTCGAAGGTGAGCACCGGCGCCACCGGGCCGAAGATCTCCGTGAACGACAGCTCGCTGTCCATGGGCACGTCGGCGAGGACGGTCGGCTGGTAGAAGTGGCCCTCCCCCTCACCGTGGCCGCCGCCGACGAGGACGCGCGCGCCCCGGCCGACCGCGTCGTCCACGAGCCCCTGGACCTTCTGGCGGGCCTTGTCGTCGATCAGCGGGCCCACGTCGACGCCGTCGTCCACCCCGCGCCCCAGGCGCAGCGCGCCCATGCGCTCGCTCAGCCGCCGGGAGAACTCCTCGGCCACCCCGGACTGGGCGTAGATGCGGTTGGCCGCCGTGCACGCCTCACCGATGTTGCGCATCTTGGCGAGCATCGCGCCGTCCACGGCCGCGTCCAGGTCGGCGTCGTCGAAGACCAGGAACGGCGCGTTGCCGCCCAGTTCCATGGAGGTGCGCAGCACCTGCCCGGCGCTCTGTTCGAGGAGCTTGCGCCCCACAGCCGTGGAGCCGGTGAAGGAGATCTTGCGGATGCGGCCGTCGCTCAGCAGCGGTTCGGTGACCGAACCCGGGTCGGTGGTGGGGATGACGCTCAGGACGCCCTCCGGCAGCCCGGCCTCGGCCAGGATCCCGGCCAGCGCCAGCGCGCACAGGGGGGTCTGGTGCGCGGGCTTGAGGACCATCGTGCACCCGGCGGCGATCGCGGGCCCGATCTTGCGGGTGCCCATCGCCATCGGAAAGTTCCAGGGGGTGATGAGCATGGAGGGGCCGACGGGGCGCCGCATGATGAGAAACCGCGACTTGCCGTCGGGTGAGGTGGCGAACCCGCCCTCGATCCGCACGGCCTCCTCGGAGAACCAGCGGAAGAACTCCGCCGCGTAGGCGATCTCGCCGCGGGCCTCGGCCAGGGGCTTGCCCATCTCCAGGGTCATGAGCAGGGCCAGGTCCTCCTGGCGCTCCATGAGCAGCTCGTACCCCCGGTACAGGATCTCGCCGCGCGCCCGGGGCGCGACCTCCGCCCACGAGGACTGGGCACCGTGCGCCGCCTCCAGAGCGGCCAGTGCGTCCTCCTTGCCCGCGTCGGCGACTTCACAGAGGATCGTCCGTGTGGAGGGATCCTCCACCCCGAAAGTGGCGCCGGACGCGGCGTCGCGCCACCGGCCCCCGAGGAAGAGCCTCTTGTCCACCTGTGCGACGACCCGTGCTTCCTGATCCGACATGTTCCCCACTTCCAGTCGCGAACCGCTCCGGTCGACCCCGGAGCCACGGTCGGAATTGCCCAGCGCGCTCTGGACACCGCCCGGTACGGATGCTTCCATAGCACTGTCGATTGTCAACAATCCTACGGATTTCGCAACCACGGAATTGAGGCCTGTTCATGGCGGAACTCTCCCCGATCCTCAAGCAGGCGACCCCGGTCCTCGCGGCCCGGGGCGAGGGGGTCTACATCTACGACGAGGAAGACCGCCGCTACCTCGACTTCACCGCCGGTATCGGCGTCACCAGCACCGGGCACTGCCACCCCAAGGTCGTGGCCGCCGCCCAGGAGCAGGTGGCGACCCTGGTCCACGCCCAGTACACCACCGTGATGCACCGCCCCCTGCTCAAGCTCACCGAGCGCCTCGGCGACGTGCTGCCCGAGGGTGTGGACCGGCTCTTCTACGTCAACTCCGGCAGTGAGGCCGTGGAGGCGGCGCTGCGCCTGGCCCGCCAGGCGACCGGGCGGCAGAACGCCGTCGTGTTCCAGGGCTCCTTCCACGGGCGGACCATGGGAGCGGCGTCCCTGACCACGTCGGGCGTGAAGATCCGGGCGGGCATCGGCCCCCTGGTCCCGGGGGTGGTCGTCTCCCCCTTCCCGTACGCCTACCGGTTGGGCATGTCCGAGCAGGAGGCGGTCGACCACGCCCTGCGCGAACTGGACTACCAGTTCGCCACCGTGTCCTCCCCCCAGGACACCGCGGCGGTGTTCATCGAGCCGGTCCTGGGCGAGGGCGGCTACGTCCCCGTCCCGGACGCCTTCCTCCAGGGGCTGCGTGAGCGCGCCGACCGGCACGGCTTCCTCCTCGTCGCGGACGAGGTGCAGACCGGTTTCGGACGTACCGGAACCTTCTGGGGGCACGAGCCCTCCGGCATCCGCCCGGACATCGTCATCACCGCCAAGGGCCTGGCGAGCGGCTTCCCGCTCTCCGCCATCGCCGCCCCGGCCGCGATCATGGAGAAGGCGTGGCCGGGTTCCCAGGGCGGCACCTACGGGGGCAACGCCGTCTCCTGCGCCGCCGCTCTGGCCACCCTGGACGTGATCCAGGAGGAGCACCTCGTGGAGAACGCGGCCCGGATGGGCGAGCGGCTGCGCGAGGGCCTGGAGAAGGTCGCCGGGTCCCACCCCGTGATCGGCGACGTGCGCGGCCGGGGCCTGATGGTCGCCAACGAGTTCACCGCGCCCGACGGCTCCCCGGACGCCGCCACCGCGCAGCGCGCCCAGCAGATCGCCGCGAAGAACGGTCTTCTCCTGCTGACCTGCGGCCCCGCCGGGAACGTCGTGCGGATGATCCCCGCCCTCATCGTCAACGGGGAACAGGTCGACAACGCGGTGTCGCTGTGGGCGGCCTCCGTGGAGGAGGCGGTCTCCTCCTGAGACAGAGGTGCCCCGTAGTCTGGCGCTGGGCCGACGGGCCCCGGGCGGACCGACGGCGCGCCCGGGACCGCACACGGCCCCGGGCGCGTCCGGTGCGCGCCCCTCCCCCAGCGCCAGAAAGGTTCCCCATGCCCGCGAGCCGCGATGTCCGGCCGGTGTTCGACCCCGGCCTGCCCCCGAACGTCGCCGCACGGCTGCGCGACAACCCCGAGGTCCTGATCCCCAAGAGCAGGCTGACCGACCGCCGCCCCCTGCGCCGCCCCCTGCTCGTCGCGGGCGGTACCGCCCTGGCCGCCCTGAACCTCGCCTGGGCGGCCGCAAGCACCCCCACCGTCGAGGCGGGTGCGTTCGGCGCGTACATCCCCGGCGCCCTGGCCCACGCCGCCCTGGTGGGCGCCGCCGGCATCGCGGCCCTGCGCACCACCCCCCGTTCGTGGCTGCCCGAGGCGCTGCGCGAGGGCAGGAGGCGCGACCTGTGGACCCTGTTCTGCGCGACGCCGCTCCCCCTGTCGTGCACGGTCTTCGTCCTCGGCTCCCTGTGGTGGCCGCCGGCCGCCGCCCTGCTGTCGGTGTACTCCGCCGCAGCCCTGTGGGTGGCGTTCGGGTGGACCGCCCGTGACCGCTTCGCCACGGCCCACGCCCACCGGTACCTGGTTCCGGAGGACTTCAGCTCCTCCTACTCCGCCCTGCTCACCGACGTCCAGCGGACGGTCGACCGCCTGCAGGAGGCAGGCGAGGAGTTCGACGCCGCCGAGCCCCTGTCGGCGCTGCGCGCCGAGGAGTGGCGGATCGCCTCGTCCCTGCACCGCTACCAGCGCCAGCGGGCCGAGTACCTGAAGAAGGCCGCCCGCGCCGCCGACCGGCAGGAGCGTTCGGCGCTCGCCCGACAGTACGAGCAGCAGGAGCAGGAGTACCGTGAGCTGTCCAGGCAGCGGCACCGCATCCTGGAGTACGGCAAGGTGATCGAGGAGGCGCTGCGCACCCCGCAGGGGCGCGAGGAGGTCGAGCGCGCCCTGGCCTCGGGGGAACTGCTGTCTGCGGACCGCCCCGACGGCAACTCCTGAACCCGCCCGCACCCGATGTCCCGGGTCACACCGGAAAATGGCACGAACCCCTCCTGGCACCGTGGTAGAGTCGAAGACGTCGCCAGGGGGCACGGCCCGCCGGGCGACACACAATTGAAGACCTGCACTCGTAGCTCAATGGATAGAGCATCTGACTACGGATCAGAAGGTTGGGGGTTCGAGTCCTCCCGAGTGCGCCACCGTGAGACAGTGGAGAGAACGCCCGGACCTGCACCAACAGGCCGGGCGTTCTCTTTTGTCCGTACACTCACGGCCCGGCTGGCGGCGGCCGGATCCGGCTGCTTACGGATGGCTGTGGCGAATACGTGGTGAAAAACCCGGGGCCCCGCGTTCAACCAGGTGGAGACGCAGGCATGCCGCAGGTCGTAGGGCCCCAGCGAGGGGGGCAGCCTGCCGGGCCTTGGTGAGGACCTCATTTATGGCGACAGGTGATCATCACCGACACCGTGGGGGCGGGGCGTGTTCCACAAGGCTTGCTGGTTTCCTACTTGTTTGACACAATCGGCGCCATGTCCGAGACGACGTACAGCATCGGTGAGGGGCCGGCGACTCGGGTCAGCCTGTCCATTCCTGAGGGGACTGCGGAGGCGATCCGGGCTCGGGTCGGCAAGCGAGAGTTCTCCGCGTTCATCGCCACGGCCGTCGAACGGGAGCTGCGGGGACAGGTACTGGACGAGTATCTGGCCGACTACGAGAGCCGCAAGGGGCCGGTGTCCGAGCAGGCGCGGCTGCGGGCGCGGCAGGTGTTCGACGAGGTATTCGCTGAGGAAGACCAGTGGCCCGCCGCAGGCTGAGCCACGAGGGGACACTGGTTCTGGACAGCGAAGGGCTCTCCAAGCTGCTCACTGATGACGAGACTGTGGTGTCCCTGATCGCGGAGGCACGCTCGCGCGGCATGGAGGTGGTGATCTGCGCGCTCACCATCATCGAGGCCGTGCACACTCGCACCAACAAGGCCCGGCTGAACTGGGTGCTGTCGGGTCTGCGCGCCGTTCCGGTGGGCGACGAGGAGGCGAAGGCGGCCTCAGCACTGTTGATGGGGGCTGGGCGGCACGGCCACAAGTACGCCATCGACGCGGCTGTGGCCGAGATCGCGCTTCGGCAGCAACGGCCTGTGGTCATGCTGACCTCCGACATAGACGACATGACCAAGCTCTGCGGCGAACGGGTCCGCCTCATCTCCGTGTGAGCCGAGTATCACCGGCGGACGACGAATAGGGAGGCCGTCCGCGCCGCCCGTCTGACCCGGTCAGCCGTAGCGGGAAGCTGATGACCCGGCTCTCCTGGATGGCGGCCGGGGCGGTCTCGGTCAGGGCGCGGGCGATGCACACGGCCATCTGGGTGTCGTCGGAGTACTCGCCCGGGGTGTAGGGACCGAGTCCGCCCCCGACCATCCGCGGGGTCTGGTCCTGCGTGAGGCGGGGGCGGAACTCGTAGGGGACGCCGAGGGCGTCGCCGCAGGCGGCGGCGAGCAGCACACCGGCGGCGCGGTCGTCTCGGTACGGGCTGGCGGTCGGAGCCATGGGGGTCTCCCTGTGCTCGGGGTGTCCGTGGAACGCCGGACGGCCCGATGGTCGATGACGACGCTATCGCCGCTCCTGTGCCGGATCCGGTCGCAGTCGCGGCAGCCGGATGACGGGGGTGGATCCGTCCGGATGGGACACCCCGATCTCTTCGACCGCCCCGGCTTCTGAGCCGCGATCGCCTCGGCGGGTTCCGGTGCGATCCGCTCGCGTGGATCTCTGGGCCCCGAGTCCCGGTTCGCCCGTGCCGTTCGGATGTGGTGACGCCGAACCGTGCGGCGCGGGGCTGGGAGGCGGGCTCAGCCCGTGGTGCCCGCCGGGGTGTCGAAGTAGTGACTCTGGCCGAGGTCCTCGATGAGGTTGGGCTGGGCTGGCTTCCAGCCGAGGAGTTCCTGCGTCAGTGCGTTCGAGGACGGGTTGTCGGCAAAGACGTGAGTGCTCAGGAAGCCGAAGTGGTCCTCGGCCCGCGTCGAGGGGATGCTGGCCGTCGGCAGGTCGAGTCGGCGGCCGATGGCCTCGGCGATGTCCCGGAATCGGATCCCCTGGTCGTCGACGGCGTGCAGCCGCGCTCCGGCGGGTGCGGATTCCAGTGCCAGCCGGTACAGGCGTGCCGCGTCGAGCGTGTGCACGGCGGGCCAGCGGTTGGTGCCGTCACCGACGTAGGCGGCGACGCCCTTGGCCCGGGCGATGGAGATCAGGGCCGGGATGAAGCCGTGGCGGTCGAGCTTGCTGTGCACGGTCGGGGCGAGCCGGACGACGGACGAACGTATACCGCGTTCCGCGAACCCGACCACGGCGTTCTCGGCGTCGATCCGCGGCCCCGCGTCGAGGGCGTCGGCTTCGGTGGCGGCGCCTTCCAGCCCCGCGAAGGCCAGCAGCATGGTTCCCGACGTGCTCACCAGGGGCTTGCCGGTGCCCTCAAGCGCGGCCCCGAGGGTCTCGATGGCACGCAGATCCGCCGCGACCGCGCTGTCGAAGTCACCGGCGAACATGGCGTCGTGTTTGAAGGCCAGGTGGATGACACCGTCGGCCGAGGCCGCGGCCTCGGCGATACTGCCGGGGTCGTCGAGGTCGCCTCTGTGTGCCTGTGCGCCGACAGCCGCCAACGCGGCGGCGGACTCGTCGGAGCGGGCCAGACCTACGACCCGGTGTCCCGCGCCGAGAAGCTCGGGCACGACGGCGGAACCGACGTGTCCGGAGGCTCCGGTGACGAATACGAGCATGGTATGTGCCTTCCCGATGCGGGTCCCGCGAGGAGGGAACCCTGATGTCAGTTGATGACATCACCGTAGCACTGACGACAGTCCCTGTCATCACTTTAATGTCAGATCCTGCCATCGCGGTGTAGGGTCGCACCATGAGCCGATGGAAACCCGACGCACGAGGCCGCCTGGAGAAGGCGGCGCTGGAGCTCTACAACCACAAGGGCTTCGATGCCACCACGGTCGCGGAGATCGCCAGCGGCGCCGGACTCACCGAACGGACCTTCTACCGGCACTTCGCCGACAAACGGGAGGTCCTCTTCCCGGGCGGCAACCCCCTCGCCGAGACCCTCGCGGACGCCGCGGCCACCGCCCCCGCCGCACTTCCGCCGCTCCAGGCGATCACCCATGCCCTGAACGAAGCCGCTCCCGACTTCGAGGAACGCGCTGACCTGGTACGGCAACGTCAGGCCGTCATCACCGCCAACCCCGAACTCCAGGAACGCGAACTGGCCAAACTCGCCGCGATCGCTTCCGCTCTCACCCACGCGCTGTGCGCACGCGGCCTGGAGGCCGCCACCGCGGCGCTCGCGGCCGAAATCGGGATCGCCGTGTTCAAGGTCGCCTTCGAGCGCTGGGTCAACGACCCCGGCCGCCGCCACCTCGCTCAGCACATTCGGGAAACCCTGGACGCCGCCGGACACCTCACCACGCCCGACGGCGCAGGACCCACAGCCCAGGAAGGCGCGCGATGAATGCGTCGGCCCCGGTGGCATCGAGCCGGACACCGGCCATTCGCCGACACCCCGCGGAGCGGTGAGCGGGCGCAACACCGGAAACCGCACAGGAGCAACCCAGAATTATCACTCTTAGTAACTATAATCACTCAGAGTGAGTAATCTGGGTTGCTCTCCGCTCCTTGCCAAGAACCGTGGCCTCTCGGCGACGGTTCCACAGGGCCCCGGGAGGGACGCGTGTGCCCAGGCCCCGACAACCATCCCCGGAGGAACGACATGAGCCTGTCCAGACGCTCCCTCCTACTAGCGGGCGCCGGTGCCCTCGCCGTCGGCGCGGGACTGCCCGGCAACGCCGAGGCCGCGGCACCGGTTCGGCCGCGGCAGTCGCACCTGGGCCCTTCCGTGCGCCGAGACGTGGCCACGCTCTTCGACTCCGAGACCGGCGCCTGGCATCCGCACCTGTACTGGTACGCCAGGGCCGTGGGCTGGATGCAGCGGCGGGACCGCACACCGCACCGGTACGACTCCTGGGTGTTCCAGTGGTACACCCACGGCAAGCCCGGACCGCGCCGTGCCGGTGATCCACCCGAGTGGGGGCAGTGCGCGCACGGCAACCGGTACTTCCTACCGTGGCACCGCTGGTACCTCTACTCCTTCGAACGGATCGTCCGGCGCGTCATCGTGGAGGAACTGGGCCGGAGCGACCAGTCGGACTGGGCGCTCCCGTACTGGAACTACGCCCACCGGGAGCCCGGCAGAGGCTCGGCGGAGTACCGCAGGATCCCGCTCCCCTTTCGGCAGCGGACCCTGCGCGGCCCCGGAGGAAGGTCGGAGGAGAACCCGCTCTACCTCCCCCCGCACGACTCCGGGGGCCGGTCCAGGGACGCCGAACCCCTGTCTCCAGCCCAGGTGGATCCGGGTGAGGCGATGGCACAGCGGCACTTCCGCCCGCCCCGGGACGCCCCCGGTGCTCCCCTCGGATTCTCCCGCCTGTTCGAACGGCAGCCGCACGACGCCGTGCACAGCGCGGTCGGCGGACTGATGGGCCGGACACCCACGGCCGCCGGGGACCCGTTGTTCTGGCTGCACCACTGCAACATCGACCGTCTGTGGGACGCCTGGCTGTCCGACCCCTCGCACACCCTGCCCACCGGCTGGCGGTGGCCGGCGGTACGGCCCGGTCACGGCCGCAGGGGACCCGGCGAGCCCTATCTGCTGCGTGACGCGGACGGGTCCAGGCGAGTTCTGCGCGGCGACCTGTTCGCGTTCCCCTCCGACACCTACACGTACGACTCGCTGACCGACGGCACCGGCACGGCCGGGTCGAGGTTCGCTCCGGCCACGTTCCCGCCGCGGCGAACGGACACACCGGTCGCGGCAACGAAGGGGGAGACACGTCTGACCGCACGGACCACCGTCACCGCCGAGCCCGCACCGGGCGGGACGGAGATGCTCCACAGGGCCGCGGAAGGCGACCGCGGCGGCCGGGTCCTGCTCACTTTCGAGGATGTGCGGGCCTCCCGGGGCCCCTGCCCGCCCTTCAGTGTCTTCCTCGGCGGCGACCGGCAGGACACCGACCCGAGGGGTTTCGCCTTCGTGGGGCTGCTGACCTTCTTCGAGAACGTCGGAGCGGGGCCGCACGGGGAAGGTCTGACGTTCAGCTTCGACGTGACCGAGAAGCTGCGATGGTTGAGGGGCACCCCGGCCTGGGCCGGGGACGGGGTCCCGGTGGTCCGTGTGGTGGCCGACCGGCCGTCGGCGGCCGACTCCGGCCCCCGGTTCGCACGGGCCACGTTCACGCTGGTCTGAGCCTCGGCCACCGAGTAGAGCGCTACTCCCCCGCCGACGCCTCGTCGGCCGTCTCCTGGGTGGCGGCCCAGGAGGCGAGCACGGCGAGCGCGTCGGCGGCGGGGCCATCCGGTGGTGCGGTGTAGACGTTGAGGGTCAGGCCGGGCTGCGAGATCAGCTCCATCGACTCGTAGTCCAGGTCCAACTGGCCCACGACCGGGTGACGCAGCCGTTTGCGGCCGCTGCGATGGTAGCGCACGTCGTGGGAGGCCCAGCGCTGCCGGAAGAGTTCACTGCGGGTGGACAGCTCACCGACGAGTTCGAACAGGAGCCGGTCCTGCGGGCTACGGCCCGCCTCCAGGCGGAGCATGGCGGCGGCGTCGTTGGCGACGCTCTCCCAGTCGACGAAGAAGTCGCGCGCGGCCGGGTCGAGGTAGACGAACCGGGTGGTGTTCGCGGGGCGCCGGGGGTCCGCGAGGACGGGTGAGTACAGGGCGCGGGCGAGGCGGTTCATGGCCACGATGTCGTGGCGGCCGTTGCGCACCCAGGCCGGCGCGTCGGTGATGGCGTCGAACATCTACTGGACCGGCGGCCGCACGCTGTCCGGGGGCTTGGGGCGCGATCGGCGGCTGCGGCCCGCGGTCCGGGCGAGGGTGAACAGGTGCTCGTGTTCGGCCCCGTCCAACTGCGGGGCGCGGGCCGGAGCTTCCAGAACCCCGTTGGAGGCGCCGGAGAGGTTCCCGCGCTCCATCCGGACGTAGTAGTCGATGGAGACCCCGGCGAGCATCGCGACCTCCTCCCGGCGCAGCCCCTTGACGCGGCGGTTTCCGCCGTAGGCGGGCAGCCCGGCCTGGTCGGGTGTGATGCGCGCTCTCCGCGAGCTCAGGAACTCGCGGACCTCGGCGCGGTGGTCGTCCTGGTCCATGCCTCCAGGCTAGGCGTCCCGGCGGCGGGGGAGGTCGTGCCGTTACCCCGAACGCCAGGGGCTCCCGCCTCCGTGCGGCAGCGCTCGGCTCGTCTTCGGGCGGACCGCCTCGGGAAATCGGCGGCGACGGCCGTGTCTTCCACACGGGAAGCGGTCAGGCGTGCCTGAATGGTGGCCAACACGATCCACGTATCCGAGGAGTCACCCCGTGGAGATCCTGAATCGGCAGCCCAGCACCAAGGCACCGGGGGAGGTGTTCACTGGTGACGCCTGGTGGGACGTGGTCGACGCGGGCCGGGAGCCGTCCCGGGCCCGGTTGAACCTGGTGCGCTTCGCGCCCGGCTCCCGCACGCACTGGCACTCCCACGTCCTGGGGCAGACCCTGCACATCGTGTCGGGCATCGCGCTCATCCAGTCCCGGGGCGGGCCCGTCATCGAGGCCCGGCGGCGACACGGTGTACACCCCTCCCGGGGAGGAGCACTGGCACGGCGCCGCTCCGGACGCCTTCATGGAGCACCTGGCCCTGTGGGAGGGGTCCGGCGATCCGGACGCCCCGGAGACGGTGTGGCTGGAGCGGGTCACCGATGAGCAGTACGGCGCCCCCGGGCCACCTGACCCCTTGAACGGCGGATATGACCTGTGATGACGAAAGGCGGGCGCAGGAGGCCCCGGGGCCCGCCGTCCCGGTCAGGGGACCACGAGGGTCTTGAGCGCCTCGCGCGCGTCCATGGAACGGTAGCCGTCGGCGACGTGGTCCAGGTCCACGGTCTGGTCGAAGACCTTCCCCGGGTCGATGCGGCCCTCCAGCACGTCGGGCAGCACCGCGTCGATGTAGGCGCGCACCGGCGCGGGGCCGCCGTTGAGGGTGGCGTTCTTGCCGAACAGGGACCCGAACCCGATCGGGGCCTCCTCGTACTGCGGGACGCCCACACGGGAGATGACGCCGCCGGGCCGCAGAACACCGTAGGACATCTCGTAGGCGGGCATGTGGCCGACCGCCTCCAGGACCACGTGCGAGCCCTGGCCGCCGGTCAGCTCCATGACCTTGGCCAGGCCCTCCTCGCCCCGTTCGGGGACCACGTCGGTGGCGCCCCACTCGACCCCGAGGTCGGTACGGACCTTGTGGCGGCCCATGAGGATGATCCGCTCGGCTCCCTTCCGCTTGGCGGCGAGGACGGCCGAGAGCCCGACGGCTCCGTCGCCGACCACGGTGACCGTCTTGCCCGGGGCGACCCGGGCCATGTGGGCGGCGTGGTAGCCGGTGAGGTAGACGTCCGACAGCGTCAGCAGCGACGGGAGCAGGTCGGAGTCGACGGAGGCGGGCACCTTGACGAGGCTGCCGTCGGCCTGGGGCACGCGGACGGCCTCAGCCTGGGCACCTCCCACACCGCCGGCCCCGTACCAGCCGCCGTTGGGGCAGGCGGTCTGGAAGCCCTCCCGGCAGAAGTCACAGGTGTTGTCCTGGTAGGCGAAGGTGCCGATGACGAAGTCGCCCCGCTTGACGTTCGCCACCTCCGAGCCCGGGTCCTCGACCACGCCGAGGAACTCGTGGCCCATCGGGGCCGGGTCCCCAGAGGCGGGCATCCCGTGGTATGGGTGCAGGTCGGAGCCGCACACGCAGGCGCGCACCACGCGCACGATCGCGTCGGTCGGCTGCTGGATGACGGGGTCGGGCACCTCCTCCACCCGCACGTCGCCCGCGCCGTACATGAATGTCGCTCTCATCGGTTACCCCCGAGTCATTAGGTGGAGCAGGAGCGAAGAAACACCACTCATGCCTTCCTTGCCACTCCAGAGAACCGGCCAACCCTTTTTGAGGGGAGTGCCCGTTCTTCGGGGTACTGGCGGAACCCCCTTCCGGGGTGCGGTCGGCCGTTCCGGCACCCGCTGCCGTGGCCGAGACCACGGGGCATGCCGTTGTGCACGGGCACGGACCACCGCCCTTGACAAATCAATTGGCTTGATCTGTGTTCGTGCGGCTCCGAAGACGGACCCTTCCATGAGCCGTGTCCACACCAGAGCACCCGGCGCCCGGACACCCCGTGCGGCCGAACGTGATCGGCGCCGCCACGGCCGCCGAAACCGTGCACGCACGTGCTGACCCGTGCCGCCTACGGCCGGGCACGGCACCTCGCCTCACCCCTCCCTGTTGAGGTCGGCGATGAGCGCTTCGAGGGAGGCGGTGTCCCCCTGCCCGAAGGCGAGCAGGCGGCGCAGGGGGATCGAGGCCATCATGCGCACCATGTCGGTGCCCATCGCGTACCCGTCACCGCCCCCGGTGAGGGCCTCGGCGTGCTCGACGAGGACGGCGGCGGCCCTGGGATCGGCCATCACCTCGCCGAGCGTGGAGTCGAGTGTCACGGGCAGCCGCAGCGCGTCCCCCTCCACCTCGACCGTGGCGGTGGCGCGCAGGTCGCGACTGGAAGCACCGGCCGACACCGTGTAGGCGCCGCCCTCCACCACCCAGCGGTCGGCCCGCACCTCCCAGTACGCCAGGTCCTCCCTGGCCAGCAGGGCCGAGACACGCTCGCTGCCGCCTGGCTCCAGCGTCACGTCCGTGAAGCCCTTCAGCTCGCGCGGCGGCCGGGACACCGCCGAGTCCGGCTTGGCGACGTAGAACTGCACGACCTCGCGACCGGATCTGTCGCCCGTGTTGGTGACGGTCAGGTGCGCCCGGACCCCGGCCGCGTCCGACTCCAGCACGAGGTCGGAGTAGGCGAAGGAGGTGTAGGACAGACCGTGCCCGAAGGGGAAGGCCACATCGGTGTCCCGCGCGTCGTACCAGCGGTAGCCCACGTACAGCCCCTCGCCGTAGAGCACCGCGGAGTTCTCCCCGGGGAAGTTCAGGTAGGCCGGGACGTCCGCCAGCCGGACCGGCACGGTCTCGGCCAGCCGCCCGGACGGGTTGACCCGGCCGAACAGGACGTCGGCGACCGCCCCGCCGCCCGCCTGGCCCAGGAGGGCGCCGTCGAGGATCGCCGGAGCGAGGTCGGCCACCGGGGCGAGCCGGAGCACGCCGCCGTGGGAGAGGACGACCACCGTGCGGGGCTGGGCCGCCGCGACGTCGGCGAGGAGTGCGAGCTGGTCGGCGGGGAGTTCGATGTCCTCCCGGTCGAAGCCCTCGGACTCCTGGTGCTCGGCCAGCCCGAGGAAGACGACGGCGGTGTCGGCGCCCTGCGCCATGCGCACCGCCTCCCGGCGCGGCTCCGCCTCTCCGCGCGGCTCCGCCTCACCGTCCCGGCCGACGGCATAGCCGGGGGCGAAGGCGACCAGTCCGGCCAGCGCGCGGATCTCCTCCAGCGGGGCGTCCACCCGCGTGGGGTTGACGTGGGAGCTCCCTCCGCCCTGGTAGCGCGGGTTCCGGGCCAGTTCACCGATCACCGCGACGGAGCCGCCCGGTTCGAGCGGCAGGAGGCCGCCCTCGTTCCTGAGCAGGACCAGGCACCGGGCCGCCGCCTCGCGGGCGAGCGCGTGGTGGGCCTCGGCGTCGGCGGAACCGACTTCAAGGGGCCCCGCCGTGTCCGGGCGGGCCTCCGCTGCCTTGGCGGCCAGCGCCGCCACGCGGGAGGCGGCCGTGTCGACGGCCTCCGCCGGGCAGTCGCCACTCCGCACGGCGGCGACGAGCTGGGCGTCGCTCCGGCCGCCGTCGCCGGGCATCTGGAGGTCCAGGCCCGCGCGGACGGCGGCGGGGCGGTCCTGCACCGCGCCCCAGTCGCTCACCACCACGCCGTCGAACGCCCACTCCTCGCGCAGCACCGTGGTGAGCAGCCAGCGGTCCTCGGAGGTGTAGACGCCGTTGATCCGGTTGTAGGAGCACATCACCGTCCACGGGGCGGACGTGCGGACCACCCTCTGGAAGGCGCGCAGGTAGATCTCGCGCAGCGTGCGCGGATCGACGTTCGAGCTGGAGCGCATCCGGTCGTGCTCGGCGTTGTTGGCCGCGAAGTGCTTGAGGGAGGCGCCCACGCCGATGCCCTGGAGGCCGCTCACCCAGGCGCCGCCCAGGACTCCGGTGAGGAAGGGGTCCTCGGAGTAGTACTCGAAGTTGCGCCCGCCGCGCGGGTCTCGCTTGATGTTGATCCCCGGCCCCAGGAGCACGTCGACGCCCAGCGCCCGCGCCTCGGCACCCAGTGCGGCGCCCACGCGTCCGACCAGGCCGGGGTCCCAGCTCTGGGCCAGGCCGACGGCGGGCGGGAAGCAGGTGGCGGGCAGGCTCTCGGCGAGGCCGAGGTGGTCGGTGGTTCCGGCCTGGCGGCGCACCCCGTGCGGCCCGTCGGTGAGCACGAGCGAGGGGATCCCGCCCAGTGCCCTGCTCGTCCAGAAGTCGGCGCCGCTGCCGAGCGCGGCCCTCTCCTCCAGGGTGAGGCGGGCGGTGTCGGGATGCGTGGTCAAGGCTGGCTCCTTCGGTTCGGCGGTCCTGTCCCATTGGGCGACGCTCATGAGCCTCATGTGACGCGGGCCTCATGAAAACTGAGTATGTACTAATAAATAACGCGCGATCAAGGATGAAGTGAGCAGAATCCGGGCGATCAGCCAATGTCATCCGAATGAAAGTCGAGTGGAAAGAAGTTTTGGGTCGGCCTACAGTGATCCCCATGACCACCACCCCGGCCGGGTCGCGCGGCCCCTACGCACGTTCGGCTCAGCGCCGCAGGAGCATCGCCCGCGCGGTCCTCGACACCGTGCGCGAGAAGGGGCACGCGAGGGTCACCGTCGCCGAGGTCGCCCGACGCGCCGCGACCAGCGAGGCCACGGCGCTGTACCACTACCCCACCAGGGAGCACCTGCTCGTCGCGGCCCTGGAACTGTCCGACGAACAGGCCGCGCTGCGCCCCTTCCCCGGCTCCCCCGGCACGATCCTGGACGACCTGCGCGAGTTCGTGGCCACCACGGAGGAACGGGCCAACATCATGCGCCTGCACACCGCGCTCCTGGGACGTGCCACCTCCCCCGACCACCCGGCCCAGGAGTTCCTCGCCCGGCGCAACCGGGAGGTCGCCTCGGGCTTCACCCGCCTGGTGCGCCACCGCCAGGAGGCCGGGCTGGCCCATCCAGGCCTCGACCCGGCCGAGGTCTCCCGCCAGTTCGTCGCGGTCTGGGACGGCTTGCAGGCACAGTGGCTCCTCGACCCCTCCTTCGACTTCGGCGAGCACCTCGTCCAGGCGTTCCGCCGCCTCACCGGACAGAACTGGATGGAGGCCCGCTCCGTGCTGCTGGACCCCGCACGCGGTCTCTGACACCGATTCCCCACCGGACACCACCACAAGGAAAGGGCGGCCCCGTGCCCTCCGTACTCGCACCCCTCCTCGACTGCGTCGTCGGCGCGATCGAGACGGCGCAAGGCCCCAGCGGCGCCGTCTTCCACCGCACGCCAGCCACGGGCCGGGCCCTGCTGGGCGAACCCCGGTTCGACCAGATGAGCGCCACGACCTCGGGTGTACGCATCGAGGCCCTCACCGACGCGCCGGAGATCGAACTCGACGTGCGGCTCACCGTGCGCCTGCCACGCGGCACGCGACCCGAGGGCGGCGGCGCCTTCGACGCGGTGGTCGACGGCCGCCTCCATGAACCGGAGGTGGTGGACACCGCGACCGTGGTCGTCGTCGACCCCGCCACCGGCGCGGAGGTGGAGCGCCGTGAGGCCGACCCGGTCACCGTACGGTTCGACCTCGGCCGGGCGGACGGTCCGCGCCGTGTCGAGATCTGGTTCCCCGCCTCGGCCGCGCTGGAGCTGATCGACGCGCGCGTCCCCGAGGGGGCGTCCCTGGAGCCGGCCCCCGGGGGCGGCCCCCTGTGGGTGCACCACGGCAGCTCGATCAGCCAGTGCTCGGAGGCGGAGCGCCCCACAGCCACCTGGCCCGCGATCGTCGCCCGCCGGAGCGGGCACTCCCTGCTCAACCTCGGCCTGGGCGGCCAGTGCCACCTCGACCAGTTCATGGCGCGCACCATCCGCGACCTGCCCGCGGACACCATCAGCCTCGAACTCGGGATCAACGTGGTCAACGGCGACACCATGCGCCTGCGCACGTTCGTCCCCGCGTTCCACGGCTTCCTGGACACCGTCCGCGACGGCCACCCCGAGACCCCGATCCTCGTCGTCACGCCGATCGTCTGCCCGGCCGCCGAGGACCGTCCCGGGCCTACCCTCCTCGGACCGGACGGCCGCGTGCGCACCGTCGACCGCCCCGAGCCGCTGGCGGACGGCGCCCTGTCCCTGGGCCGGATCCGGGAACTGCTGCACCACCACGCCGCCGTGCGCCGGGAGAGCGGCGACACCCGCCTGCACGTCGTCGACGGCCTCGACCTGTTCGGTCCCGGCGACGCCTCCGCCCTGCCCGACGGCCTGCACCCCGACACCGACGGCTACCGCCGGATGGCGGAGCGGTTCCTCGACCGCGCGCTGCCGGTGCCGCGCTGAGCCCCGGCCCCGGGTGCGGATCCCTCGACCGGACCCGGGAGCGCGCTCACTCCGTGCCCGGCCGGTCCAACCCGGCGGCGAGTTCGACGAACATCTCCTCCACCCTCTCGTGCAGAACGGCCAGGGAAGGGGCGGCGCCGACGCCCTCGGCCTGGTCCAGCCACCCCTCCACGACGACGCGCATCGCCGTCAGGGCCGTCGCCGCGCACAGGTCGGGGTAGAGATCACCGGACACAGCCCCGACGCGCTCGGCGACGGCCTCGGAGAGCACCCTTTCCTGGGCGGAGAACACGGCCAGCCGCTGGGGCTTGAGGGAGGGCGCCCGTACGATCAGCCGCAGAGCGCAGACCCGTTCCCGGCCCAGGTCGGTGTCGGGCAGCACGGTCAGCACGGCTTGACGCAGGGCGGTCAGAACCGATTCGGTCCGCGGTCGGTCCCGGAACCCGGCGATGAGCGACTCGGCCCCGAACTCCAGGGGCGCGACGATCGCCTCCTCCTTTCCGGAGAAGTAGTTGAAGAAGGTGCGCGGGGCGATGTCGGCCTCGGTGGTGATCCGCTCGACGGTCACCTCCTCCACACCGTGCCGCTCGACCAGCCGCAGCACCGCCTCCAGCAGCGCGGTGCGGGTGGCCGCCTTCTTGCGCTCCCGCCGTCCGGCCCCTGCCGGGACCGCGGCGGCCGACCGCGCTGACCGAACCACAGTGACGCCCTCCCTCACGACCGACCTGTCGGCCAGACTACGGGGCGGCTGTCAGGACCAGGTCACGGGCAGGGAGTGCACACCGAAGACCAGCATCTCGTCGCGCAGCGGCACCTGTTCGGCCGGGACCGCCAGGCGCAGGTCGGGCAGGCGGTTCAGCAGCTCGCCCAGTCCGGCCTTCATCTCCGCCCGCGCCAACTGCTGGCCCAGGCACTGGTGGACGCCGTGGCCGAAGGCCAGGTGCGAGGCGCGGGGCCGCCGCACGTCCAGCAGATCGGGCCCCTCCCAGTGCCGGGAATCGCGGTTGGCCTCGGGGGTGGCGATGATGACGGTGGAGCCCGCGGGGATCCGCGTACCGGCGACCGTGAGGTCCTCGGCGGCCACCCGGGTGACGCCCAGTTGGATGATGGACAAAAAGCGCAGGAGTTCCTCGATCGCGTGGTCCAGCAGCGCCGGGTCCCCGCGCAGCGCGGCGAACTGGTCGGGGTTCTCCAGCAGCACGAAGGCGCTCAGGGCGAGCATGTTGGCGGTGGTCTCGTGGCCGGCGCCGAGCAGGACGAGGGTCATGTCGGTCAGTTGGGCGTCGGTCAGCGGCGGGTCCGTGTCGTGGATGAGACCGGAGAGGATGTCGTCGCCCGGCCGGGTGCGCTTGGCGGCGACCAGTTCCTGGATGTAGGCGTACAGTTCCAGGCCGACGCGGGCCCGGTCCTCGGCGGGCGCGCTGGAGTCGAGGGTGACGGCGGTGCGCTCCTGGAACTGCGCGCGGTCGGCGTAGTCGACCCCGAGCAGCTCGCAGATCACCAGCGAGGGGATCGGCAGCGCGTAGGACGGGACGAGGTCGGCCCCGGTGCCGGCGGCGCGCATCGCCTCGATGTGCTCGACGGCGATGTCGCGGATGTGCGGTTCGAGCGCCCGCATCCGCCGGACGGTGAACTGGCCGGTGAGCAGCCGCCGCAGCCGGGTGTGCTCCGGCGGGTCCATGAAGATGAACATCCCGTCGGTGCGGCCCTGCTCAGCGGTGTCCCCTCCGTCGGGGGCGGCCCCATCCGCTTTGGTGGCCGCCGGGTGGCGTGTCCGGTCCGAGCTGAACCGCACATCGCTCAGGACGGTGCGGGCCTCCTCGATCCCGGTGACCAGCCAGGCGGTGGCGCCGTTGGCCAGCTCCAGCGGCTGCACGGGGCCGCGGCCACGGCGTTCACGCAGCCCCTCGGGCGGGTCGAACGGGCACTTGTCCCGTTCCAGCAGGTCCGCGGGTATCAACCGGCGCAGTTCGGTGGGGCTGATCCTCATGTTCGACGTCTGTCCTGGGGAGGCCATCGTCACCACGTCCTTCGCACGGGCGGGTACGCGGCGGGCCGTCCACCGCTGATGACCCCCTTCCCGGAGGCGTCAATAAATACACGATGCGCATTCATGCACAAAGAGCATTTTTACTGAAGGGTCACAACGCGAGCACTCTCAGCGCTTTCAGGCCACGTCCCCGTGCTGGTCGACCTCGCTGATGCCACCGGCCCCGGTCGCACTCGGGTGCCACGGCGACGCGGACACCACACCGGGCTCCAGCAGTTCCGCCTCCTCGAAGAAGCGGGCGACCTCCTTTTCCTCCGCAAGACGAACCGCCTGTCCCGTAAGGGATCCCTGCATCACACCCGACCGGACGGGGATGGGTCAGCGCCAGTGCTCGCGCCGCCGCGACAGCCCGTCGAGGATCAGGTCGAGCCCGATACCGAACTCCTCGGAGTAGTCGTAGCCGACGGCCCGGTCGGCGATCATCTCGGCCAGGTGCGGGAACTCCTCCCGGGACACCCGCTGCGCCATGGATCCCGCCACGTCCTCGAACTCCTCGGGCGAGGCGAAGGGCAGGCTGAGTTCCTGGAGGGTGAAGCCGTAGACGTACCCGTCCAGCACGGAGAGGGCGTGTGCCGCCCCCGCGGTCGAGAAACCGTTCGACCTCAGGCAGCCGATGACCGCGTCGTGGTGGCGCAGGGTCGCGGGTCCGGGACTGGTCCGCGAGTCCATCAGGCCAACCGCCCACCGGTGGCGGAGCAGGGCGCCGTGCACCGAGGCCGCCCGCCGCCACATCGCCTCCTGCCAGTCGGCGCCCTCCGGCGGGAGTTCGATCTCGTCGAAGACGAGGTCGACCATGCCGTCCAGGACCGCCTCCTTGTTGCGGACGTGGTGGTAGAGCGACATGGCCTCGACCCCGAGCCGCTTGGCGAGCCCGCGCATGCTCGGCACTCCGGCGCCCGACTCGTCCGCCATGGCGACCGCCGTGCGCAGCACCGCCTCCTCGCTGAGCGGATCGCGGCGCGGCGCACCATCCGGATCCGTGGACACAGGTCTCCCTTCCTCGTTCGCGAACCTTGACAACCTTACACCGCAAGGCTGTAACTTACGGTGTAAGTCGAGAGTGGGGAGAGGGCCATGGCACACGGAGAACGGACCGGACTTCCGGGGGCGGGGAAGAGGATCTGCGTGGTCGGCGCGTCCGGGAAGCTCGGGCGCCACATGGTGCGCCACGCGCTGGAGCGCGGATACGAGGTCACTGGAGTCTGCCGGGAGCGGAGTACGGACAAGCTCGCCGAGTTCGAGAACCGGATCACGGTGGTCCCCGGCATGACCGACGACCGAGCGGTCATCGCCCGGGCGGTGGAGGGGTGCGACGCCGTGCTCACGGTGCTGGTGCCGTGGGGCGTGCACCACTACGCCTCCGGCACGGCCCAGGCCGTACTCGACCACGCGCGTCCCGGTGCCCGTCTGGTGTTCTCCTGCGGCTGGCACATCAGCCGCGACGGCAAGGACGTGTACAGCCGCCGGTTCAAGCTCTACGAGGCGGTCTTCGGGCGGCTGGCCAAGCTCCTGCGCGTCGTGGACGTGGACGACCAGGTGGAGGCGTGCCGACGGGTCTTCGACAGTGACACCCGGTGGACGGTGGTGCGCGGTAGCGACCTGGAGGAGGGCGAGAGCCAGGGCCTGCCGGTCTGGAGCCGACACGTGGGCGACCCCGTCCTGGCCAGCAACATCACCCGGCGCGTGGACTACGCCCGCTTCATGGTCGAGGCGGTGGAGGACGGGTCCCTCGTCCACGAGGCCCCGGCCATCGTCGGCAGACTGACCCCCTCGGCCCTCGCCCACGACGCCGAAGGGGCCGCGTGAGCGGTCGGGCCGAAGCGAGGGCTGAGCACCGGAGACGACGGGAGGGCCGCCGGTCAGCACTCCGGCGGCCCTCCCGAACACCCGGCTCAGTCGAGCAGGCTGTGGAAGTGCGCGAGCACGCGGCCACTGTCCGGCTCCAGGCCGGTGAACAGGCCGAACGCGTGGATGGCCTGGAACACCGCCATCTCGCCGCCCGACACCGTCACACAGCCCCGCGACGCGGCCAGCCCCAGCAGTTCGGTGTCCAGGGGACGGTAGACCACATCGGCCACCCACATCGACGGGCACAGCAGGTCCCCGGGCACCGGGCTGCCCGGATGGTGCGCCATCCCGATCGGCGTGGCGTTGACCATGCCGTCCGCCCGGCTCAGCAGGTCCGGGAGCTCCCCCGTCCCACGCCCCCGGCACACCGCCTTCGGGAAGTGCGCGCCGAGGCGTTCGGCCAACTCCTCGGCCTGCTCCGCGCGGACGTCCACCACGGTCACCTCGCCCACACCCGCGTCGAGCAGGGCGTAGACCACGGCCGCACCCGCGCCCCCGGCACCGAGAACCACCACGCGGTCACGCACCGCGGCATCGGGCAGCCCGCGCTCCAGGCACCGGGCGAACCCCGACCAGTCGGTGTTGTGGCCCACCGCCCGCCCCGCGTCGAACACCACCGTGTTCACCGCGCCCAGGGCGGCGGCCTCGGGGGTGAGCCCGTCCAGGGACGGCAGGACCAACTGCTTGCAGGGGTGGGTGATGTTGAGCCCGTTGAACCCCAGGTGGGGGGCGGTACGGACCAGGTCCCCCACCGATTCGGGCGGCAGGCCCAGCTCGGCGATGTCAATGGTCCGGTAGATGAGCCGGTGCCCGAGTTCGGCCGCCTCGCGCTCGTGCATCGGCGGGGTCAGCGACGGGCCGATCCCGGTCCCGATGAGCCCGACGAGGAAGGAGTCACTCACCGGCTCTCCTCCGCTCTCTGGGCGGCCATCCGGAACGGGCTGTTGGCCGAGCCGTAGCCCGCGTACCCACCGACGCGCTGCACGACCTCCAGGAAGAGCCGCCCGTCGAGCATCGGTGTGTAGAAGTGCAGAAACTCGCCGTCGCCCGCACGGTCGTAGAGCACACCGGCCTCCCGCATGCGCGCGATCTCCTGGGGCTCCAGTTCCGTCCGGCACGCGAGGTCGTCGTAGTAGTTGTCCGGGATGCGCAGCGGGCGCGCGCCGTGGCCCCGCATCCGGGCGGCGACCGCGTACACGTCCGCACACGCGAACGCGATGTGCTGCGGCCCCCCGCGCGGGTCCTCGAACGGTCCCCGGCCCAGAAGGGAGGCGTTCAGCGCGATCCGCGGCACGGCACCGTCCCGGCTCATCGCCCGGCTGCGCACCATGCCGTCGGGAGCCGCCAGCTCGACGCCGTCGTCGGGCGTCAGGCCCAGCACCGAGCGGTAGAACAGCGACGCCTCGTCGAAGTGGTCGAAGGGCTGGAACAGGCCCACGTGATCGATCCCGGTGAGCGGCGCCTCCCCTTCCCCGGGCTCCTCGGTGTCCGGGCCGGGGACGGAGAAGTCCGCCAGCCAGCCCTCGGTCTCCGCCGCGTCGGCGGGGCAGAAGAAGACCGACGTGCCGTCGGGTGCGGCGACCGCGTCCAGCTCCGACTCGGCCGGGTCGCGCCGCCGGGGCAGCGGCGGGGCCAGCAGCCGCTCGGCCCGCCGCATCGCCTCGCGGGCGTCGTCGACGTCGACCCCGAGCGCCGTCACCGCGGCGTCGCCGCTCCAGGTGTGCCCGAGCTGGGGGTCGGTGGCGTTGAGCAGGATGCGCGCGCCCCCGCCGCTCCACAGTTGGACCGGCTTGGAGCGGTGGTCGCGCGTGTGGCGCAGTCCCAGGGCGCGCAGGGCGCCGCGCACCGTGTCGATGGAGTGCTCGGGCGCGGCGACCTCGGCGAACGCGTATCCCCGCGCCCGTGTCGGGGTGGGCAGGCGGGTGAGCTCGACAGGCGGACCATCGGATGAATCAGCGCGGGCCCCGGCCCGGGCCACGTCGTCCTCCAGCACCGCCAGGGACCGGAACGCGTCGGCGGCCGTGCGCTCGGTGTCGGAGGCGCGGAAGACGTCGTTGAACACCTCCAGGGACAGGGGTCCCCGGTAGCCGGCGGCCAGGACGTGGCCGGTGAACGCGGTGAGGTCGAACGCGCCCTGGCCGGGGAAGCAGCGGTGGTGGCGGCTCCAGTGCAGGACGTCCATGGGCATGAGGGGCGCGTCCGCGAGCTGGAGGAAGAAGATCTTCTCCCCGGGGATGTCGCGGATCTGCGCCGGGTCGTGGCCGCGGGACAGGATGTGGAAGCTGTCCAGGCAGGTGCCCAGGGCCGGTTGGTCGGCCATCTCGACGAGGCGCCAGGCGTGGCGGTAGTCGCTGACGTGGGTCCCCCACGCCAGCGCCTCGTAGGCGACGCGGACCCCGTAGGGCTCCGCGGTCTCGGCGAGCCTGCGGAGCTGGGCGGCCGAGCGGGCGTCGTCGTCGACCGTCGCCGTGGCGACGTTCGAGCACACGAGGACCGTGTCGACGCCTAGCTCGACCATGAGGGAGAACTTGGCCTCGGCGCGCCGGAGGTTGCGCTCCAGCAGTGCCTCTTCCACACCTTCGAAGTCACGGAAGGGCTGGTAAAGATCGATCGTCAGTCCCAGCGACTCCGCCAGGGCCCGGATCTCCCGGGGCGGCAGCGCCGACCCGATGAGATCGTTCTCGAAGATCTCCACACCGTCGAACCCGGTCCGGGCCGCGGCCTGGAGCTTCTCCTCCAGGGTCCCGCTGAGTGACACGGTGGCAATGGAACGCAGCATGCGTCGTGGCCTTTCTTCCCCCTCGTCCCGCTTCGCCTACTCGATTTCCTGGACGGCCTCGTACAGCGCGTACTGCTCGGCGTCCATGTTCTCGGCGAAGTACTCCTGCGCCTGGCTGCGGAAGGTCTCGACGTCCACGTCGTCGACGATCTCGATGGCTCCCTCGGACTCCCAGCGGTCCGTGATCTCCTGCTCGGCCTCCTCGATGCAGGCGCGGTTGTCGGCGCGGGTCTCACTGACGGCCTGCTGGAGGGTCTCCTGCTGGTCGGCGGACAGGGAGTCCCACGTTTCGCCGGAGACGACGATCATCTGCGAGCCCACGGAGTGGCTGCTGAGGCTGACGTGGGACTGGACCTCGACGAAGTTCATGCCCTCGATGGTCGGGATCGGGTTCTCCTGGCCGTCGACCGTGCCCTGCTGGAGGGCGAGGTAGACCTCCTCGAAGGCGACCGCGGTCGGGTCGGCACCCAGGGCCGCGGCGTTGGCCAGGTGGGTGGGCGAGTCGGGGAAGCGCATCCGCAGGCCGTCGAGGTCCTCGGGGCTGCGGATCGGCTCGGTGGCAGTGAAGTGGCGGTCGCCGAAGTACCAGACGTCGAGGATCTTGGTTCCGGTGGCCTCCTCGAACTCCGCCTTCATGTCGGCCGAGGCCTCGGAGTCGAAGAAGGAGAAGAGGTGGTCGGCGTCCCGGAAGACGTAGGCGGAGTCCATGACCCCGATCGGCGAGTAGGAGGCGCTGAGCGCGGAGGAGCCCTGCACGTCCAGGTCGATGTCACCGGACATCACGGAGGCGAAGGTCTCGGTGTTGGCACCGAGCTGGCTGTTGGGGAAGGTGTCGACGGACATGCCCGAGTCGGACTCTGCGACACGCTCGGCGACGAGGTCGATGCCGCAGCGGGTGTGCGGGTGGTCCTCGGTGTAGCTGTTGGAGAAGCTGAGGGTGATGTCGCCGTCCGCGGTGTCCTCACCGCCTCCGCCGGAACCGCTGCACGCGGTCGCGGCGAGTGCCACGGCGGGGATCAGGGCCAGGAAACGTGTCTTGCTCACGGGGGATTCCTCCTAGTGAAGGGTGCGACGGATGTCGGTCGGGTCAGAGGTTCAGCAGTCCGGGAAGGAACAGGACCAGGTCGGGGAACAGGATCAGCAGCAGCAGGACCGCCACGAGCGGGACGAGGAACGGCGCGGTGCCGCGGAACACCTCGTGCATGGGCGTTCGGGTCGCCGACCCGAGGACGAAGAGCACCCCTCCGATGGGCGGTGTGAGCAGGCCGATCATCAGGCAGATGATGGTGATCACGCCGAAGTGGACGGGGTCCGCGCCCAGTTGCACGGCGACGGGGAGCAGGACCGGAACGGTGATCACCAGTGCGGCGATCGGCTCCAGCACGGTCCCGATCAGGATGAGCACGAGGGCCACCAGGATCAGCAGGACCGTGGCGTTGTCGGTGACGCCCAGTAGGAAGGACGCGACCTGCTGAGGCACCTGCTCGCGCGCCAGCACCCAGCCGAGGAGGCCGGAGGCGGCGAGGATGACGGTGATCGAGGCGGCCGTGGTGACGGTCTCCACCGCGATCGTCCACAGGGCCCGTCCGTTGAGCTTGCGGTAGCACAAAGCCAGGACGAGGACGTAGGCGGCACCGACCGACGCGGCCTCGGTCGGGGTGAACAGTCCGCTGAGGATGCCGCCGAGCAGGATGACGGGGGCGCCCAGCGGGCCCAGCGCGCGCAGGGTGGCGCGGCCCAGTTCGCCCTTCTCGGCCTTCTCACCGGCCAGGTGGGGCTTGTTGCGCGCCCACAGGAACACGAGCAGGGACAGCCCGCCTGCAGTGAGCAGCGCGGGCACCACCGCCGCCGCGAACAGCGCGGCCGTGGAGACCGCCGCGACCGACGCGTAGATGATCGCGGGGATGCTGGGCGGCATGATCGGGCTGATCAGGCTGGTCGAGGCGGTGAGACCGAGGGAGAAGCGGCGGGGGTACCCGGCCTTGGTCATGGCGGGGACCATCATCTTGCCCATGCCCGCGACGTCGGCCAGGGCAGCGCCGCTGATCCACGAGAAGCCGACGCTCACACCGATGTTGACGTAGCCCAGGCCGCCGCGGGTACGGCCGAGCAGCACCCGGGCGAAACCGAAGAGGCGGTCGGCGATGCCGGTGTGGTTGGCGACGACGCCGAGGAGGATGAACAGCGGGACCGCCAGGAGCGGGAAGCTGTTGGCCTCCATGGCCGCGGTGCGCAGGCTCAGCCCGGTGGACTGGCCGCCGATGAGCATGTAGGCCAGGCACGGCCCCAGGATCGCGAAGGCGATGGGCACCCGCAGGAGGAGCAGGGCCAGGATGCCGGTGATGACGAGCAGGGCTTCCATCAGGCGGCCTCCCCTTCCTCGGTGGTGCGGTGCTCGCGCTGGGGAGGTGCGGGCAGCAGGACCGCGTTGGCGACGGCGCGCAGCGTCATGAGTGTCACGCCGACGAGCGGGATGACGTAGACCCAGGTGAGCGGGATCTGGAGGATCGAGGTCTTCTGCGGGGACCCGCCGAAGACGAGTTCGACCGCCTCCAGGAAGAGCAGCACGCCCACCGCGGCGACCACGAGGTTGGCGAAGACCCACACGACGCGCAGCGCGCGGTCGCCCAGGAAAAGGTCGGTTACCTTGAGCGTGATGTGCTCGTCGCGGCCCATCAGGTAGCCGACCAGTGAGAACGTGAGCCAGACCAGCCCGAAGCGGGCCAGCTCACCGGTCCAGGCCCAGCCCTCAACCGGCAGGTGGCGCTGGGTGGCCTGGACGAGCATGAGCACGAACACCATCGCCAGGAGCAGGGCTCCGGTGACCAGTTCGGCCGTCTCCAGCCAACGCACCGGACGCGGGCGTGACCGCGGCGGCCGGTTGTCGGGCTGTGGGGGTGTGTCTGCCATCCGGAGGGGCTCCACTCGACTGTTACGGACGTCTGCGCAGGTGAGGGCCGCGTGACGCCCCTCACTAGAAGCTTCTGTGAACCCTAGGTTTCGTGTTCGTTCCATGGCAAGCGATTGCCAAAAGTTGCCATAAAGAGTAGAAAAGGCCCATGAACTCCCCGAAGCGGATCACCATCTACGACGTGGCGCGCGAGGCGGACGTCGCCGCCTCCACGGTCTCGCGCGCGCTGCGCACCCCCCGCAGGGTCAACACCGCCACCCGGGAACACATTCTCGAAGTCGCCGAACGCCTGGGATACCGGCCGAGCCCGCTGGCCACCGCCCTGCAGTCGGGACGGACCGCCACCGTCGCGATGCTGGTGCCCGACGTCACCAACCCGCACTTCTTCGGCACGATCCGGGGCGCCGAGCGGCGCGCCGCCGCCGCGGGGATCTCGTTCATCCTGAGCTACACCGAGGAGTCCGCCGACACCGAGCGCAGCAAGATCGAGCACCTGGCCCGGTCCGTGGACGGGTTCATCCTCGCCTCCAGCCGCATGAGCGACGAGAGCATCTGCGAACTGGCCGAGGAGCACAACCTGGCCCTGGTCAACCGCGAGGTCAGGGGCCTGCCGAGCGCCGTGGTCGACAGCCGCGACGGCAGCCGCCAGATCGTGGAGCACCTCGCCTCACTGGGGCACCGGTCCATGGTGTACCTGTCGGGACCGCACCACTCGTGGCTGGCCGGACAGCGGTGGGAGGCGCTCGGCGCGAGCGCGGAACACCTGGGGTTGGAGGCCCGGCGCCTGGGCCCGTTCCCGCCCTACGTGGAGGGCGGCGGCGCGGCGGCCGACGCCGCGCTGGTCACGGGGGCGACCGCCGTCGTGGCGCACAACGACCTGCTGGCGATCGGGGTGATGCGCCGCCTGGCCGAACGCGGGGTGGCCGTGCCAGAGCAGGTCAGCGTGGTGGGCTACGACGACATCTTCGGCGCGGACTTCTGCGTGCCCGCGCTGACCACCCTGGCCGGGCCGCAGGACGAGGCGGCGCGCTGGGCGGTGGAACTGCTGTTGGAGAACCGGTCCCGCTCCACGGTCCAGGCCCCCGACCGGAACGTGCTGCTCCCCTCGCACCTGGTCATCCGCGACTCCACCGGCCCCGCCCCCGACTGACGCGGGACACCGCGCTCACGGCTCCCTCTCCCACCGCCAGGTGACCGTGAAGTCCTCGGGGGAGGAGTCGGTCAGGTCCGCTATCGCCTCGGGCACCTCGTCGCGCACCCGGTCCAGGCGCGTGTAGTCGATCGCACCCGCGACGCCCTCGGGCAGGCCGTCGATAATCACGGCCCACAGGTCCCCCTCGCGTGTGACGGTCACGGTGTAGTCGGGCATCGCCGTTCCTTTCCCCGACGTCCGGTGTCTGCTGCCTGCCGCCCGGGACGCTACTCCGTGCGCAGTCCTTCCGGACGCATCGTGCGCAGCATCGCGGGCAGGGCCAGCAGCGTCGCCGCGAGGACGACGGCGGCGCCCGAGCCCGCGAGGGCCAGCACCCACACCCCGTCGAAAGAGACGGGCACGAAGGCAAGCCTCATGAGCAGAGCGCCCAGCGCCAGCCCCGCCGCCGTCGCGACGGCCATGCCCAACAGCAGCGGCAGAGCGGTCTGCCACAGCAGGGAGCCCGCCATGGTCCGCCTACGGGTACCGAACGCGGTGAGCACCGCGTGGACGCGCTTGCGTTCGCGCACCTGCTCCAACGGTTCCCACCAGCAGCCCTGCCGCCACCACGGCCAGGCAGGCGACCGCCCCGGCGAGCAGCATGCTCCGCATACCGCTCAGCGGGTCCTCCGTGCCTCCGGCCACCTCGAAGAGCACGTCGTAGCCGCGCTTCCGTGCTGGAGGCCGGTCTCCAGTAACCCGAGAAGGGTCTGCGGGAGTGACGTAGCCGCGACTATACACACCATGTATACCTCGCGTGAACAGTGGCCGCCGAGGCTGTGGACAGCGAGGGCGAACACAGCGCGAAGACCGCGGTCCCCGACGTGTCACCCCTGGTCGGGGCCGCACAGGCGGCGATACTCGGCCCATGCTCAGCGCAATTCTCGAACGCGTCGTCCCCGAGTCCCAGCGCCGGACCGTGGACGAACTGGCGGAGGATCTCGACCTGTCCGTGGGGGACGCGCGGGCCAAGCGCTCCTCGTTCTGGACCATGCTGCTGCTGTCGTCGGTCATCGCGGCGGCGGGGGTGATCACCGACGCGACGGCCACGGTGATCGGGGCGATGATCATCGCCCCGCTGTCCACCCCCATCATGGGGATGGCGCTGGGTTCCCTGCAGCGGCGCGGGACCGGGTCGTTCAAGGTCGTCGTCCTCGGCTGCCTGATGGTGATCGGGGTCGGCACGGTGATGTCGCTGTCCCTGCCCCAGAGCTACGACCTGCTCTCCAACAGCCAGATCTCCGGCCGCACGTCACCACGCCTGATGGACCTGCTGGCCGCCATCGCGACGGGTTTCGCGGGTGCCGTCGCACTGGCCCGACGCGATGTCGCGGCCGTGCTGCCCGGGGTAGCCATCGCCATCTCCCTGGTTCCACCGCTGGTCGTGGTCGGGGTGTGCCTGGAACACGGGGCGCTGTGGCCCGCGCTGGGCGCGCTCGTGCTGTTCCTGTCGAACTTCTTCGGCCTGGCCACCGCGGGCATGGTGGTGTTCGCGTTCGTCGGCTACGGCCCCGGCGGCGCCAGGCGCAACACCGCCCGCCGGACCCGGGCCGTCCTGGTCCTGCTGTTCATCGCCGTGTTCATCCCCATGGCGGTCAACACCACCACCACGTTCCTCATCGCCTCCTGGAGCGGACACGCCAAGAAGGCGGCCGAACAGTGGCTCTCCGAGACCCCGGGAGCCTCCGTCAGCGACGTCGACATGGTGTCGAAGACGATGTACATCGACGTCCGGACCCCCGACGACCTGCCGTCGACCGACGACCTGCTCACCGCGCTCGACGGAAAGGTGCCGAGGGGCGTGCACGTGGTGGTGGAGAGCGACCACGGTGAGGTCGTCGAAGCCGGGACCGTGGGCGGCTGAGAATCCAGCGACACCCCTCGAACAACCATGAACAAATCAGGCATACATATCAATTCATACTGCTTTATATCTAAGCCTGAAATAGGCACTGAACTGGGGGAACAGCGAAATCAAGGACTAAAGGCGACGACTTCGCGGTAGCGGTGCCATCGACCCCGAACATGCCCTACGCTTCTTCTCGAAAGAACCGAGCAGAAGAATGACCCCGCAGCGTTTCTCAGCGCTCGGGGCCGTGGCCAGCAACTACAACTCTTTTCACGACAAGGATTGCCGACATGGCTCAGTTTAGCGCTGACCTCCTCCGGTCCTCCCCGCGCGACCTCGCCGCCCCCGCGCGCGGCCGCCCCTACACACCGGCACCCGCACCGGCCGCCCCCGAGCCCGAGTCCCCGCAGACCACC